>JAGAHX010000036.1 GCA_017626845.1 Bacillota bacterium
CCTGCATCCATGGCCTTTTTGCCCGGGAGCTGCACTTTCTGGAGTAGCAGAACACAGCCGTCTCCGCAGGCGGCGCCGATGCCTTCCTTGCCAGCGGACACCACGGTGCCGGGAGTTGCCTTCGTTTTTCGCTCCGTCGCCCGTGCGGCATGGATCTTAAAGACTTCTCCGTTGAGGGACGTAAAGGCGATGGGCCAGCTGTACATGCCAAGAACGTGGGATTCCAGGGCCTTTGCGCTCCGGTTCCAGTCGATCTTGCCTTCTTCTTTGGCGATCATGGCCGCGTGGGTCGCCCGGGACGGATCCTGGGGAACGCCTTTCAGTTCACCGGAAATGATTTTCGGTAAACAGTCGACAAGAAGATCCGCACCCAGCACCGACAGCTCTTCGAATACCTGTTCCGAAGTCTTTCCGGCGATGGGAATAGCCTTCTGAGCCAGCATGTCGCCGGCATCACATTCTTCAGCCATGTACATGATCGTGACGCCGCTCTCGGGGTCACCGGCCAGGACCGAACGCTGGATGGGCGCCGCGCCTCTGTATTTGGGCAGCAGCGAGCCGTGGATGTTGATGCATCCGTACTTCGGAATATCCAGGATCTCCTTGGGCAGAATTTTTCCGTAAGCCGCCACCACGATAAGATCCGGGGCGATGGCCTGCAGTTTTGCCGCAAATTCCGGGTTGTTCTTCACCCTTTCCGGGGATTCCACCGCGAGACCCAGCTCCAGCGCCTTTTTCTTTACGTCGCACTGCTGGATCTTATGGCCGCGGCTGGCGGGCCGGTCCGGTTTCGTGACCACGAGAGGGATCTCCCAGCCCTGCGCCGCGATCTTTTCCAGGGCAGGCACCGCAAAATCCGGCGTGCCCATGTAGACGATCTTCATTATTCTTCGTCCTCTTCTTCGTAATCGCCTTCCGTAGAGCGGATCTCCTCGGCCTTATCGGTGTAGAGGATGCCGTCCAGGTGGTCGATCTCGTGGCAGAAGCAGACGGCGGTAAGGCCTTCCACCTCGTAGCGCTGCATGTTTCCGTCCAGATCCATCGCTTCGCACACGACGCGGGTGGGACGGTGGACTTTGCCCGCTCTTCCGGGAACGGACAGGCAGGCCTCCTCGTTGAACTGGTCGCCTTCCCGCTCCGTGATGACCGGGTTGATGAGCACGTACAGGTCTTCCACCTCTACGACAGGGATGCGGCGCAGCACGCCCACCTGGGGTGCGGCGATCCCTACGCCGTCCGCGGCCCGCATGGTCTCGATCATGTCTTCCACCAGGATGCGGATGCGGTCCGTCACTTCCGTAACGGGTCTCGATTTCTTCTTCAGGGATGGATCTTCATCGGTTACGATATTTCTTAATGCCATTGTTTCCTCCGGTTTTCTTTAGATTTAGCTTATATGAATGAGAATGGATTGATATCCATGGTCAGCAGTTTCGCTGCGGACTTTTCCTCTTCGAAGACCTTGCGGAGCCTCGCGGCAGCCGCGCTGCATTCCTTCCGCTTTCCGGCAGGCGCCTTGACGATCACCTGATAGCGGGTCATGCCGGATTGCTTTGCGATGGGTGCCGCGGAAGGTCCCATCACGATATAGTCCGAAGAGAGGGCCTTGCGGAGCCAGGCTGCCGTCCGGGACGCGCTGTCCATGGCCCGGTTTTCGTCCTCGTCCCAAACGACGAAGCGGAACAGGTCCGAAAACGGCGGGTACAGAGCCGCTTCGCGGATAACGATCTCCCGCTCGTAGAAGCTGCGGTAATCCTGGTCGGCGGCCGCCTGAATGACGGCACTCTCGGGACTGTAGGTCTGAATGATCACCTCGCCCTGCTCGTCCCCCCGGCCGGCCCGGCCTGCTGCCTGGGTCACCAACTGGAACGTGCGCTCGCCGCTGCGGTAATCCGGAATGTTGAGGGTAACGTCTGCGGAGATGATCCCCACCAGCGCCACGTTGGCGATGTCCAGCCCCTTGGCTACGAGCTGGGTGCCGATGAGGATATCGGTCCTGCCGTCCGCAAAGCGCTTTAAGATGCCCTCCAGGCTGCCTTTCTTGCGCACCGCGTCCAGATCCAGCCGTTCGATCTTCGCTTCGGGGAACAGTTCCCGGGCTTTCTCCTCCACCTGTTCGGTGCCGGCGCCGAAACGCCCGATGATCTTGCTTTTACAGGTCGGACACACCCTGGGGACCGCCTCTTTTCTGCCGCAGTAATGGCAGACCAGGGCGCCCTCCTCCTTGTGGTATGTGAGCGAGATGCCGCATTCCGGACACCGGGGCACATAGCCGCATTCCCGGCAGGAAACGAAGGAGGAATAGCCTCTGCGGTTCAAAAACAGGATGGCCTGCTTCTTTTCCGCCAGGGTCAGTTCCAGCGCATCCGCCAGTTCCTTGGAGAACAGGCTGCGGTTGCCCGCCTTTACTTCTTCGCGCATATCCACGGTGCGGACCCTGGGCAGGGGCACCCGGTTGTAGCGGAGCGGAAGATCCAGCCGCTGGAAGATGCCCTGTTCGCTGCGGTAAAAGTCGGTCGCCGAAGGCGTGGCGCTTCCCAGCACCAGCGCGGCGCCGTGGGCTTTCGCCCGCTTCATAGCCACTTCCATGGCGTCGTATTTTGCCCCGCTTTCGGATTTATAGGAGCTTTCGTGTTCCTCGTCAATCACGATGAGGCCCAGCTTATCGAACGGCGCGAACACCGCAGAGCGGGCGCCGATCACGACGTCCACCTCGCCTCTTCGGATCTTGCCGTATTCCACGCTTTTCTGGGCCGGCGTCAGTTTGCTGTGCAGCACGGCGATGCGGGCCTTCCCGAAGCGGTTTACGAACCGGCCTACGGTCTGGGGCGTCAGGGAGATCTCCGGCACCAGCACGATGCCTTGTCTGCCCTGCTGCAGGACCCGTTCCATGGCCTGCAGATACACTTCGGTCTTTCCGGAGCCGGTGACCCCGAACAGCAGAAAATTGCCGTTGCGCTGCTCTCCGATGGCCGATGCGATGGCATCCAGCGCCTTTTTCTGATCTGCGTTCAGATCCTTCGGCTCTTCCGGGGTCTCCTCGATCCCAGCGAAAGGATCCTTCGTCTTCCGTTTGGCCTGGGTATTGCCCGGCAGAAAGCACTTCACCGCTTCGATGTAGCGGCAGACGTAGCGGCTCTTCATCCAGAGGGCCGTTTCCATGGCCTCCCTGGTGAGCCCTTCCTCCGGAAGCGTTTCCAGCACGTTCTTAAAGCGCTTGACCCCGGCAGGGGCCTCGTTCAGGACTTTCGCCACGTAGCCTTCCGTTCTGCGGTCGTGGATCGAGAACGGAACGATGATCTTGCAGCCGGCACAGGGTTCCTGTCCGGGAAGATCCCAGCGGTAGGTGTACAGCTCGTCCGTAGCGTTCGTGTTGTTGTCGACGACGACGGATACGTAGGTCACTTCGCCGCCTCCACCGCTCTTGCTGCGGCCTTCGCAGCCCTTCTCGCCTCCGCTTCCGCCTTGGAGAATTCGCAGCCGCAGTAATCCTGGCGGTACAGGCCGTACTCCCTGGATAATTCGATGGACCGGCGGTAGCCGTCCTGCTTTTTATAGTTGCCCTCCAGGTATTCCACACCGTACTTCGCGGCGAGGCTGCGGCCGATCTCCGCCAGCACTTTAGAGTTTTTATAGGGACTTACGGACAGCGTCGTATCGAAGGCGTCGAAGCCCTGCTGCGCCGCCTGTTTCGCCGTTTCTTCCAGCCGCAGCAGGAAGCATGCCCGGCAGCGGGCGCCGCCCTCGGGTTCTTGCTCGAGCCCTTTGACGCAGGTATAATACTCCTGGGGATCGTACCGGCCGGACTGTGCAGTGATGCCCGTGGGCACCCCCTCCGGCTGCCAGCGCTGCAGGAAATGCTTCAATTCCTCTTCGCGCATGCGGTATTCCCCTTCGTCCGTGATGTTCGGATTGTAATAAAAGACCGTAATGTCGTAATCCGGATAAAGGCGCTCTAAACAGGCGCTGCTGCAGGGTCCGCAGCAGGCATGGAGCAGCAGAGTTTTCTTTGTTTTCTGTTCCATAGAGCCTCCTTTACCAATATTTTATTATACCATATGGAGAATACTTTCGGAAGTCTGCACTACAACGCCATAGGCCCCTATCTGAAACGCCTTTTCGGCTGCCGCATCGCAAAGCTGTCGCTGGACGGCGGCTTTACGTGCCCGAACCGGGACGGCAGCAAGGGCACCGGCGGATGCACGTTCTGCAACGAGGACGGCAGCGGCCGGTTTACGGGACCTGTTGCGGAACAGATGCGGCAGCTGTCCTCCAAATGGCCGGAAGACACGAAGTATATCGCCTATTTTCAGAACTTTACGGGGACCTATGCCCCCGTGGAAAGGCTGCGCAGCCTCTGGGAAGATGCATTGGCCCAGCCGGGATGCGTGGGCCTCGCCGTCGCCACCCGGCCGGACTGCCTGCCGGAGGATGTGCTGGACCTGCTTTCGGAGTTTAACAAGAAGACGTTTCTCTGGGTGGAGCTGGGCCTGCAGACCGCAAATGAGGCGACGGCTGACCGGTTCAACCGCTGCTGGAAAAACACCGATTTCGAAGATGCGATGAGGAATTTATCGACCCGCGGGATAAAAACCGTCATTCACCTGATTTTGGGCCTTCCCGGCGAAGATAAACGGCAGGTCCTGGCGTCGGCGGAATACGCCGCTTCCTTTCATCCCTTCGGGATCAAGCTGCACATGCTGCACCTGATGGAGGGGACTGTCATGGGAAAAGCCTATCAGAAAGACCCCTTCCCCGTCCTCAGCAGAGAGGAATACGTCGCTCTGGTCTGCGATGTCCTGGAGAGACTTCCCGCAGACATTACCGTGCACCGGGTCACCGGGGACGCGCCCCGGGCGGACCTGATCGCTCCCCTTTGGACCGGTGACAAACGGGCGGTGCTGCGGGCCATCCAGCAGGAGTTCAAACGCCGCGGCACCTGGCAGGGATGTTTGTGCTATAATCAAAAGGATTAAAGAAAAGAGGAGATTTTGTCATGGCTCAGCTATACTACCGCTACAGCACGATGAACGCGGGAAAATCTATAGAATTACTGAAAGTCGCATATAACTACGAAGAGAGAGGCAAGCACGTGCTGGTGCTGACGCCGTCCTTCGATGACCGCTACGGCGTGGGAAAGATCACCAGCCGCATCGGCATCTCCCGGGATGCGATCGCCATCTCCGGCGACGAAGACCTGCTGGAGCTGTACAAGAGATATGAGGCGCAGCAGCACATCGACTGCATGCTGATCGATGAATGCCAGTTTCTCAAGAAACACCAGGTGCTGGAGCTGGCCCACGTCGTGGATGACTACAACTGCCCGGTGCTCACCTACGGGCTGAAGAACGACTTCCGCAACGAGCTGTTCGAAGGCAGCCACTATCTGCTGCTGTATGCGGACAAGATCGAGGAGATCAAGACCATCTGCCACTGCGGCCGCAAGGCGACCATGGTGGCCAGAGTCGACGAGAACGGCAACATGCTGAAAGAAGGCGCCCAGCTGGTCGTGGGCGGCAACGACATGTATGTATCCCTGTGCCGCAAGCACTACATGGCCGGCGACCTGGGGCCGGATTTTAAGAAATAGCGGTCCGTGCCGTGTGCTCTTTTGCGTGACCCTGAGAGCGGTGCACATTTCTAGAACATTGAAAAAGACACCATTTTTGAAGTGAAAACGCCTCGAAAATGGTGTCTTTTTTATTGTTCGAAAGAAGAGCCACACAAAACCCTTAAAAAGAAGGCATATTGCGGTGGTCAAATCATAATTTGCGGCGAAAGCCACCCTCCCCGGCGGGCTGCAAAGACTCGATAAATTCTCTCGCCTCTTTATAACCCCCGCATCTTTTAAATCCCGCGGAGATCTCCTGAGCGGCTTGCTGATAGGATGGATCGTTCAGGACGGTCTCGACGGCCCTGCGGATGCCTTCGGCAGACGTATCGGTCAAGCGCAGACCGGCGCCCAGCTCTTCCGTGCGTTTTGCCACAGCGTCCTGTTCGGGCGTCTGCGGGAACAGCACGAGGGGTACTTCGAAATACAGGCCTTCCGATGCGGAATTCATGCCGCAGTGGGTCACGAAGCAGTCGGCGATGGACAGCACGGCCATCTGGTCGACAGTTGGATACGCATGGATGTTGCCCGGCAGATCCGAAAACTGCTCGCGATTCTGACCCATGGACAGGATCACCTGATAGTCCGTATCGCGGAAGGCTTCGATGCAGCGGTGGTAAAATCCTTCGTCTTTATCCACCGTTCCCATGGAGATGTAGATGGTCTTTTCCGCCGTCTTTTCCACCGGCGTCTGCACGGGGCGGATGGACGGTCCGATAAAATGATACCGGTCCGAAAACGTCTCACTGCGGGGCTGGAATTCCTTCGACGTGTAGACGATGGTGTTCGTGTCATTGTCGTTCTGCACGATATCCAAAAGCCCTTTCACCGGATAGCCCTTCTCCCGCAGCCGCTTTATTTGTTTATTGATCTTCGGCATGGAAAGCAGCATCTTCGCGATGTCGAAGTGGACCTCTTTCAAATAGGCGGCAGAGTAGCGGTTGAACGCGAATGTCGTGGTGGAGCAGACGTACGGTAGCCCGTACTTCATGGCGGTCAGTTTGCCCCAGAACGCTACGGAATCAGAAACCACCAGATCGGGCTGAATGCGGGCGATCTGCTCCGCCGCCATCTCATCCAGCGCCAGCGTGGCGCTCACGAGCAGTTCTGTAGCAAAGGCCTTGTCCTTGCCGACCCGCGCGCCGTTCTCCTTGTCTTCCATGTCGAAATCGTAGCCGTCGCAGGCGATAAAATGGGCGCCGGCCGCCTCGATCTTTGCCCGGAACTGTTCGAAGGAAAAGTACCAGATCTCGTGCCCCGCCTGCGTCAACTCTTTTACAAGGCCCAGCGTCGGGTTCGTATGCCCGTGCGCCGGGATGCAGAACCATGCGATCTTCATTTGTCTGCCTCCTTGCCAAGCGTCTGCGTGAACCAGAAATCGAAGGATTCCTTCGGCGGGATCGCGATGCCCCGCGCCGTATCGCCCAGCAGGATGAGGTGATCGCCGGGCTGAATGCCAAAGATCTCCCGGGCTTCCTTCGGAATGACGATCTGTCCCTTCGTGCCGACCGTGACGGTCCAAGCATATTTTCCTTCCGGATACTGCATAACAAAACCTCCTGATATAGTCATACAATTCATACTTATCATACCACGATAACAGGAGGCTGCAAACTGCTATTTTGTTTTACAGTGCGGCAAACCGCAGGATGACCTTAAACAGATCGCCGTCGATGTCCAGTTCCATCGTTCCGTTCTGCAGCTCCGTAAAGCTGCGGGCGATGGAAAGACCAAGGCCGCTCCCTTCCGTGCTGCGGGAACTGTCGCCGCGCACGAAGCGTTCCATCAGCTCTTCCGGGGTCACGTTAAGTTCCTCCCGGGACGTATTGCGGAAGGTGAACACCGCATCGCTGCCTTGCTTTTCCAGGGTAAGGTACACGCGGGTGCCGCTCTGGGAATATTTGCAGACGTTGTTCATCAGGTTGTCGAACACCCGCCAAAGCCTGCGGCCGTCCGCCAGGATGTACAGCGGGTCTTCCGGCTTTTTCGCGACGAGGGTGAGCCCCGCAGCGTCCAGTTTCTCCTGATACTCCCCTTCCGCCTGGGTGACCAGCACAGCGGCATCGCAGGGCGTAAGATGCACGTCCAGGTTGCCGGTGGAAGCCTTGGAAGCTTCGATGAGGTCTTCCAGCAGCCGCTTGAGTTTTTCGGACTGGCGCTTCAGCACGTCCGCATATTCCGCGATCTTTTCGCTGCCGGGCTCCTCTTTTCCGATCAGGTCCGAATAGTTGATGATGGACGTGAGCGGCGTCTTGATGTCGTGGCTCACATTGGTGATGAGTTCTGTCTTAAAACGTTCGCTCTTCAGTTTTGCATCCGCAGCTTTCGCGGAAGCTACGGCCAGGCTGTTGAGATCTTCCCCATGCTTCTTGAAATCCCAGATCATGCGGGACGTATCGACTTTGTAGGACAGGTCCCCTTCCGCCAGCGCGCGGGCACCTTTTTGGAGCTTGCGCATCTGGATGAGCGCGTACAGCAGCACAGGAACCAGGACGAGGTGTTCGATAAACCAGAAGATAAGCAGCTCTCCATGGTCGTAAAGGACCAGGAAGGCGAAAAACTCGATAACGCAGATCCCGCCGATCACCAGCAGTCCTTTCCAGACCAGGGGGATGTCCCGCAGGAAGCGGCCGATCGCGGCCAATACGCGCCGGATGCCTCTTCCCAGGGCCTTTAAGCCCCGCCAGCACCAGCAGGCGGCCCATTTCAGGAAATGCCAGGCCAGCACCAGCAGCTGCCACACGACCGTATTCTTCCACCAGCCGCCCAGTTTGACCCGCAGAGCGAAGCTCATCAGCACGCCCTGCAGGATGGCGAGACACGCCGCGCCCACGCCGTAGGCGGCGTACATGACGTTCCAGAACTGCTGCGGGTCGCGTTCGAACGCAGCCCAATCCACATACCAGTAGAATTCCGCGAACATGGCGACCAACGCTGCTCCCGCGCCGAACCCGACTGCGAAGAGCAGGTCGAAGGGCACTTTCGTGCCCCAGCCGGGCTTAACATCCCCTTCCGGCGCTTTGTGTCCGCTGGCCGCCAGCAGATACACAAGGCAGAGCGCATAGACTGCGATGCAGCCCGCGATCTGCAGATACCAGTTTGTCGTCTGCGCATCGTTCGGAAACAGTACGATATGCATCCCCCTGTCCACACCGATCACAGCCGGGACCAAAGCCGCTAAAAA
Organism: Bacillota bacterium; assembly: GCA_017626845.1. Lineage (GTDB taxonomy): Bacteria > Bacillota > Clostridia > Peptostreptococcales > Anaerovoracaceae > RUG11894. Next base: position 8,796 of record JAGAHX010000036.1, read on the forward strand.
GACAAACGCCTTCAGCGGCGTGCTGCTCAATAATTTGTTATTCTTCATCTTCAAAACCCCTTATCCATTCTGCGAGAAATGCCAGGATAGCCGTCAATACGAATCCTTCCATTCTTCGATCTTATAGCCCTGTCCCCATACGACCTTCAGGTATCTCGGGTGTGCGGGATCGATCTCGATCTTTTCCCGCAGATGCCTTATGTGCACGGCGACGGTGCTGTCCGCCCCCAACGGATCCTCTTCCCAAACGCGCTTATAGATGTCCCGCGGAGAGAAGACCTTGCCCGGCGATGCCATCAGAAGCTTTAAGATCTCGTACTCCTTCGGGGTCAGAGCGATCTCTTCCCCGTCCGAGCAGACCTGCTTCGCTTCGTCGTCCATCTCCAGTCCCCCGACCCGCAAGGTCTTCGGACGGGCGGTCCCTGCCCCCAGCTGCGTATAGCGCCGGATGGCGGCCCGTACCCGCGCCGTGACCTCCGCAGGATTGAAAGGCTTGGTAATGTAGTCGTCTGCGCCGACGTTAAGGCCTAAGATCTTGTCGGAATCCTCCCCTTTGGCCGTGATCAGGATGACGGGAACGTTGCTCTTCTCCCGCAGCTTGACCATGGCCGAGATCCCGTCCATCTGGGGCATCATGATGTCCATGAGCACCAGGTGGAGATCCTCCTTTTCCGCCGTTTCCAGCGCCTCGAGCCCGTTATAAGCCGTAAGCAGCCGGTACTGCGGATCCGTCAGGTAGATCTTTAACGCATTCACGATATCCTTATCGTCGTCGCAGATGAGTATGTTATACATAAGTACCCCTTTCTGGTCTCTATTCTACGCATTCCGCGTTTAAGAAAAAACAGGGCAAGTGTTTAAGAATTTCTTAAGTCTTTTCTATTTTATCACAGGCGGGGAAAAACACCGCTTGCGCATGGCCTGTATCGACTTTTGCCGGTAGGCAAGAAAGCTGAAGCAGGCGCCGATCGTCCCCGTACAAAGGAACATCACGGCCATGCCGCAGCCCGTGCCGCTGCCGACCAGATGCTGCAGCATCTGTGCCAATGCCGATGACCCTGCCATGAACGGTTCAAACACATAGTCTGCCAAAGCGCCGCCCAGCAGGATCCCTGCCGGGATCGTCCCGTACTGGATCGCATTGCGCACAGCGAACACCCTGCCCTGCATCTCTTCGGGGATCGTCCGGTACAGGATGACGTTCTGCCCTGCCATGACGAAGGCGATGGGAAGGCTGGCAAAGGCTCCGGCAAGGCACCAGGCGAAGACGTTACGGCCCAGGCCCATCAGGATGTCGCCAAACAGGAAGGAAAACCCCGCAGACCAGAATACCATGCGCACGGGTTCTTTCGAAAACAGGCCCGCGGAGGCCAGCAGTCCGCCTGCGATGCCCGCTGCCCCCAGCACCGCATTCACCAGGCCCAATGCAGCCGTGTTGCCGCCGCTTCTGGCCAGGATCATCGGCGAAAGCGTGTTTTCGTACGTAATGCGCGACAGGAAGTTCATGCAGGCCATCATGAGCACGAGGATGAGAAGTCCGCGATGTGTCTTCAGGAAAGCAAGTCCTTCCGAAAAACCGGCAAAAGGTGCGTCTGTTTCGGGTCGATCCGATCATCGGACGGGATATGGACGAAACACAGCAAGACGAGGCATGAGATCCCATAACTGCACAGATCCAGCAGCACGACGGCGCTTAGAGAACCGAAGCCGAACAAGGCAGACGCCAGTATGGGAGCCAGCACGAGAACGAGATTCTGAGAGAAAGAAGCCATGCCGCCGGCATTCGCCAGTTTTTCGTCCGGAACGAGTTTTCCAATGACGACGGAAGAAGCCGGGGACTGAAACGCTGCCGCTGCACCGATCCAAGCGTTTGCGGCGCAGACGTGCCAGGTGTGCAAAGACCCTGTGCGGGTCAACAGAAAAATGAGAAGAGTTGCGGCTGCCGCCGCGCTGTCGGAAAGCAAAATGACCGTCTTTTTATTGTGACGGTCGACGATGCTGCCCGAAACGGTACTGAGCAGCACATAAGACGTATAGTTGCAGAACGACATCAGAGCCACCGCCATGGCGGAACGGGTCTGCATGTACTGCCAGAGAATGAGGGCGAAGGCCTTCATGCTGCTTCCGAGCTGGGAAACAGACTGGCTTGCCCAGAAGATGACATAGTTACGGAAATGTTTGTTCATGGGATCCTCTCCGATCTGCTGCGCTGCAGGAAATCTGTGAAGGATCCATCGGAGACGGTGTCGCTATCCGCGCAGCTGCACAGGGGCCGTCACCGGGGATCCCGTGCAGCAAGAAACACCCATATAGATGATTCGGTGGTTCAGCATAGAAAAAAGTCCTCTCTTTTCTTTCCTTTATTCTAACACGGAAAAACCGCTGCGGATAAAAGAAAAACACCGCATTGCTGCGGTGTTTTGGTGCCCAGGGCCGGAATCGAACCAGCCACACGTAAATTTTCAGTCTACTGCTCTACCGACTGAGCTACCTGGGCATATGAAGTTTTGTGGTGGGCCCTCCGGGACTTGAACCCAGAACCTGCCGGTTATGAGCCGGATGCTCTAACCGATTGAGCTAAGGGCCCGGATTCCGTGGTCGGGGTGACAGGATTTGAACCTGCGGCCCTCTGCTCCCAAAGCAGATGCGCTACCAAACTGCGCTACACCCCGAAAGAATTTGGCAGGGGCAGAAGGACTTGAACCCTCGGCACGCGGTTTTGGAGACCGCTGCTCTACCAACTGAGCTATACCCCTGTATTCGGTCCCTTCAGGTGTATGTCACACTAGCCACAAAATATGGCGGAGAAGATGGGATTTGAACCCATGCGGCCCGTAATCGAACCCTAACGGTTTAGCAAACCGTCCTCTTCAGCCACTTGAGTACTTCTCCGTGCTGAAAAAATGTTGATCTTCTTTGTGGGTTGCGGAAAGGCTTTGGCGGAGAGAGTGGGATTCGAACCCACGGTGCATTGCTGCATCACTAGTTTTCAAGACTAGCTCCTTAAACCGCTCGGACACCTCTCCGTATCGTAGGTTCATTTAACTTTTTTGGTGACCCATCCGAGACTCGAACTCGGGACACCTTGATTAAAAGTCAAGTGCTCTACCGCCTGAGCTAATGGGTCGCAATGGCTGGGGTAGCAGGATTTGAACCTACGCATGACGGAGTCAAAGTCCGTTGCCTTACCGCTTGGCTATACCCCACTGAAGATTGGTGAGCCCAGGGGGATTCGAACCTCCGACACACGGTTTAGAAGACCGTTGCTCTATCCAACTGAGCTATGAGCCCACGATATGCCGGCTGCGTAGACCGGCTGCTAAATGGAGCGGATGATGAGAATCGAACTCACGCTATCAGCTTGGAAGGCTGAAGTTCTACCATTGAACTACATCCGCAGATTGGAGCGGAAGACGAGATTCGAACTCGCGACCCTCGCCTTGGCAAGGCGATGCTCTACCCCTGAGCCACTTCCGCATAAAATAAATGGTGGAGGGAGATGGATTTGAACCATCGAAAGCTCAGCTAACGGATTTACAGTCCGCCCCCTTTGGCCACTCGGGAATCCCTCCACAAAAGTTTGGAGCTGGCGATCGGAGTCGAACCAACAACCTGCTGATTACAAATCAGCTGCTCTGCCATTGAGCCACGCCAGCAAAACGCTATGTAATTTTCAGGTTTTAAGAAGATAGTGGCAAAGCCACTATCTTCTTGGTAGTTGGCGACCCGAACCGGGCTCGAACCGGTGACCTCCAGCGTGACAGGCTGGCATTCTAACCAACTGAACTACCGGGCCGCAATGTGTGGTGGGCGTAGCAGGGCTCGAACCTACGACCCTCTGCTTGTAAGGCAGATGCTCTCCCAGCTGAGCTATACGCCCACGTTTGTGCTCTGCCTTTCTGCTCGGCACAGTTATGAATTATACAGATAAAAAACCTGTATGTCAACAGCAAATTTGAGAAGTTTTCGATTTTTTTATTATCCTCCCGCAGGACATCCCCCCAAGCCCTTGTGTTTACCCACTTTGCATGGCCCTGTCCCTCGTATTGTCCGCAGAAAAAATCATTCTACGGTATGCTCTGTCTGAAGGATCTGCGCGCTGCCGGAGCTCACTTCCATCAGGATCGCACGGATGCGTTCCTCGTCTTCCCGGTGCATGGACAAATGCAGGCAGACGAGGTCCGTGTAGACCGTATCGACGATCGCAAACGGTTCGCTCTTTTCCAGATTCTGCAGCTTTCCCAGCAGCGTGTAGGGCACGTTTACGACAATTTTAGAGACGTCCCGCACGGAATGCACCCCCGCCGTCTCCAGAGCAAGCTTCGCGCTGGAGGTATAGGCGCGCACCAGGCCGCCGGTGCCGAGCTTAATGCCGCCGAAATACCGCGTGACCACGCACACGAGATTGGTGAGCCCTTCCCTCTCCATCATCTGCAGCATGGGCGGGCCGGAAGTGCCCTGGGGCTCCCCGTCGTCGGAAGTCCACTTCAGTTCGCTCTTTTCGCCCACGATAAAAGCCGGGACGTTATGGGTGGCATCCTTGTATTTAGCCCGTACAGACGCGATGTAGGCGTCGGCCTCCTCCTTGGAATAGACGGGTGCGATATGGGCGATAAAGCGGGACCGGTCGATGGTCTGTTCCGCTTCCGCTTCCTTTGCGACGGTGGTGTAGCGTATCATGCCAGAATAAACTCCCGGTAGCGTCCCCGGTCCTCTTCGTTTAAGTCGACCGTCAGGAGCGTACCGTTTTCTTCGTATTTCGTCTCGTAGGGCATCGTCTTCGCAAGGATCGCCGATACGACGCTGCCTTTGTCGTAGGGAACGAGGAGCTGCACCTTCTGCAGATCCGAAAACAGCTCGCTGCGGATGCGTGTGATCAGCTCGTCGTACCCTTTCCCGGTCTTCGTGGACACAAAACAGCTGTCCTTTCCCGAGGAAAGCTGCTTTTCCGCCAGTTCTGCCGGATCCACCAGGTCGATCTTGTTGTATATCGTCAGGGACGGCTTGCCGTCCGCGCCGAGACTCTTGAGGACTTCCCGGGTCACGCCCTGCTGAAAATCGCTGCCCTCGAAAGACGCGTCCACCACATGCAGCAGCAGATCCGCCTCCGTCACCTCCTCTAGCGTCGCCTTGAAGGCGTCCACCAGGGCGTGGGGCAATTTGCTGACGAACCCGACGGTGTCGATCAGCAGAAAACTGCAGCGGTCGTCCAGCGTAATGAGCCGCTGGGCCGTATCCAGGGTCGCAAACAGCATATCCTTTTCGAACACCTGCTTATCCGCCTTGTCCGAAGCCGCCAGCAGGCGGTTCATGATGGAAGATTTGCCGGCGTTGGTATAACCCACGAGCGCCGCTACGGGAAGGCCGGACTTCTGCCTCTTGCTGCGCTGTACGCTGCGGTTGGCCTTGACCTCTGCGATCTCCTTTTTGATCTCGTCCATGCGCCGCTGAATGTGGCGCCGGTCCGTCTCCAGCTTCTTTTCGCCGGGTCCCCTCGTGCCGATGCCGCCGCCAAGGCGCGACAAAGACTTGCCGAAGCCCAGAAGGCGCGGCATGCGGTACTGCAGCTGAGCCAGCTCCACCTGGAGTTTGCCCTCCATGGAGGTGGCCCGGTCGGCGAAAATGTCCAGGATGAGGATCGTCCGGTCGATGACCCGGCAGCCGCAGGCATCCTCGATGTTGCGCAGCTGCATGCCGGACAGCTCGTCGTTGAACACGACAAGATCGGCCTCCATGTTGTGCACCAGCTCCGCCAGCTCGTCCAGCTTGCCTTTGCCGATGTAGGTGGCCGCGTTGATCTTCTCCGCGTTCTGGGTCATGACGCCCAGGGTCTCGATGCCGGCCGCCTCCGCCAGGCCCTCCAGTTCCTCCAGGGAATAGGAGATGTCTTCGCCCAGGGAGACGCCGACCAGGATCGCTTTATATTCTTCTCTTTCGACGACAGTGCCGTCGTCCTTGATCCGTATCATTTACAGGATAAACCGGTCGATATCGTCCTCGTGGATCTGTTCTTCGAACTTCTCCCGGACGTATTCGGGGGTGATGGAAATGTTCTTCGTGTTTTCGTCGGGCAGGTTGAAGGAGATGTCCTCCAGCAGCTTCTCCATGATGGTGTGCAGTCTTCTGGCGCCGATGTTTTCGGTCTGCTCGTTCACCATAAACGCCATGGAGGCGATCTCGTCCACCGCTTCGGGGGTAAATTCGATCTCCACACCTTCGGTCTCCAGCAGCGCCTTGTGCTGCTTCAGCAGCGCGTTGTCCGGCTCGGTAAGGATGCGGACGAAATCCTCCTTCGTGAGGTTCTCCAGCTCCACGCGGATCGGGAAACGTCCCTGCAGTTCGGGGATGAGGTCCGTGGGACGGCTCACATGGAATGCGCCGGCACCGATAAACAGTACGTGGTCGGTCTTGACGGGACCGTACTTCGTGTTGACGACGCTGCCTTCCACGATGGGCAGGATGTCCCTCTGGACGCCCTCTCTGGATACGTCAGCGCCCCCTTTATAGCCGCTTCCTGCGATCTTATCGATCTCGTCGATAAAGATGATGCCGTTCTGCTCGCAGTTGTCCAGTGCCTCCTGGGTGACCCGGTCCATGTCGATCATGTTCTGGGCCTCCTGCTCGGTGAGGATCTTGCGGGCCTCCTTCACCTTGAGGTTCTTTTTCTTCGTGCGCTTGGGCATGGCGTCGCCGAAGATGCTGCCCAGGCTGATGACGCCGCCCTGGGCCACGTCCAGATTGTTCTCCTTGGGCTGCTCCTGCACGTCGATCTCGATGTACTGATCTTCCAGAAGGCCTGCCCGCAATTGTTCGCGCACCTGGTCTCTGGCCAGCTGCGTCTCGTTCTCCACGGGTTCCTTGTGCTCCTCGATCTTCTCGGAGGTCTGGTTATAGGTCGCTGTGCCTCTGCCCATCAGAAAATCGAAGGGCCCGCGGACGGTTTCCCCCGATGCCTTCTTCTTGCCTGGAATGATGGCTTCGATGATCTTCTCCTCGGCCAGCTGCGCTGCGGCCTCGTATTTCTCATCCATGTGCTTTTGCTTCGTGACCCGCATGGAAGCTTCCATCAGATCGCGTACCATGGAATCCACGTCTCTGCCAACGTAGCCCACTTCCGTGAACTTCGTCGCTTCGACCTTCACAA
>JAGAHX010000037.1 GCA_017626845.1 Bacillota bacterium
GCTCGTAATTGTTGTCGGAGTTTCCCAAAGCCTTGTTTATGTTAAACAGATTGAATTTTTCCTTGGTCATGCCCAGATCCGGGTTTTCGGAGTCCTCCAGCATCGCCAGGGCGGTGGCCATGACGATGGAGCGGGCGCCTCTTTCCCAGAGGGGGTCTTTTTCGTTCTGAATGGGGATGAGACCGCCGATGAGGTCGCTCAGATCCTCGTACAGCTCGTCGTAGATCTTCTGGCGCGCCACGGAGACGTCGTCCTTGCAGTGGCCGAAGTCCAGATAGGCCTTTCCGTCCCACTCCACCCAGGGCTCGCCCTCTGCAGCCTCGCCGTTCATGCGGCGCAGCTCCGGATAGTTCGCCATGGAGTCCGTGTGAGCCAGTATGCCTCTGCCTGCCGCAAGAAACTCCTGGTAAGCATCCCAGATGGGCTCCAGGGGATTCCAGCGGCTGGAGGAGTAGGTGTCGCGCAGGTCCAGGACCTGTACGTTGTAGCCCCTGCTCTTCAGGTACTGGCTGTGGAGGTCGAACAGTTCGCCCTTCGGGTCCGTCATGATCATGGAGGAACCGCAGTTCGTCGTCGCGATCAGCTGGATCATGGGGTTGATGAAGGTGGTCGTCTTACCGGAACCGGTAGCACCGATGACCAGCGCATGGACGCCGGGCTTAAAATTACCGACCAGATTCCCCTTCTTATCCAGGACCGCCCGGGCAGGAACGCCGTCCTTTTTCATGTCGGGCAGCGTATCGTAGGTAAAGGGCGGGAAGTACTTGTCCCGTTCTTCATCCGTCAGGAAACGGCTGTTTTCCAGGGATCCCATGACGACGTCCTTGTTGGCGCCTTTGCCGCCCAGCAGCCCTCTTCCGATGGCGCCTGTTCGGCGGAAGCCTCCGTTGATGATGTACAGCGCCGCCAGCAGCGATGCCGCCAGCAGACCGACGATCCAGGTTGCGGGTTCGATCAGCAGGCCGAAACGGAAGACCCAGCCGTCGTTGCCCAGGATGCCGCTGATGTTTTCGTACAGGAAGCGGAACAGGCATCCCAATATGACAGCGGTCAAGATATAGATCACCACATGCAGGAGGATGAGTTTCGAATCCAGTTCGCTGATCGCAGTTCCGATATCTTCTTTCAGTTTCTTGAACATTTCGCTACCTCAAAAGCCATTAAGGTTCCTGCGTTTCTTCAGCAGGCTCTTCCGGCAGGGTCTCCGCTCCCTCAGGAAGTTCAGGGAGGACCGGTTCGTAGGACCGGCTGCCGTAGGACACGACGGACAGCCGCCCGTCCCTGTTCTCCAGCTCTGCATAGACTTCCAGGCCCAGCATGTCGTTATGGACGCTCACGGCGGCTTTGCCGTCCTCCGCTCCCGGATTCAGAGATGCGATGGCTGTTCCGCCGGTAAAGAAGACGCCGGCGGGCACTGCCGCATTCTCGTTGTCGGAAGTGACGGTCCAGTTATAGTCGTAGACCGGGGTCCCTTCTGCCGCGGCTGCCGCTTCCTCTTTCTGAAGCGCCACCCAGTCGTCATAGGGCATGCCCACCAGTTCTTCTATCTCCGCCGGATCCGAGATGACGATGGATTCCTGCGGTGCCGGGGTCTCCGGCGGCAGGCCGCCGTCCTCTTCGCCCCGCATCTCCTCGGAGACCACGTCGCCTTCGTCCGGATCCTGCAAAACTACGGAAGCACTTTCGGCGGCAAAGCTGTCCTGGAGAGGATTGAGGATCTCCACCGTCACGTTGCCGTCGGAATCCGTGTGGACCGTATAGGAGACCGCTTCGCCCTCCGCACTGCCCTTCTTGCCGCCCAGTTCCATACCGCTGGCGGAAAGAACGGACAGCGGTCCGGCAGAGACGTTTTCTCCATCGACCTCAGAGGCGGAATCCATTATGAAGCGCCATTCGTAGAGGCAGTCGCTGCGGTCTTCCGTGTTGACGAGCGAGAAGACCGTAATGTAGCGGCCCGGCGCGTTCGGGGTGATGAGGAATCCGCTGACGCCCTCCGGCTGCTTTTCCGGACGTTCGATCTCCAGGGCGGAGATATCGAAATCCGAAACGGCCCAGGTATACTGCTGCGCAGCAGACCGGTCGATCTCCAGGTTGAGCACGCCCTTGCGGTCTATGCTCCAGCTGTAAGGGTAAGGCGTATCTTCCCCGCCCTGGTTTACAACGCCGCGGGAGCCCCGCACGAACAGGGCGATGATGACCGCCAGCAGGATGAGAGCCGCAAGAACGGCAAGGGGAAGCCATTTGCGCTTCGCCTCCTGCCTCTGCATGTATTTTTCACTTTCGAATACGACGTCTTTCGCCATATTTCAGCCTTCTTTCGTTAACCTTCCCCGCCGGCAGGCGTTTCTGCAGGCGTATCGGTCTGAGTATTATCGGTGCTGGGAGCAGGAGCAGGCGCGTTGGCCTCCTCCGTTCTCCACAGATTGATGGCATTGGTGAGCTGCTCGGTTTCGGCATAGACCTTCACGTCCACGGTGAACAGCACGTCGTTCATCTCGTTGCTGTAAACTGTAATGCGGTAGCACTTGTCTCTGCCGGAGTAGTTTCTGGGCGCCTGGAAGCGGACGGTATTTGCTTCGTCCGTAAAGGTGCCGTAGCTGTCCAGCATGGCGTTGGCGATCTCCGCCACCTGCTTCGCCGCCTGGCGGACGCCGGCGGTAGCACCGCCTCTTGCGGCGGCCTCAGCCGAGCTGATCAGTTGGATCAGATAGTCTCTCGTGTAGCCGTGGGTCTCGTTCAGATCCGCCTTTTCCGTCGCGCCGGTATCCGGATCGAAGTTCTCGATCTTTGCCTTATAGCCGGCCGTGGAACCGTATACGCCTACGCCGATGGACAGGCCGCCGCCGGAGTTCATGAGGCGGGAGAGGCTCTCGCCCGTGGATACGGTCTTGGCCGTGGACGGATCATCGCCGTTCACGAGCACGCTGCCCGTTACGAGGACTTCGGCCAGACCGATGTGGATCGGCGTGCCTTCGATGATCATCTGGTTGAGGATGCGTACGGACTTTCTTCCGTCTGCACCGGCGCTGGCCGTCAGTTTGGCGATGCGCCAGGTGCCCGGCGTGGTGCCGGTGGTATGTCTGGGCTCGAATTCGATCCAGCGCAGTTCGTCCATGCCCGGAACGAGCAAGTTTATTACATCCACGCTGCCCGCCTCGAAGTTTCTGCCGGATCTCACGTAGGAACGGATGTCCGGATAGTACTCGGTCCGCAGGACGCCGTAGACGTCGTAGTAGCCGACCGTCATGCTGATCGGATCTTTCGTGCCGCTCAGGGACGATGCGTCGTCCGTCGCGGTCTCAATTTCCAGATTCAGCAGCTTGGCTGCGCCGCTGAACGCAAACTGCGAAGCTGTCTGTTTAGGCAGAATGGATTCCTGGATGCTGTATTCGTTCAGGACGTTGCCGTCCATATCCATGTTCACAACGCTGACGCCTTCGATCGGCACTTCGATGCCGCCCAAAGACACCAGGTTGAGGCCGGTAATGTCGGTAACCGCGCCGACTTCGAAGTCCATGGCGATCAGCTGACCCGGCTGGATCTTGTCAACGCCGATGTCGCTCAGGTAGGTGTAGCGGCTGCGCAGGACCTGTGCACCCGGATGATCCGAGCGGAAGTGCAGTGCGACCGCGAGGTCTTTCTGCTCCGGTTCGAGAAGCTGTTCGGCTGCTGCAGCGTCCACCTGCAGGTAGACTCTCTGCTTATGCGGATAGCCTTCCGCATCCGTGATCGTCATGGAAGCGCCCAGATCTGCATTGCCGATGCCGCCGAGATAATAGGTCTCCATCAGCACGCCGCTGCGTACCCTCTGCAGGATGCCGTAGCGGATGGGCGACTGCAGCACGCGGGCGGATTCGGACTTTACGTCGACGCCGTTCAGATTGAGGAAGTTCTTCGCGTTCAGGCCGAGGGCGTAGAACACGGGGCTTCCGTCCGATGCGACGCCCAGCTGCATGGACCCGGTAGAGGTCTGTCTGGGCAGCAGGTTCGTTCCGTCGGTAAAGCGAATGGCTGCGGTCAGGTCGTAATCCTTGGGTGCCGCGGCCGTATCTGCCGTAGACGGATACAGATACAGATTGAACGTATCGTCCTTGGACTTCGGTTCTCTGGCGATGGTGCTGGACCAGGCGCCTGCCTGGGAGTTGACCTCCACCGGCTTGAGTTCGAACGCAAAATCGAAGTTCTCGATCACCGTATCCTGCAGTTTTCTGTAAATATTGAAGTGGTGGATCAGGTTTTCGTCCCTGTTCCAGCTGGTCAGCAGCTTCGGCGTCTCGCCTTCCGCATAGCGGTAGCCGTATTCGCCGTAGGCGTTGATGTACCGGGTTCCCGTACCGCGGACCATGTAGATGTCCACGGAGGAGATATTCCAGTCGGTCACCACGTCGCTGCGTACCGTAAGGTCCATATTGACGAATTCGTACAGGTCCTTGACGCTCACGAAGAAGTAGTCTGTCGTGGAGGGCCGGAACTGATAGGCCGGATCGCTCACGTAGTAATCCACGTTGCCGTCCTCGCCTTCCAGCTGTACAGTACGGACCTTTTTGCCAGTACGGCCTGCGTATTCGTTCATCAGGCCGACGGCGTCCAGGTTCGTTATGAACTTGAGATTGCCGTCGGTATCGAAGTAGCTGAAGCCCGCCTGCAGACCGCCTGCCAGAATGCTGTTCTTTGCCGTCGCAGTCTGGCCGTCCACACCGATGCCGGTGGAATTCGGGTACGGACCTGTGGAGATCGCGACCAGGAATTTGGCCGTGTAGCTGGACTCCGTCACCAGATAGGTGGAGAACAGCTCGCCCATCGAGTGGCCCTGCGCACCCTTGATGCTGCCGATCTCGCCCGGATCCTGATACTTGATGCCGACCCAGGAGCCCTTGCCGTCTTCGCCGGGGCAATCCGCGACCCAGGTGGGGCTGAGCGCATCGTTGGTCTCTTTCATGACTTCGATGCTGCGGATCTTCAGCTTATCGTAGATATCGCCGTTGCCGTCCTGGTTGTCCGCCAGAACGCGGATCGAAGACAGTTCGCCGTAATCCTGGCTCGTCGTGATCTTGAACTCCGTCTTCGTTCCGGTACGGAAGGCGTCGCCCACGATCTGCTGGTTCGCCAGCGTGCAGCCGCTGTTGCCGTTTTCGAAGACCAGCTGGAAGTAGAACAGGTTGCGGGATCCGCAGTCGTCATCCTCCTCATTGGTCTTGTCGCCGGCCACGTTGACCGTCACATTATAGGTGCAGCGTCCCTTCGTAAAGCCGAGTTTCTGCTTCGTATCGGCATAGGTCATGTAATGGATATACTGGGACCAGTCGATATCCTCCTGTTTGTCGACTTCCGAACCCTTGCCGTCGAAGGTATGGGTCATGTCGTCGTCCTGGATGAGGCTGCCCGGCGTCCAGGTGCTGCCATCTGCCGTAGGATCCGGCTGGGCCGATCCGGGCGGATAGACCGTGCCGATCGAGAAGGAGACGTTCGGGGCGATGACCGTACGGGAGTAGCGGACATGAGACAGGAATCTCGGACCGCTGCCGTCCGGCATGAGTTCCGTGCTCCGGACTTCTTCCCACACCGCCTTATGGCTGGTATAACTGGCCACCTTGGCGATGTTGATGCCGGAGAACTGCCATTCGTCATTGCCTTCCAGCTTGACGTTGACGCCGGTAAATTTATTGATCCCCTGCATCGGGATCATGAACTGCACGGTGCTGCCCTGAGACAGTCCGTACTGATAGGCGAAATCCACCACGTTGCCGGGCCAGTCGCCGTAGAACGAACGGACGTAATCCTTTACGCTGTAGGCGGCGCTGGTGGCCTCCTTCCCCTTCATCGTTTCGTAGTTGAAAGAAATGGAGAGGTCGCTGATGGTACCTGCCGTAAGCACGTTATCTGTGGACATGGTGATGAGATAACGGTCCATGCGGTCCGTGGGCTTCAGCACCGGAGCGTTTTTCGACGAAGCGTTATAGAACGTGAGAGAGAGGTTCTTGGGCGAACCCGGATCGATGAGCGTGCCTTCGATGGAAGTGGCTGTGCTGTAGCAGCCCGGGTTCAGATCGCCGGCGGAGATATCGTACATTAACGTAGCGCCGTTGTCTCCGTCGATGTAGGCATTGCAGGTCGCAGCCGTATAGGCGGAGAAGCTCAGTAGGCTGATTTTTTCCTTATCGCTCGCCGCAGCTCTTTCCGCGCGAAGCTCGTTCGAAGCGGCAGAGACAAGTCCTGTCCTTTCCGCAGCGGCTGCTTCGCCGGTCACGAGGGTGACGTTATTGATCGAGACAAAGTCCGGCAGGAGTGCCGGGATCGCCAGCGTATCGCCCTGCTGCGCGTAGCCGCAGATCGCAAGATCGCCCGCCATTTCATAGACAGGGCCGAGAGAATTCGCGATCACGGGCAGCGTAACGTCGCGCTGGCAGCCGAAGACGTCCGTATAGCGCACGATGATCGATGCGCATTCGCAGAATCTCTGGGCGGTCATCTTCGAGCGGGAGCCTAGGCTGTAGCGTCCGGCCAGGGCTTCGAAACCGCCGTCGCCCGTATCGGCCAGATCCAGGCGCAGCAGCACCCGCTTGCTGCTCTGAGAAGTATGTTCCATGCCCACATGGATGGGCAGATGATATTTTTCGGTAAAGGCTTCCCCTTCTCCGTCGTTTACGAGCACGACGCCTGCGGTGCCGCCGGTCTGGTTCATGCCGACGATATTAAAGGTACCGCCGCTGTTTTCCCAGCGGAAGATGCCGCCGCCGTTGTTCATGCCGACTTCTGCGGCAACTTTTCCGGCGAAGTCGATGTAGCCCTTCTGAGAATACCAGCCGTACATGTCGAGACCGTACAGCGTATCCACGGAGAAGATCCGCATGCCCTGGCAGACCCAGTCGCTTCGGGAATTCGTCTTTTTGCCAAAGACCTGGATCTTATCGAAATGCGCCACCTTAGCCGGTGCCATAAACAGGAACTGGTCCGTCTGAACAGAACCCATGGCAGGATTCGTGTTCAGGTCGGGCAGCGTATATCCCAGCAGCGTCTGCATGGAACGGATCCGCCTTGTGCGGGCGCCCACCTTCGAAGCCTCATCGAAACCCCGTTCGACGGCATCGATGCCCGGCATGATGATCTCGGTGTGCTTCTTTCCGTTTACGTCCGTATAGTACACGGAAAAGTACATCACGTTGTCCGCGGTGGTCCCTTGGACGCTTGTGCCGGTACTCACTTCCAGGATATAGGTCGCGCTCTGGGCTTTGCCTTCCGTTACCGGCGTCTGGCCGTTCAGGATATCCCAGGTCTTTGCCGCTGCCGGTGTATCGTCGTCCGCAAAGACAGCCGCAGGCATTGCAGATACCGCCAGAACGGCGGCAAGCACCGCAGCTGCGACACGCTTTTTCAGTTGTCCTATCGTTTTTGCTTTCATCCTTCGTTACTCCTGGCCGGAAGAACGCTTTTCCCTTCTCTGCCGGATCTGTGTCTCCGCTTCCTTTGTCAATTCTTCCAATGTGATGGCAGAGGTGGAGGTGCCGTTGGCCTTCATCCGTTCGAAGACCGTCATGCTCTGGAGGCTCTCCGCGAAGCGGCAGAAGGAACTCATGAAATCGTCGTCGTCCTCCGTATCGTCCGCGGTCTCTTCCGCTTCCTCGTCCTCGTCTTCGTCGGTGATGATGGGATCTTCTTCCTCATCCTCATCCGCAAAGACATCTTCTTCGTCCTCTTCCCCTTCTTCGCCGAGGCCGAACAGGCTGAACAGTTCGCCGTCCTCTTCCTCGCCGCCGAATTCGTCGTCTTCGTCCGGCATTTCCTCCTCCGGCTCTTCTTCGAAGTCGAAGTTGAAGACGTCGTCTTCGTCCGCCTCTTCCGGCAGTGTCGGCTCTTCCTGCTTGGCAGCCCTCAGCTGTTCGAATTCCTCTCTCAGGCGGCGGATCTCGTCGTCCTTTTCCTGCAGACGTCTCTCCAGTTCCTCGGAGATCGCATCGGCAGACGCAGCCGGCGCCGTTACAGGCGCTGCGGCAACGATGGGTACGGTCCTGCCGCCATCCGCAGCATCAGCCATACGGCCCAGGGCGTTCGCGATCTGGCTGAATACCGCCATCTCCGCACCCGCAGGCACCGACCGCATCATGTCCACCTGGGCGGTGGGCACTTCGGGTTCGGGACGCTTCGACGGCTTCTCCGGCTCTTCGTCCAAAATATTGAGGGTGACGCCGGAAGATCTGTTCTCTTCCTGCAGCGCCTCGTATTCGTCTTCCTCGTAGATGTTGAGGGTCACGCCCCTGGAAGACGACACGCGCTCTTCCAGCTGCGGCTGTTCCTCCGAGACGCTGCGCAGCATCGTCTCTTCGTGTGCCGCCCGGCTGACGCCGACGAACTGCTCCCAGTTGGCATCGCCCTGCTCGCCGCTGAAGTAGCGGCTCTGGTAATCCTTCTCCTCGAACATCTGGGAGATGCCCGGCGCCGTCTCGATGGTGAACGAAGAGCGGCTGGTGGGGCTCATCACCACGAAGGCCTGGCCTCTGGGTGCCTGGACGATCTCCTCCTGCTCCGTCTCGTTTACGCCGCCCGCCTTCTCGTAGAGCTTGACCAGGTCCTGCATGTCGTTGGGTGCCAGGGAGAAGATAAAGCTGTATTGGCAGGCGTTGATGATGGCTGTGGACTTTCTGGCCAGTTCCTCGGAGCCCACGAAGTCCTTGATGTTCTGGGTGATGACGATCTGCATACCGTTGTACTTACGGATGCGCTTCGCCAGCTGGAACATGAAGTCGAGGGCGATGGGGAATTTCGCGTCGATAAAGACGTGGGCCTCGTCGATGACCACCACGATCTTGCGGTTCGCGTGATATTTCGTGTTGTAATCCCGGTTCTTGATGATCTCGTTGTCGATGTACTTCAGAACGAGAAGCATCTGGGCGTTGGCGATGGTCTGGTTGCGATTCGCCAGCATGGACTGGAAGTTGAACACGGTAAAGTTCTCGTCCGTCGTAATGGTGGACGGACCATTCCAGATATTGGCGTTTCTACCGCCCGTGGAGAACTTCGCAATGTAGTTCATCAGGGTACGCAGCAGATCTCGCGTAAAGGGGTTGTCGCTGCTCTGGAACTCCTGCAGCACCGCATCGTACAGGTCGTCGAAGATCGGATAATCCTCCGGCTTCAGGGTGGACAGATCCGTTTCGGCGGTAATGTCCTTGCCCATGTACATGTGGTCCACCAGGGTATTGAGGTACTCCATGGCGTCCTTCTCGCAGTCCGGCATGATCTGCTTGAAGAACTCTTCCAGGAACTGCAGATGCGTGGCGTAGGTGCCGCTGGCGCTGCTCTCTCCGGCCTCGTCATCTTCGAGGGCGGTAATGATATGGAACGGGTTGAGCCGTCCGGATTGGGCATTGCCCACGTTGATGATCTGGCCGTGCAGATTGTTGGCCAGGTCCGTGTATTCGTTTTCGGGGTCCAGGATGAAGATCTTGGCATCTTCCGCTGCCAGATTCGCCAGCAGGGACTTGGTGGCGTAGGATTTACCGGAACCGGACTTACCCACGATGACCATGTTGGAGTTGACCCGCTCGCTGTCTCTGCGGAAGAAGTCGATGAACACGGGGATGCCGTCGCTCTCGCCCAGCTTGATGCCGCCTTCGTCGGAGACGTTGGCGTAGATCCAGGGGAAGCAGGCTGCCACCGCATTGCTGGAGATGCCCCGGCCGTCCTTTGCCATCGGGTCTCTCGCGGAGATCTGGGAACCGATAAAGGCCTGCACCTGGTCGAACTCCATGTTGTTGAGGCGGAAACTGCTCTCCTGCCAGACACGGCGGACGTTCTTCTTCAGGTCGTTGATGGTGGCCCGCAGCGAAACGGGAGGCTGCACCAGATCCTGGCGGTTGCGTGTACCCACGATGTCGTAGGCGGTAATGTAGATGTTGACCTCCAGCAGGGATTCGGAATCGTTCTGCAGCGTCGTGAGCAATTCCTGCAGGGTCTGGATGTGATTTTCCAGCTCCATGCGCTTGGAGTCCACACCGGTGGCGCTCCACTGCCCTCTCAGTTCCTGCAGGGAGTGATCGATGTTGCGGATGGATTTGGCCCGGTCCATGGGCTGGCACTTGAGGACGACCTTGGTCGCCGGATAGCTCATGACCCCGGCCAGCCAGGCGTCGCCCACCACGGTGGGATAGCCGACGACCCGGAAGTTATGGGTGATGATATGATTGACTTCCACCCTTCTGGGCCGGATGTCTACGATCTCGGGCTGAGCCCACAGGTAGTAGTCTTCGGGACGGACGTTCTCGATGTCCCGTTCGTCGAAGTCGATCTGGTTGGAATACTTCAGGAAGACGGCCAGGCCCTTGTCGTCCAGCCTGCGGACGGTGAGCTCGCCGTTCTGCAGCAGCTGCTGGGCTTCCCGGATCTGATTCTCCAGCTGGCGCTTGTCGCTTTCGAACAGCACCAGATAATAATAGTCCGTAACGACGCGTCTTTCGCCGGATAAGGAACGAAGCTCGTTGATGCGGTCGTACTCGATCTCCACGCGGGCTTTCAGTTCTTCTTCCGTCAGAACGCCGTTTTCGTAGCTGTCGGACAGGCTTTCCAGCTTATCGTATTCCTTCGCCAGATAGCGGTCGTACATGATGGGCTGTTCCAGCTTAACGATATTGGCGCTGTAGCCGGCGTGCAGGGAGCGCAGGATGCGTCCCAGGCAGTTCTCGATGGAGTTCACCCGGCGATGTTCGCTGAAGAAGCGGAATTCCACGGGGTCGATCTGCAGGGCAGCGCCGTAGTATTCGCCGTTCAGATATTCGATAAAACCGTCCTTGATATTCGTAAAAGCGATGATCTCGGACATGGTCTCCCGGTCCGCGGTGCGCTCCTTATATTCTGCCATCCGTCTGGCGGAGGCTTCGCTTCTCGCCTTCTGGCGGGCCCGGATCTCCTCCTTCTCCTCTTCGGAGACGTCCTTGCTCTTCAGCTTCTTCTCTTCTTCCTTGCGGAGCTTTTTCCTCTCCTTTTCGGACAGAACGACTTCGCCCTCTTCTGTTTCCTCGCCGGGAGCGGGAAGCGCCGCCAGCGCCTGCTCTTTGTTGGACTTTTTGAGTTTCTTCTTTTCCGCTCTGGTGAGGGGCTTCTCGGCATCTTCGCCGAAGATCTGGTCCATCACGGCACCGCGTTCGCCCTTCTCGTTGACGTTGTACAGGACATTATCGCTGAAGTTGCGGGCAAAGCGCCGCTTATACCCGAAGAAGCTCAGGATGTGGAGCAGGTACAGGTAGTTGGGCTGATCGTCCAGGCGGAAGATCAGCAGCGCCGCCAGAATGAGCACGCCGCCGCAGATGAAGAATCTTCCGGGCAGGTTCGAGATGAGGATGAAGATGAGCATGGCCACCGCGATGGCGCCCACGACAACGTCTCCCAGCATTACGCCGCGGAATAACTCGATATGAACTTTTGTTTTACCCGGTATCAGTCTTTGCATAACGATAGATCCTTATCTGGTCTATATATGGTTTATAAACTCGGTCTGTTTCTGGAAGGAAGCGGTGCCTCTGCGGCTCTGCGCCGCGGCTGTTCATCCGGACCCAGCTGGCCGGGGCCGTGCGCATCCCGGAAGCCCTGTCCGACGTTGTTTGCCTCCACCGGCGCTTCGTTGGCGTAGCGCGGCGGAAGCGGAGGCGGGTTGTTCGCGTTGTTCTGGTTGTTCTGATTCTGGTTCTGGTTTTGGTTGTTCTGATTGTTCGGATTCTGGTTTGGATTTTGGTTCGGGTTTTGGTTTGGATTCTGATTCTGGTTCTGGTTTTGACCGGAATTGGGCTGCAGATATTTCCTGTCTTCTTCGTGGCTCGCCAGATATTTTTCATCCGCCTTAGCCTGGGAAATACGGTTCTTGATGGACTCCGCTTCCCGGTTCTGCCGGCCGCCAGTGCCCAGCTTGCTCCAGGCCTCACCCGCCGCCTTAAAGGGCCTCTTGACCAGGTTCGTGGCGGGTTTGAAAGCAAACCCGGCTACAGATCCGCCGACGCTGAGGGCTTTGCCGCCCACCGCCTTGCCCAGGCCCACGGCCCTGCCGATGGCCATGGATGCGGAGGTGGACATGTCGCCCGCCTGGATGGCCTGCCAGCCTGCGCTGTCTGCCAGGATACCGGTGAGCAGCGCCGTGGATTTCTTGGCCGCTTCGAAACCGCCGAAGACCAAAACGAATTTCGCGAACATATTCAGGTTGTTGCTTTCAAACAGCACAAGCTTCGGACTGATGACGATGGGCAGGAAGATCATCAGAAGCCGCATGGCGATGACCGTACCGAACACGCTCAGGGACTGTACAAGGAACGCGATGGTCCACTGCTTGAACTTGCCGCCGCCGTCCAGAGGCGAAGCCGCAATGACGGGCGGTGCGATGATGTACAGGAACAGCATGTTGAAGATCCTGGCCACGCAGTTCAGCAGGATGACAATCAGATCGAAGATCATGGCGACCGCCGCGATCCAGGCGACGATATAGTCCATCTTAAAGCCGATGTCGAAGTCGTCGCTCACCTGGTCAAAGTCGTAGATATTGCCGCCCTGATCGTAGTAGTACGGGCCGCGCAGCGCATCGTCCAGGGAAGGTTCCTTGTTGTATGCGGGGTTCTTCGCCGCCCGCATCGTGCCAACCAGGAACACGAGGCGATCCAGATGCATGTTATTGTCTTCTATGTAATTCCGGCTCACCTTTTCCTTCGGCGTAACGATCTCGTTCGTGCTCAGGTATCTCATGGCTTCCGTAATGCTGGTGGCCACGCCCTCGTTATAAACGTCGACTTTTACGTCCTGGTTGAGGTCTGAGGATTTTGCGATCTTCGAGAGGACCGACTGCCAGTTCTGGACCTCGTTGCCATTTCGGTCCGTTTCGTAGTAGCTGTACTCGAACACCCCTGCCCGTTCCAGGGTGTAGAGATCGTCCCGGATATCGTTGAAGCAGAGGTTGAGATTGTAGCGGTTATTGTTGTTCGGCACCATGGAATAGTTTCCTATGGTGGCGAGCACCCGCGCCATGGCCGCATATTCTTCCTCGGAGAATTTGCGGGTGACGGGCTGGTCCAGGTGATAGGCGTCGTTAAAAATGTACGTGACCTGCTGCATCAGCACGTTCGTCGATGTGATGACCACATTCATGATGAACGACAGACCGAGCATCAGCACGATGCTGCGGACCGCGGAGGTGAGGATCTGGCCGTAGGATGCCTGCATCTTGCCCGACAGGTCGAACAGTTTCTTGATGACCGCCCAGATCGTAAACACAAACGTAAGCGCGACGCCGATCAGAGCCATGGCCCAATAGATATTATTGATAGCCTTGTTCGAGAAAAAGATGTTGATCAGGAAATCGTTCTTGCCGTTGTACATCGCTCTGTCGACGCCGGCAAAGACGCCGAACAGCTGCGAGAAGATGTAAATCATCCGGCACAGTGCAGCTTCGATGATATAGCAGAGTTTGAAGATGGTCGCGTTCAGGACAGACTCCAGGATGGAGCTTAATGTATTGCCCAGAAAATCGCTTATATTACTCCAGAGAGTATCCAGCAAACCTGCTCACCTGCCTTTCGTTTCGTAAAGTATTCATGGTTCCCTATCCGATCTTCAGCCGTTTGCGGTTGATGATGATGTAGGCGATCACCGCGATGACCACGGCCAGCACCAGCGCGAAGAACGCGAGGCTGCTGGCATTGAAGTACATGAGGATCGTAAATGTGTATTCCGTTTCGTTGCCTGCGGCATCGAACACCCGCATGATGTAGTTCCCGGGGTCGTACACGGCGCCGGTACCGTCGCCGTTCAGGGTTGGCTGAACGTGTTCGCCGCTCCGCAGCAGATAGATGGTGTCGCCCTGCTGCAGTCCTTCGAACAGCAGCGCGCTGCGCATGCGGTTGTTCTCGTCCATCTTGCCCCGGAACGTAAGCACCGGAGGCGTACGGTCTATGGTCGTGGAGAGCGTATACGGCATGTCCGTAGCCATGCAGGTGTATTCCACCGTATACTCCCCTTCCAGTTCCATATCCAGGCTGTAGCGGTCCGTGTATACCGTTTCGCCGTCCATGGTGACGGAAGAGATGTAGAAGCCTTCCGGCGTGCGGAACGTGTGGATCGCGTTCGTGCGGCTGCCCACCAGGGTAAAGCCCAGCATACGCCTCGTATTGCCCCCCTGGTCCAGGTTTACCACATAGCTGCCCGGTACATTCAGGTTCGACAGATCGCCGGGCACTTCTTCCCCGTCGCGGTACACGCGGATCGTCACGTCATCCGTACAGGAGACGGCGACGGATTCGCCCAGTACCATGCCGTCTGCGGCATCGGAGTAGACCTCGCCCAGCGTTCCCGCGATCGGATAGACGTAAGTGTGCAGATTCCAGTCGTAATAGACGCCGTCCGTCACGATCGTCCGGCTGCCGTCCTCCGCCTCATAACTGGTGGTCCCGTTCAACGGATCGCCGGTGACCGGATCCAGATAGCCGTCGTAGGTCGTATCGATGGCGAAGACGCTTCCACCGGCCAGCAGGCAGATCAGCAGCGCTGCCAGAAAAGCCCTTACAGGCCGTTTATATCGGTATTTCATCGCCCAAAGGGCCTCCTTTCCTTACCTTATTCATCCAGGATATACGTCGGGTCCCAATCCTTCGCGAGACCTTCGTAGATCAGATCCTGTATCACGTAATATTTTCCCGGAGGGCAGTAGCAGTGATAGATCTTGACGGTATCCGAAGCCTTAAGCGTGTTTTTCCGGTAATAATCGCCCACCACGTAGCTGTAGCCCAGATAAACGGATTCTCCGTTTTCGTAGATCAGGATACGGCTCTTCGAGTACAGATAGATATAATTCACTGTATCTCCGTTGACGACGATCTTATGGTCGTCCGCCAATTTAACATCGACGAGAGCGGTTTCCTCCGTCTCAGGAGGATCGAAATAGCCGGCGTCACTGCCGTCCCAATCGTACAGCATCCCTTCGAAGATCATTTTTCCGAGGTTGACGTGAAAGTCCGGATTGTAATAATCGCCCTGATAGACCTGCACCGGTCTGGTCACATCGAGGATCTTCTTTTCATTGACCCAGTCGCCTGCGTTGGTCCCGGCTGTGATCTGATAGTCATAATACATATAGGATTCCTGCGAGGTATCTTCGTAAAACGCAAAAGTAACATCGCAGTCACGCATGCTGGAAATGCATTCTCTGGTATCCGGATAATACACCGTATAGGGGTCATTCTCCGTCAGGGTGAAGTACTGTGCTTTCTTGCCGGTCTCTCCGGAGCCGCCGGATATCGGAGGAAGTTTTTCCACGTTGTCCGTCACGCCGCCGCTCGATGTTTCAGACGTATACGTGACCGTCGCAGCGTTGTTCTTATATACGCGGGCAGCTCCTTTGCCGTAGACCGTATCCCTGGGAAGGTTCACGATGGCCGCCTTTTCGCGGCTGCCTTTTTCGGTGTATTTATCGCCTGTGATCCGTTCCGTCAGCAGCGTGCTTCCGCAGTCCGTCAGGCCGTAACCCGCAAAGACACAGCTGCTGTCGCCCCGGTTTTCGATGGTATGGCTCTGTGCAGCAGAGATATTTTCCGAGATGATGGCGCCGTAGTTGACCACCTGCGCGCCTTCGCCCAGCCGCAGCCCGTATTTGCCGCTGCAGCACAGCTTGCAGTCAGGCATGACGATGATGGTGCCGTCGCAGTAGATGCGACCTCCGTCGTCGCCGGAGGCATCGTGCACCGAAGCGACGGTGCCGTAGCGGATCTGTTCGTTGGCGGTCTCGTAGGTCTGCAAGAGCAGCGTGCCGCCGGGCTTTACGACGATGGTGCCGTTGTTGATGATCCAGTCGCTGCAGGACAGCACGCCTCCGTCCTCCACCGTGATGGTCACGTCGTGGCCGATGGCGATGGGACCGTCCATGGTCTGCACCTGGCCTTTCTGCACCGTAAAATCCAGCTGGCAAAAGCTGATGGTGGCTGGTTCTCCCCAGTAGAGGTCGAATCCGGCCTGGGCATTCTGGAAATCTTCGCGGTCTTCATAGCGCCCGTCCTTGGAAAAGATACCGCCCTGGGCAAGGATCTCTATCATCCTGACCGGATTGAACACGGCCGAAGTGTTGAGCCAGCTGTAGGCGACAACGCCGCCGCCTTCTCCGACGCTCATGAGCTTGCTGCCCACATGCATCAGCGCGGTGGACTGATTGGTGTTCCGCATGATCTCTACGTAGTGCTTCAGATTATTCCGGCCATTGTCCGGATAAAAACTGGTGAGATGGGCATCCGGAGCGCTGTTTCCGTAGATATGATATTTTTCTGAGTTCTGGATCCTGGCGACGCGCCAGGTCCGGCTGTTCAGGTCGATCGGTTTCGGACGTGCTTCATGTCCGCGGCTGTTCAGGCCGTTGTGAGCCGGCGTGAATGTCGTTTCAGGATCCGTAAATTTTGCCTGTGTTGTCCTCATGAAGTCCAGATACCAGTCCAGACTGTTGACGTAACGGGCTTTCGTGCCGAAGGTCGTATCCATTTCATCGTAACGGGAATAGATCCGGTGCGTGGACATGAGCCAGTATTTGTTCTCGCCTACCGTACTGCCGGTATCGGGATTCGGGAACCAGATGGCATAGGACGCTTCCGTTTTGTATTCCAGATCAAGATCGTCGACCTTGTTGTTGTAGATCTGATTACCCATGCTGCTCTGTTCCTGATCTACGGCGACAAACCGGGGCAGGTTCGGCGCCCCGAACGATACGACCGTACCGGTCTTCTTCAGCACATTGAAGTCAAAGGGCAGCTCGGAAACGGAATGGCCGGAATATTCCCGGTCCTTATGATAAAACCCTGCCGGCAGATAGGGCTTCTCATAATCCCAGTCCACGTCCATGGGATCATCCACGTCCGTAACCTTGTCCACCAGGGCTTCCGCGTGTTTCGTCTTGTTCGTCCCTACGAGCTCGCTGTAAAAACTGCTGTCGGCAGCCAGATAATACTTGTCGTCCCAGACCATGAGCACGGGATAGGACGTGCCGTCCACCGTAGCGGGCGGCATTCCCTTGTGCCAGTAATAGACCGTTCCCTTGGTGATCGTGGGATCCGTAAAGCCGCTGCTGTCGATGGTCATGGTGTCGGCGCTGGCCGTCAGGGTGACGGAGGCCGTCATCAGCAGAGCCAGCAGGATGCTTATGATGCGTTTTGATAATGCATGTCTCTTCATGTGTGTTTCCTTATTTTTGTCCCTTCGACGGGCTCAGGGACCGTGCTTCACGGGCGCTGCGGTTGCTGAGCCTGTCGAAGCAGTCGAAGCGCGTTTACAATGCCGATCCCAACGCACGAACCGCTCGTGCGCTCGGATCGAAAGCCTGGAGCCAGGCTTTCGAACGCGTTCGAAAACTTTAGATGGTTCCCTTATAGTTGGAGTTGACCCACTTGATCATCTGGGGCATGAGTCCCTTCAGAACGACCAGCAGGATGAAGATGAGCAGGAAGCCGATGATGGCGTTCTTCAGAGCGCCCTTGGCCTTTTCTCTGTCCTGCGGCTCCTCAGCTCTGGCATACTTGACGCCGAGGATGACGCAATAGATCGCACCGACTGCGCCGACAAGAGCCAGCAGCGGGCTTAACATGTTGTTGATCAATGAGACTACAGGTGCTACAGCATTATCGAACATAGTTTTTTCTTCCTTTCTTTTTATAAAAATAATATTGCTGACGGAGTATCTGCGGTGTACGGGGTCTTAGGTACACTAACTCTAGTATGCATTGTAAACGGCCTTGTCCAACAGATGTCCAACAAACGAAGAAAAAATCTGCAAAGAACTCTGCAGATTTTCTCATATCGCTTACCAATATTCGGGCGCATTCGCGTTTTCCCTTACCCGCCGGTCCATATAGGCCTCCGTGAGTTCCGCCCAGGAATAATTGCTCATGTATTCACCCCGGTAGGAATTGACGGCATCGATGTCTCCCGCCATGAACCGGTACAGATCGCAGCGGATGAGCTCCGGCTTCACCCGCAGATACCCCCGCTGCATCTCCAGGATCTCCGGGATGCCGGCATCGTCCAGGGCTGTGCGCAGGCTCCGCAGGATAACGTCGAACTGCTTCTGCATGGACCGGTCGTAGAACGCGTCCTCCCACAGCGCCGAAAACGCTTCTGCCCGGGTCACGTTGCTCCCCTGCCGGTCGATGAGGTAGGCCAGCAATTCTTTGGCCTTGGACCGGGCGAAAGGCACCGCCTGGCCGTCGACATAGAGGTCGAAATTGCCGAAGGTGACCGCCAGGATATGATCGGTCTTCTCCGCCTCGTGGCGGCTCCCGGCATAGTTCAGTTCCTGGACCAGCCGCTCCTTATCCAGCGGCTTCAGAAGATAGCCCGAAGCGTGCATGGCGAAGGCATCCACCGCGTACTGGGAAAAGCCCGTCAGGAAGATGATGGCCGTATCCGGCCGTTTTTCCTTGATCTTTGCCGCCAGCTGCAGGCCGTTCATCTCCGGCATGTCGATGTCCAGCAGCGCCACGTCCGGCGCGTTGTCTTCCAGCCAGTCCAGTGCGTCCTGCACGTAGGAGAAGCCTACCGCTTCTTCCACCTGGGGCAGTTCCCGGCACATGGACAGGGTCAGCTGAAGCACAAGCGCCTCGTCGTCTACACAAAGGATCCTCATCCCTGCTCCTTTCTGAAGGGGATGCGTATGACGATATCCGTCCCCTCCCCGATCTCGCTGTATATGGTCATGCTGCCACCCGTCATCTTCTCGATGCGCTCCTTGACGTTGCGCATGCCGATGTGGCTGCGGTCCGCATTCATGGCTTCCTCGACGTCGAACCCCTTGCCGTTATCCTGGATTCGCAGCATGTGATTATCTTCCTCCTGCCAGGTGCTTACCTTAATGCGGCCGTCCTTTCTCACCCGCACGCCGTGGCGGATGGCGTTCTCCACCAGCGGCTGTAGCGAAAGTGCGGGCACGCCGAAATGGATGTCCTGGATGTCGTATTCCACCTGGATGTTGGGAAAACGGATCATCTCGATGTCCGCATAGATCTTCGTATATTCCAGCTCCTTTTCGAACAGGATGAGGTCGGACTGATCCAGCGAATCGATGTTCTGCCGCAGATACTGGCCGAACTTGCCCACGACGTCCGAGGCCTTCTTCGGGTCGATCTGGCACAGCGCCTGGATCGTGGAGAGCGTGTTGAACAGGAAATGGGGCTGGATCTGGGAGATCATGATGCGGATGCGCTGCTCCGCCCGCAGAGCCTCCTCGTGTTCGCGCACAAACTGCTGGTGCAGCCAGACGTAAAAGAACACGCAGCCCGTTACGATGGCGACCGTCAGCATGGAAACCGGAGCGTTTATGGAGAGGAACCCATCCGCCAGCGTGCCGACGATGATGGAGATCACGATGCTTAAAGGCAGCGCGATCCCCCTGCCGCCGATCATCTTATAGCGTGCACGGATCTTGACGAGCAGCCAGAACAGCAGGAAAAAGCTGATGATGTGGCAGGCATAGCCCAGAGGGCCCCGATGAAACCTTCCGTCCGGTCCGAACCAGACGACCAGGTGTGACCCAAAAGAAAGCGAGTAGATCCCTGCGTTGACCATGCAGAGGATCCAGGGCCAACGGTCTTCCTGCACGATCTGGATAAAGCAGGATAAAATGACCGGGCGAAGGACGTAGCCGGCGAAGGAGACCAACGTAAACCAGAAGGTGTTTTCCGTCGCCACCGGCAGACGGTAATCCAGAACGTTCTGCGCCACGAGGAGCACGGTTAGAACGATGCTTGCCTGCAGGAAACTGCGGTCTTTTTCCTTGATATAGGGGTCATAAGCCGTAACAAAAGACAGTCCTGCAATCTGAAGCAGAAAGGCAAACAGGATCGTAATTGTAGAGTGATAAAACTCCATCATGGAATCATTATACACCCTGCGCGAATAAAAATGAACAGGCCCCCGGAAGACCGGGGGCCTGTAACGTTTCTATGGTCTAGGCGTTCTCTTTGATCGCTGCCTGCGCCGCTGCCAGTCTCGCGATGGGTACGCGGAACGGGCTGCAGGAGACGTAGTCGAGACCCACCTTGTGGAAGAACTCCACGCTGGAGGGGTCACCGCCGTGCTCGCCGCAGACGCCCAGATGCAGGTCGGGTCTGGTGGCTCTGCCCAGTTTGCAGGCCATGTCGACCAGCTTGCCTACGCCCTTCTGGTCTACCTTCGCGAACGGATCGTTCTCGTAGATCTTCTTGTCGTAGTAGGCGGAGAGGAACTTGCCCGCATCGTCTCTGGAGAAACCGAAGGTCATCTGCGTGAGGTCGTTGGTACCGAAGGAGAAGAACTCGGCTTCGGTGGCGATCTCGTCCGCCGTCAGAGCCGCTCTGGGGATCTCGATCATGGTGCCGACGAGATACTTCATCTCGATGCCGGAGGCTGCGATGAGTTCGTCCGCGACCTTTACGACGATATCCTTAACATACTTGAGCTCCTTGACTTCGCCGACGAGCGGGATCATGATCTCGGGGACCATGGTCCACTCGGGATGTCTCTTCTGGACGGCCAGCGCTGCCTTGATGACCGCTCTGGTCTGCATCTCTGCGATCTCCGGATAGGTTACGGTGAGGCGGCAGCCTCTGTGACCCATCATCGGGTTGAACTCATGCAGGCCTGCGATGATGTTCTTGATGGCTTCCACGCTCTTGCCCTGCGCCTTGGCCAGCGCTTCGATGTCGTCCTCTTCCTTGGGAACGAATTCGTGGAGAGGAGGATCCAGGAAGCGGATGGTGACGGGATAGCCCTGCATCGCCTCGTAGATGCCTTCGAAGTCGCTCTGCTGCATGGGTTCGATCTTGGCCAGCGCCGCGACTCTCTCTTCTACGGTGTCTGCGCAGATCATCTCGCGGAATGCAGCGATGCAGTCTTCCTCGAAGAACATGTGCTCGGTTCTGGTGAGGCCGATGCCCTGTGCGCCCAGTTCGATGGCCTTGGCGGCGTCCTTGGGCGTATCCGCGTTGGTTCTCACCTTGAGTCTTCTGTATTTGTCGGCCCAGCCCATGATGCGGCCGAATTCGCCGGCGATCTGGGCATCTACCGTGGGGATGATCCCTTCATAGATGTTGCCGGTGGAGCCGTCGATGGAGATGAAGTCGCCTTCCTTGAAGATCTTGCCTGCCAGCTCGAACTTCTTGTTCGCTTCGTCCATCTTGATGTCGCCGCAGCCGGAGACGCAGCATTCGCCCATGCCTCTGGCGACGACGGCAGCGTGGGAGGTCATGCCGCCGCGGACGGTCAGGATGCCCTGCGCGGCCTTCATGCCTTCGATGTCTTCGGGGGAGGTCTCCAGTCTTACGAGGATGACCTTTTCTCCTCTATCGGCCCATTCCTTGGCGTCGTCTGCCGTAAAGACGACCTTGCCGGAAGCGGCGCCCGGGGATGCGCCCAGACCCTTACCCAGCGGTGTCGCAGCCTTCAGAGCGGCAGCGTCGAAGGTGGGATGCAGCAGCGTATCCAGGTTTCTGGGATCGATCATGGCGACGGCCTGTTTCTCGTCGATCATGCCTTCGTCCACCAGGTCGCAGGCGATCTTCAGAGCGGCCTGGGCCGTTCTCTTGCCGTTTCTGCACTGCAGCATGTACAGCTTGCGGTTCTCTACCGTAAACTCCATGTCCTGCATGTCTCTGTAGTGGTCTTCCAGGATGCCGCAGACCTTTACGAAGTCGTTATAGGCTTCGGGGAACTTCTCCGCCATCTGGGCGATGGGCATCGGCGTACGGACGCCTGCCACTACGTCTTCGCCCTGGGCGTTGATCAGGAACTCGCCCATCAGCTTCTTTTCGCCGGTGGCCGGGTCACGGGTAAAGGCAACGCCTGTGCCGGAATCGTCGCCCATGTTGCCGAATACCATCGGCATGACGTTGACGGCGGTGCCCCAGCTGTAGGGGATGTCGTTGTCTCTTCTGTAGACGTTGGCTCTGGGGTTGTCCCAGCTGCGGAATACGGCTTCGATGGCTGCGAACAGCTGTTCCTTCGGATCGTCGGGGAAGTCCGCGCCGATCTTACTCTTATATTCTGCCTTGAATTGATTTGCGAGCACTTCCAGATCTTCCGCCGTGAGTTCCACGTCGTAGGTGATGCCCTTTTCGGCCTTCATTTTGTCGATGAGTTCCTCGAAGTACTTCTTGCCTACTTCCATAACGACGTCGGAGAACATCTGGATGAATCTTCTGTAGCAGTCCCACGCCCATCTGGGGTTGCCGGACTTGTCGGCGATGGTGCGCACGACCTGTTCGTTGAGACCCAGATTGAGGATGGTGTCCATCATGCCGGGCATGGAAGCTCTGGCGCCGGAACGGACGGAGACGAGGAGCGGATTTTCCCTGTCGCCGAACTTCTTGCCGTTGACCTCTTCCATCTTCTCGATGTACTCCATGATCTCGGCCTTGATGGCGTCGTCGATCTTTTTGCCATCTTCGTAGTAACGGGTGCAGGCTTCCGTGGTGATGGTAAAGCCCTGGGGTACGGGCAGGCCGATGTTGCTCATCTCAGCCAGGTTGGCGCCCTTGCCGCCCAGGAGGTTGCGCATCTTCGCGTTGCCTTCCGAGAACATGTAGACGTACTTTGTGCTCATAAAACAATACTCCTTTCGTTATTTATAGTGAATGGTGCAATTAACTCGCTATCAAAGCATAGTATATGCCTTTTGCATCAAATTGTGCAGCGGTTTAAATTCATAATACTTGTATATCGGTATTCATTTTCTTGCCGCTGTGAAAAGATCTTTCAGAGAGGGATACAGGCTCCGGTAAACCGTATAATTTCTGGCATAGACGCCATCGTTTTCATGGGTTGGGACAAAGGTGCGCCAGACGGGGCGTTCCAGAGCGTGCGCGGCCGTCTGCAGATCCGGCCAGACGCCGGCGGTGACCCCGCCCAGCAGCGCCGCCCCTGCTGCCGCCATGTCGTTCTCCTCCAGCACGTCAATGGTGCGTCCCGTGATATCCGCCTTGATCTGTGCCCATACGGCGTTCTTCGCGCCGCCGCCGATGGAGGCGAATCGTTCGATCGGTTTTCCGGTAAGCTGCTCGCTCCATTCCAGGAACTGCCGCAGACCGTATCCACAGCTCTCCAGCACCGCCCGGTTCAGGTCCGCCCGGGTGCTGGCGAGGGTCATCCCGAAGAAAACGCCCCGGGCGAACGGATCCCATACGGGGCTGCGCTCCCCCTGCATATAAGGCAGAAAGACCACGCCGCCGCAGCCGGGAGCCGCTTTGGCTGCCTGTTCGCCTGCCCGTTCGAATACTGCTCCGTCCGGCTTCTGTCCGCTGTTTTCAAATTCCCGGCAGAACCATTCGTTCGCGGCACCCGTAAAGGACATGGAGCCCTGGTAGACCCAGGTACCAGGGGATAGATATGCCCGGTTGATAAAACGCGGATCGAAGACAGGCTTTTCCACGCAGACCGTCAGCACGTTGGAGGTGCCCACGGATTCGCAGACGTCTCCTTCTTTCAGCACGCCGCAGCCCAGCGCCGCACAGGGGGTATCCCCTGCCCCCGCCGCCACCGGAATACCCGCAGGAAGCCCGAGAGCCGTCAGTTCCCTGCAGTTTAAAAAGCCGGCGGGTTCGCAGGACTGCTTTAAGGGCGGCAGCTTGGAAACGTCCACCGCCAGCGCTTCGCACAGTTCTTCCGACCAGCGGTCGCCCTTCACCGTATCGAACAGGTTCGTATAGGAGGCGTTGGTGGGATCGATGGCGGGCTGCCCCGTCATCTTCAGGCAGAGCCAGCTGTTCAGAAGGCCGAACCAGCGGCTGTTCGCATAGGCTTCGGGCATGTTCTCCCGCACCCACAGCAGGGACGATCCGGAAAGACCGCCCGCCATCGTGCCGTTGCCGGTGACCGCAAACAGCTTTTCCGCACCCACGCGCTGCAGGATCTCTTCCGCCTGCTTCGTGCTGCGCCGGTCAGAATACAGGATGGGTCCGGCCAGCACGCCTCCCCGTTCGTCCATGCAGACCAAAGCCGGGCACAGCACGGACAGTCCGATGCCCGCCACCCGGGAAAGATCGATGCCGCGGTCCTTCAGATCCCCGACAGCCTGCAGCACCGCCTGCCACAGGCTGTCCGGATCGATCTCCGCCCAGCCTTCCTGTAAGGCAAAAGAGCGGTAGGCGGCCCGGGTAAGGGCTGCCTGCCGCGCATTTTCATCCAATATGCAGGCCTTCAGGCCCGACGTGCCTACGTCGATGCCAAGAATATATGCTCTTGTATAATCTCTGTTTATCATATAAGCATCATACCACCACAGATCGGCAAAGAAATAAAAAAGAACCGGCAGAAATGCACTGCCGGTCAAGCATGTTTACATAATATTTTTTACGACTTTCCCGTCCTGAATGACGAGCTTTACGTTGTTTTGGTCGGTGATGGGCGCTACCGACTTGGACATGTCGCCCTTCACCAGGATGACGTCCGCCAGTTTGCCCTCTTCCAGCGTGCCGAGCCGGTCTCCCATCAGCAGAATCTCGGCGTTCACCTTCGTGGCCATGCGGACGATCTCCAGCGGGGTAAACCCGGCATAGGCCATGCGCTCGAATTCCATGGTCGCCTTATCGTAACTGCAGCCGAAGTCCGCATCGCCCAGGAAATCACAGCCCATGCCGATCTTGACGCCGGCCTTTCTGGCCATCTCCAGGGACCGGTAGTGCGCCTCGTAGGATTTGAGGGTCTTCTCCTTCAGATACGGCAGCACGCCCTCCTTGTTTTCAAAGTACATCTTGGACGTGTGCATGATGGAAAGCGTAGGCACCAGCCAGCAGTCATTTTTGATCATCAGATCGATGCAGTAGTCGTCCAGATAGAATCCGTGTTCGATGGACTTGACGCCGCATTCCAACGCCGTGCGGATGCCCCGGTTAGCCTGGGCGTGGCTGGAGACGTAAGAACCCATGTTCTCCGCCTCCTCCACCGCAGCCCGGATCTCGTCCCGGCTGAAATGGGAGTGCTCCCCTGCTTTGTCGCCGTTGGAGAACACCCCGCCGGTGGTCATGATCTTGATGAGATCCGCACCGTTGCGCATATTGATGCGGCAGGCCCTGCGCATCTCATCCACCCCGGTCACCAGGTAGGAGATCGAATAGACCTTCTCGCTGGCTTCCAGCGTCAGTTTCTGATAGGCGTCTCCATGACCGCCGATCTGGGAGATGATGCGTCCGGCGGAAAAGATCCGCGGACAGCTGATGAGCCCCGCAGCCGCCGCCGGTTTGAGCAGCACCACGTCGCTGCCAAGGTCGCGGAATGCGGTATACCCGGAATCCCGCAGCTGCTGCATGTCGCGCAATGCGATACAGGTCTGCATCTGCGGCGTGCTCGTGACCCAGTCCAGCGCCGTGGCAGAGCCCCAGCCCATGTGGACGTGGGCGTCGATGAGGCCCGGCAGAATGCTGCCGTCCTCGATCTCAAACACCTGCGCGCTTTCCGGGAGCTCCGGCAGATCTGCCTGCCGGCACACGGCCCGGATCGTATTGTCTTCCAGAATGACGGCACCCTTTTCGATCGGCGTGCCGCCGTTACCGTCGATCACTCTTCCCTTTAAAACGATCATGGAGAACCTCCGTTTCGATAGTAATGCCTTTTCTTTTATTTTCTCTCAAAGACGACGTCGCCGTCAATGATGGTCATGTCGCACTTGATGTCCTTGATCTTCATGGGATCGCAGGTGAAGATGTCCGTATCCAGCACGGCCATGTCGCAGAGGAAGCCGGGCTTGATGCGTCCCTTCTCGTTTTCCTTGAATTCCTGATAAGCGGAGCCGGTGGTATAGGCATCCACTGCCGTGCAGACATCGATGCATTCCTGGGGATTCCAGCCGCCGTCCGGCCAGCCGGCCTTATCCTTACGGGTGACGGCGCAGTAGATGCCGGGGAACGGATTCAGGTCTTCCACCGGGGAGTCGGTGCCGAAGCTCTGATGGATGCCCAGCTTGTCTGCCGTGCCGAAAGCGTAGGACGTGGAGCAGAGCTCCTTGCCGCAGCGGCTCTCGACGATGTGCATGTCGTAGTCCAGGAAAATGGGCTGATAGCACGGGATGAGATCGTCCTTAGCGATCTTTTCCATCATCTCGGAATCCGTGATCTGGCAGTGCATCAGGATGTGGCGGTACGGATTGACTTCCTTTTCGCCGTAGTGCAGAACGGTCTCGTAGGCCTTCATGGTGTCTTCCACGGCCTTGTCGCCGATGACGTGGGTGCAGACCTGAACGCCGTACTTATCCGCGATGCGGCAGTATTCCAGCAGTTCTTCGGGCTGGATGTTGGGTACGCCGAAGTTGCCCGGGTCATCCTTGTAGCCGCCGCGGATCGTTGCGGTGCGGCCGCCCAGGGAACCGTCGCCGAACAGCTTGAGGGGGCCGTTCGTCATCTTGGGATTGCCCACTTCGCCGATCTTGAAGTATTCGCCGCTGGCGCAGTCCTTCTCGAACTCTTCGGGGCTGTAGTAGCAGATCTGGTGATGATAGCGGATGTGTGCCTTGTTGTTCTTATAGACGTTGTCGATGGCAGTATGCAGGTCTCCCCGGTTGCCGACGATCTGGTTGAGGTCGTTGGACTGGACGCTCGTAACGCCGCATTCGATGGCGTGGGCGTCGGCCAGCATAAAGAGCCGCTCGAAGTCTTCCACCGTGAATTCCGGCAGCAGCTGCTGGGGATAATAGGCCGCTTCGTTGAAGGCGCCGGTGGGTTCGCCATTCTCATCGAAGACGGGATAGCCGCCTTTGGGCAGCGGGCCGGGCTTTACATCCAGCATCTCCAGAGCCTTGGAGTTGGTGACCGCGATATGGCCGCAGACTCTCACCATGATGACGGGGACCTCCGTGGAGATCTTGTCCAGGTCGTAGCGGTTAGGTGCCCGCTTGGGACCTTCCGTAAACAGGTCTTCGTTGTAGCCCATGGAGAAAATGCCGTGCTTGCACTCTTCGGGATGCGCTGCCATAAAGTTCTTGCAGCGGCTGATGAGCTCGTCCAGGGATTTGCAGCCCATGGTGTCGACCCGGGACAGGCCGATGCCTACGAACAGGAAATGCAGATGGGCATCGTTGATGCCGGGAATTACGGTCTTGCCGGCAGCGTCGACGACCTTGGCCTCGGGACCCGCCAGGGCCAGGATCTCGTCATTGCTTCCAACTGCTTTGATGACACCGTCCTCGGCGTAGACAGCCTGGCGGAAATCTCCTCTTTCCACGTAGACCTTACCGTTGATGAGTGCAAGTTTTTTCATGAATACACCTCCCGGAGGCCGCAGCCTCCTTTAAAAATGCCCGGCCCGAAACAGTTTCGGACCGGGCAAATTGTTTAGAATATGGTTTATGCTTCGTTCTTGTTCTTCTTGTCGAAGATGAAGTATACGATCGCACCGATGACCCAGACACCCAGGCCCATGACGGCGGATGTACGGTCTTCCATGAACGTGTTGTACATCAGAGCGATGTTGACCAGCACGGCGATGATGACGGTAACGGCGCCGCCCCATACTTTGTAGGGACGCGGCAGATCCGGCATCTTCTTGCGCAGGATGAGCACGGATGCGATGATGAGCACGTTGGTGAGCTGACCGGTGAAGACGATCAGGTTGGTGAGCTGATCCAGGGAACGGATCCAGATGAGCAGCAGGATGAGGACCAGCTGTACCCACATGGCGTTCGCGGGAACGGCGTTCTTGTTCAGCTTGCCCAGGCCTTTGAAGAAGTGGCCTTCCTTACCCATGGCGTAACCGAGTCTCGGGAATGCCAGGGTCATGGAGTTGATGGAGCCCAGCTGGGAGATCGCCATACCGACGGATACCAGCGTAGCGCCGGCAGCGCCGAAGATCCGCTTCGCAGCTTCGGTGCCAAGGAAGTAGGTGCCGCCTTCTACCAGATCGTGCATCTCCTGCAGGGGCAGGACCTTCCAGATCGCGTAGTTGAACAGGCAATACAGGAGGGTGATGGCGCCGATGGCGACGATGATGGACAGAGGCAGATTCTTCTTCGGGTTCTTGATCTCTTCCGCTACGATATTGAGGTTCGTCCAGCCCTCATACGCCCACAGGGTGGCAACGGTAGCGAACGCGACCATGCCGAAGAAGTTGCCGGTCCCGGCGCCTGCCATGGGCTGCATGGACAGCGTGTTGCCGGAATTACCCTTGAACAGAGCAGCAAACAGGATGATGAGGATGGGGATGACCTTACCGATAACGGTGATGTTGGTGAGGATGGAGCCCTGCTTTACGCCCAGCAGGTTGAAGACCGTGAACGCAACAGCGATCGCCGTCGCGAAGATCTTGCCTGTGGTGCCGCCGATGGAGAACATGGCAGCCAGCGCCAGAGCGCCTGCAGAGATGGAACCCGGGGAGCCGATGAGCCAGTCGCTGAAACTGGAGATAAAGCCTACGACGGGGTGGAATGCTTCGTTCAGATAGATGAGTTTACCGCCGGCTTTAGGCATCATGGCACCAAGTTCTGCATAGCAGATACCGCCCAGCATGGAGACGACACCGCCTAAGATCCACGCGAGCAGGCACATGCCGAGACTATAGCCCGTACGCATCATGACGTAGGAGCCCAGGTAGAAGATACCGCCGCCGATCATGATACCGGCCAGGATGGACGCGCCGCCGAACAGGCCTATTTCGCGCCGGAATTCGGTCTCTTCAGAAGCAAGCTCGGCCTCGTGCATTTGGAGATTCTTGTTTTCATCCATAATGTAGCCTTTCTCTTCTAAAAAGATAATAAAAGAAATATTACGTTATATTCATAATATAACA
>JAGAHX010000038.1 GCA_017626845.1 Bacillota bacterium
ACGTAACCTCCTATGTTTTCGTTACTGTGGTTGTCAGGCCACTTTCAGCCTAACATAGGAGGTTATATTTCTTAAACTAAAGTTTCTTTTATTGACCCCCAGTTGAACTGGGGGTTTCTTGACGCTTAAGCGCCAATAAAAAGCGCAGGCCATTCCTGGCCCGCGCCGCATGCAGAGAAGAAAAACTTACTCAGATGAAGCAGGAGCCACGGAAAATGCCAGCACAAATGCAACACATGCATACCATGCGCACTGCGGTTTCCATTATGCTCCTGTGTTCGATTCCGATCTTGTTCATGGCAGTATTTTATTCCTACTTACCTACTATGTCAATAGGTTATATAAAAAATGCACCCACGCCTAAATCCATTTATGGTATGATGGTGCCATGGCAAGAATCGAACTGACCGCCACCGCTACCTTCGGGCTGGAGGCTGTCGTAAAACGAGAGATCGAAGGACTCGGATACGCCGTTACCGCATCGCAGGACGGCCGTATCTCCTATATGGCCGACGAGCGGGGCATCGTCCGCTCTAACCTTTGGCTGCGCAGCGCAGACCGCGTCTATGTAAAACTGGCGGAATTCGAGGCGAAGACCTTCGAAGAGCTGTTCCAGAACGTCGCCGGCATCCCCTGGGAGGAATGGATCCCCTACGACGGAAAGTTCACCGTCGTGGGCACTTCCGTCAGATCCCAGCTGCATTCCGTACCCGGGTGCCAGTCCATTACGAAGAAGGCGATCGTGACCCGGCTGCAGCAGACCTATGGCGAGGTCACCTTCCCGGAGACCGGCGCCGCCTATACGGTGCGCTTTCTGTTCCAAAAAGACGTGTGCACCATCCTGATGGATACGTCCGGCGCAGGCC
Source organism: Bacillota bacterium (assembly GCA_017626845.1). Taxonomy (GTDB): domain Bacteria; phylum Bacillota; class Clostridia; order Peptostreptococcales; family Anaerovoracaceae; genus RUG11894. The sequence goes on from JAGAHX010000038.1 coordinate 867, forward strand.
TGCACAAGAGAGGCTACCGCGTGATGGACGTTGCGGCGCCCATCAAGGAGACCCTGGCTGCCGCCATGGTATCGCTGTCATTCTTTAAACCAGGGCGCGTTATGGCGGACCCCTTCTGCGGATCCGGTACCGTGGCCATCGAAGCGGCCATGCAGGCGAGGAACATCGCGCCAGGGCTTTCCCGCAAGTTCGCGTCCGAAGCCTGGGACTTCATCCCCAAGGAAGTTTGGAAGGAAGAGCGCCGGAAGGCCTTCTCCGCCATGCGTACGGACGAGGAGCTGGAAGGCACGAAGATCTACGCTTCCGACATCGATTCGAAGGCCGTGAAAGCCGCAAAGGAAAACGCCCTGGAGGCAGGCGTGGACGATCTGATCGAGTTCTCCGTCATGCCCTTCTCCCGCTTTATCGCCCAGCCGGACCTGCCGGAAAAAGGCATGCTGGTCACAAATCCGCCCTACGGGCAGCGCATCGGCGAGCAGAAACAGCTGGACGGCATCTACCGGGATCTGAAGACCTTTACGGAACTCGCCCCTACCTGGTCCGTCTTCCTCATTACAGCGGACAAGACCTTCGAAGCCAAGTTCGGCCGCCCGGCAGACCGGCGCCGCAAGCTCTACAACGGCCGTATCGAGACCTGTTACTACCAGATCCACGGAAAGAAATAACGGCGCCCGGAGGGACGCCGCGAGAGGTGCATCATTATGGGATTTTTCAGCAATCTGTTTAACCGGAGCGGCGATGAGCCGCAGCAGCCCCAGCTGACCACAGACGAACTGATCGAAAAACTGAACTACTGCAAGGAACACGATCTGCCGGTGAACCACCGGATCCATGGCAGTCTACGGGTCACCCGCGTGGAAAAGGAGCGCTTTTTCGCGGATTCCGACGTGCGCGAAGGATTGATGTTCCCCTATAAATACTTCTCCGACGGACTGCTTACGCTGCCGCCGGAAGTGTTATAACTTATCGGTAAAAAAATATGGACGGGTCTTTTGTGACCCGTCCATTTTTTATGCAATTGTCAGAACTACTTGCTGTAGTCGTAGAAACCCTTGCCGGACTTCTTGCCGAGCTGGCCGCCGCGGACCATCTTCTTCAGCAGCAGAGCGGGACGATACTTGGAATCGCCGGTCTCGTTGTACAGAACGTTCATGATGGCCAGGCATACGTCCAGACCGATGAAGTCGCCCAGTGCGAGGGGTCCCATGGGATGGTTGGCACCAAGCTGCATTGCCTTGTCGATGTCTTCTACGGAAGCAACGCCGGTCTCATAGACCATGATGGCTTCGTTGATCATCGGCAGCAGCAGTCTGTTAACGACGAATCCCGGAGCTTCTGCAACTTCGATCGGATCCTTGCCGATTTCCTTGGACAGGTTGAAGATAAAGTCGAAGGTCTCCTGGGTGGTGTTGGCGCCGCGGATGACTTCGATCAGCTTCATGCTGGGAACAGGATTGAAGAAGTGCATACCGATCACGGGGTGCTTCAGGCCGAGGCCCATTTCGGTGATGGACAGAGAGGAGGTGTTGGATGCGAAGATGGTGCCTTCCTTGCACATCTCATCCAGTTCGCAGAGCAGCTCTCTCTTGGTCGCCATATCTTCCTTGACGCACTCGATAACGAGATCGGCGTCTGCAGCGGCAGACTTCTCTTCGACAAGAATGTTGTTCAGGATAGCAGCCTTCTGCTCTTCCGTCATCTTGCCCTTAGCGATCCGCTTATCGAAGGAAGCGGCGAGCTTGTCCTTATGTCTCTGCGCAGACGCCACGCTGCTGGCATACATCAGAGCGGTGTGACCATTCTGAGCGAATACCTGTGCGATACCGGAACCCATGGTGCCTGCGCCGAAAATTGCTACTTTCATTTTAAGTTACCTCCTAAAATATCGTAAAAAGGTTTAAAAACATGTATGTGAGACTGCTTAGCAGTTCTCAAACGGATCGTGGGGTCTCTTTTCCAGGAACGCGCTCATGGCGTTTCTCTGGTCCTTCGTCTCGAAGCAGGAGCCGAACAGCTTTTCTTCGATGACGACCGCTTCGTCCATGCCTACCTGCAGACCGTCGTTGATGGCCTTCTTGCAGGCGCGTACGGCGATGGGTGCGTTGCCGGCGATGCGGTTCGCCAGCTTCTCTGCCGCGGGCATCAGTTCTTCCGCGGGATAGACCGCCTGTACGAGGCCGATGGACAGAGCTTCGGGCGCCTTGATGTTTCTTGCGCTGTAGATGAGTTCCTTCGCTTTGCCGGGTCCGATGAGGCGGGCCATTCTCTGGGTGCCGCCGAAGCCCGGGGTAATGCCGAGGCCGGCTTCCGGCTGACCGAATACAGCCGTTTCGGAAGCGAGGCGGATATCGCAGCTCATTGCCAGTTCGCAGCCGCCGCCCAGCGCGAAGCCGTTGACCGCAGCGATGGTGGGAATGGGCAGAGTTTCCAGTTTTCTAAAGATGTCGTTGCCCAGTTTGCCGAATGCTTCTCCTTCTGCCTTGGACAGGCCGCTCATCTGGCCGATGTCCGCGCCGGCGACGAAGGCTTTTGCACCGCTGCCGGTGACGATGAGGCAGCGCAGCGTATTCAGATCCAGGTTGTCCAGCGTTTCGCCCAGCTGGGAGATGACCTGGTCGTTCAGGGCGTTGAGGGCTTCGGGTCTGTTGATCGTCAGGATGCCGACAGAACCCTTGATTTCCAATTCTACAAATGCCATGTAAATGTATCCTCCTTACAGGATCCTCGTCCTTTACCGGGGTGCATAAGAATTCCTGCATCTCCCATTATATACTTTGTTTATTTTTTGTCAATATATTTCAGGGCGATTGCCGCGCAGTTCGCGATATCCCCTGCCATCAGTCCCGCTTCGCCCCATTTTTCAGCCGCCAGGTCCCCTGCCAGCCCGTGGAGATAGGTGCCGCAGACAGCGGCCAGTACCGCCGCGCTTTGGGCGCTTACGCCCTGGGCCGCGTACTGTCCGGCCAGGGATACGGTGACCCCCGTGAGCACGTCGCCGGATCCGCCCGTCGCCATGCCGGCATTGCCCGTCGTATTTTCGTAGACAGTACCGTCCGGCAGGCAGACCAGGCTGTTTCTGCCCTTCATGATGCAGACCGCGCCCAGCCTCTTCGCGAGAAATTTTCCGTAAAAGGCCCGGTCGGATGCGATCTCCTGCGGGGTCACCGGGGGTCTGCCCGCCTCTGCCGCAGCGTTGACGAGCCGCGCCGCCTCCCCCGCATGGGGCGTAAGGATGAGCGCAGGCTGGATCTCCGAAGCGGAAGGCACGCCGTACTCCGACAGGCAGTTGATCCCATCCGCATCCAGCACGGCGGGGCCTTCATATTCCCGCAGGATGCGGCAGACCGTTTCGTAATTCTCCCGGGTCACGCCGAGACCGGAACCGATGGCAGCGGCGTCGTACCGGCTGAGGACGAATGTCTCCCGGGACACGCAGGTCGCTTCCGGCACACCGGCGTGGACCACGGGGAAAAGCTCCTCCGGGCAGCAGGCGGCCACCAGCCCGCTTCCGCTGCGGAAAGCGGCGCGGCAGGCCAGGATGCAGGCGCCCATCATGCCGTTGCTGCCTGCGATCACCAGGATGCGGCCGAAATCGCCCTTATGCGCGTCTGGCTCCCTTTTCGGGAGCCAGGCTTGGATCTGTTCTTTTGTAATGCGTTCCATCTATCTTTCTTCTCTGAAATACGGAAGTCCCAGGCTTGCGGGGGGCTGATCCTCCCGTTTCTGGCGCAGGGATACGATAATGAGCACGATCGCCGTTACGATGTACGGCAGAACTTTATAGATCTGGGACGGGATGAAGGAGACCGGCACACGCAGGTACATGATCATCAGGCCGCCGAACAGGATGGAGCCCCAGATGGCGTTGAGGGGCTTCCACAGGCAGAAGATGACCAGCGCAACAGCGACCCAGCCTTCGCCGGACAGCGCCGTGTGGTTCCAGACTGTGCCGGCGATGGTCATGGTGTAGACCATGCCGCCGATGGCGGAGATGCCGCCGCCCAGACAGGTCGCGATATACTTATATTTCGTTACGTTGATGCCTGCCGCGTCCGCCGTGGAGGGACTCTCGCCCACCGCCTTCAGATAGAGGCCTTTGCGGGTGCGGTTGAGGAACAGCGACATGACGATGGCCATGAGGATGCCCAGATAGACAAAGCCGTTGTAAGAGAACAGCACCTGTCCCAGGAACGGGATATCCTGCAGGCTCTGCGGAAGGATGGGGTTCGCGAAAGATCCCTTCAGCGCGTTGGAGATGGAGATGTTGCCGCCCACCTTCAGACGCAGCTGTTCGCCCACGAACTGTCCCAGACCGGTGCCGAAGATCGTCAGGGCAAGGCCCGTAACGTTCTGGTTCGCCCGCAGGGAGATCGTCAGGAAGCTGAAGATCAGGGCGCCGAACACGCCGGCCAGGAAGGAGCAGAGGAGAGCGATGACCACCGCCAGGAAACCGCTGGCGGAAGCGCCGGCCATCTGGTCGTACCAGAACGCGCCGGCCAGGCCGAAGGCGCCGCCCATGAACATCAGGCCTTCCACGCCCAGGTTCATGTTGCCGCTCTTCTGCGTAAGGATCTCGCCGGAGGTGCCGAACAGCAGCGGCGTGCCGTTGAGAACGGCTGCTTTAATGAGTCCAGCCAGGTTGAAATTCATCTACGCCGCCTCCTTTCCTGCCGCCTCTTTATGGCGGAAGATCAGTTTATAGTTGATGAAGAACTCGCAGCCCAGCATGCACAGCAGGATGACCCCCGTAATGATGTCCGAGATGGACGCCGGGATCGAGAGCGCAGTCTGCAGGCCGCTGGCGCCCTTGGACAGGACGGCCAGGAGCAGCGAGATGACGATCATCGCGAAGGGGTTCAGCTGGGACAGCCAGCATACGGTGATGGCGGTAAAGCCGACGCCGCCGGCCACATCCGCATACAGCGTCTGGTTGACCCCGGAAGCCACCATGTAGCCCACGAGACCGCAGATGGCGCCGGACAGCATGGCGGTACGGACCGTTACCTTGCGCACGTTCATGCCGGCGTAGCGGGCCGTGTTTTCCGACTCGCCCAGCACGGCGATCTCGTAGCCGTGCTTTGTATAGTTCATGTAGACGAACATGAAGCCCACCAGCAGCAGCACCAGGATCCAGCCGCAGTGCACGCCCATCACCTTGGGCAGCACCGCCTTGGCGTCGAACATGGGAATGATCTGGGATCCGGGCTTGCCCTCCCAGGGGCCGCCCTGCAGCCAGGCCACGATGCCGATGGCGATATAGTTCATCATCAGGGTAAACAGCGTTTCGTTGGTGCCCCAGCGGGCCTTGAAGACCGCGGGGATGAACGCCCACAGCGCGCCGAAGGCCATGGCTGCGACCGCCATGATGAGCAGCAGAAGCGCGGAGGGCATCTTATCGTACCAGAACAGCGCGAAATAGGAGGCTGCCATGGCGCCCATAGTGATCTGCCCTTCGCCGCCGATGTTCCAGTAGCGCATGCGGAAGCACGGAGCCAGCGCCAGGCCTACGCCCAGCAGAGGAACGGCATTCTTGATGACCTGCCGCACGCCGGACTTCTTGCCCAGGGACGAGGCGATCATGGTGCCGTACGCCTTGATGGGATTGGCGCCTGCGATGGCAAAGATGATCATGCCGATGAGGATGGCTGCGGCGAACGCGGCCAGACGGATGAGCCAGATGCGGCTCTTCTTCATGTCTTCCCGCTTCGCCAGACGGATGAGGGGAGTTTTTTCGTTCATTTATTTTGCCCCCTTTCCGGCTGCGCCGCCTACCTGGGTCATCAGAAGGCCAACTTCTTCCTTCGTCGTCGTTCTGGCATCCACGATGCCGGAGACCTTGCCGTCGCACAGCACCAGGATGCGGTCCGCCAGCTGCAGCAGCACGTCCAGGTCCTCGCCGACGAAGATGACGGCAACGCCCTTGGCTTTCTGCCCTTCCATCAGGTTATAGATGATATACGAAGTATTGATGTCCAGCCCGCGGACGGCGTAAGCGCTCATCAGCACGCTGGGAGAACTGGCGATCTCCCGGCCGACGAGCACCTTCTGCACGTTGCCGCCGGAGAGTTTGCGCACCGGGTAATCGATGCTGGGGGTCACGACCTCCAGGAATTCGTACACCTGCTCCGCCACCTTTTCCGGTTCCTTGCGGTTCACGAAGATGCCCCGGCCCTTGTTCCAGGTGCGCAGCATCATGTTTTCCGTCATGCCCATGCCGCCCACGAGGCCCATGCCGAGGCGGTCTTCGGGAACGAAGGCCAGCGCAACGCCGGCATCCTTGATCTCCATGGGCGTCTTTCCTACCAGTTCCTGGGGATTCTTGCCCTCCGGCGTGTAGATGATGGAGCCAGAGGATATATGTCTGAGGCCCGCGATGGCTTCCAGCAGCTCCTTCTGGCCGCTGCCGGCGATCCCGGCGATGCCGAGGATCTCGCCGCCGTACGCGATAAAGCCTACGTCTTCGAGTTTAGAGACCCCTTCGCTGTCCGTGCAGGTAAGGCCTGCCACGGTAAGCCGGGGTTTGGGGTTGACCGGATCCATCCGGTCGATGTTGAGGGTCACGGCGCGGCCCACCATCATCTCGGTGAGCTGCTGCGGATCGGTCTCCGCCGTGCGCACAGTCCGGATATGCTGACCCTTGCGCAGAACGGCCACCACGTCCGAGACCTCCATGACCTCGTTGAGTTTATGCGTAATGAGGATGATCGCCTTGCCGTCTTCCCGCATGGCTTTCAGGATCGTAAACAGCTTCGATGTCTCCTGCGGGGTGAGTACGGCGGTGGGTTCGTCCAGGATGAGGATGTTCGCGCCCCGGTACAGCACCTTGATGATCTCCACGGTCTGCTTTTCCGAGACGGACATCTCGTAGATCTTCTTGTTCGGATCGATGCCGAAACCGTATTTGTCGGAGATCTCCTTGACCCCGGCAGCGACCTTCTTCAGGTCGTACTTGCCGTCTTCGATTCCCAGCGCCACGTTCTGTGCCGCGGTGAACACGTCGATCAGCTTAAAGTGCTGATGGATCATGCCGATGCCGTTTTCATAAGCGTCCTTCGGAGAACGGATGGACACTTCCTTTCCGTTGACGAAGATCTGGCCCTCATCCGGATAGTAGATGCCGGCCAGCATGTTCATGAGCGTCGTCTTGCCGGAGCCGTTTTCACCCAGCAAAGACATAATAACGCCGTTATCAACGTAAAGATCCACTTTATCGTTGGCAACGACGTGTCCGAAACGCTTCGTAATGTTTTTCAGTTCTACTGCGTGCGCCATGGATTTCCAGAAAAGCCGAAAGAGGGCGGCAGTGCGCCGCTCTCTTTCGGTCTACTATACGCGTAAGAGGTATTAATAAGCTTCGTTCAGGAGTTCGATTCCGTCGATACGCAGATCGAAGGACGGAGCGGACTTGAAATAGGATTCGTGATAATATCCGTCGAAGATCGCATCATAACCCTCATCGCCTACGAAGTCGCCGGTCATGTCGACCAGAGCGGAGGTCGCTTCCTGTCCGCCTACGGTGAACTTGGAAGTGTCGAAGACGTGCAGTTCGCCTGCCTCGATGGCAGCCTTGGCAGCCTGGACCGTCTCTTCGGTGCCGGGAGCCGCGATGGCTTCGTTCAGTTCGCAGAGTGCGACGTCGCCGTCCGCCAGACCGTGTCCGGTGTAGTCTGCGTCGACCGTGCCGCCGTTAACGACAGTCTCGATGACATAGGTGAAGTAGTTCGTCCAGTCGATGCGGGAAGAGCTCAGGGATGCGTCGGGAGCTACGTCGATCATGGAGATGTTGTAGCCGACGTGATAGACGCCGTTGCTCTGTGCGGTGGTAGCGGGCGTGGTGGAGTCGGAGTGCTGGGAAATGAGCACGCAGCCCTTGTCGATGAGGTCCTGGGCGGTGTTCGCTTCCATGGTGGGATCGCCCCAGGAGCCGATGAATTCGACCTTCATGGTAGCGGATTCGCAAACGCTCTTGGCGCCCAGATAGAAACTGGTGTAGCCGGAGATAACTTCCGCGAAGGTGTAAGCGCCAACGTAGCCGATGACAGCTTCTTCGGGAGCGATCTCACCGTTGTCGATCATTTCCTGCAGCTTGCAGCCGGCGATGACGCCTTCCAGATAACGGCCTTCGAAGATGTTGGGGAATGCGTTGACGGTGTTGTCCAGGGAGTCTCTCATGGAGCCTTCGTTGGTGAGGCCTGCAAATACGGTGTCGGGATAGTCGCCGGCAACGGTCAGCATGGCGTCTTCCTGGCCGTAGGAGTTGCAGAATACGGCGATGCAGCCTGCATCCGCCAGTTCTTCGCAGTCCACTGCCACCGGGTCACCGGCGGGATGGTTGTAGGTGTAGACCCATTCGATGTTGATGCCCTTGGCGGCCAGCGCTTCCTTGGCAGCATCGGCAGCCATGTAGAAGTTTCTGTCGTAAGCAGCGTTGTCGTCGCCGATGCAGACCATGCCTACCTTGTAGACGGTGTCTTCGGCTGCGGGTTCGGTCTCGCCGCCCTCTTCGGCGGGAGCGGGTTCTTCAGAGCTCGAGCAGGCAGCCAGGGCAAAAACCATGGCCAGCACGAGCAGGATGGAAATGAACTTTTTCTTCATTTTGATACCTCTTTTTTCCGGGAAAATAAAAAATAGACTCGTGTCTGTTAACACAGTTCCATTATAGAAGAACTGCAGAAGAAGTAAAGGAGAATCCAACGTTTTTGTGACGTTTCCCGCACAAAATAAAATGAATGTTCAAGAATTCCTGAACATTCATAAATAGCCTTAAAGTTTTTATTCGGTTAGAGCGCGAGCATGTCCGGATTGATCTCCACGGCGGGCTTTCCGTCCTCGCCGTCGTTCAGGACGAGAAGCGGCACGTAATCCGGGATTTTCTTGTTGTCCCGCCCCCCTGCCACGATCACGACGCCCGTACCCACCGGCACGGCCTCGAACTCCTTCAGCATATTGAGAATGCCCAGGATGCTGCCGCCGCCCCGCATAAAGTCGTCGATGATGAGGACGCGGCTGCCGGCGCGGATGCCTTTTTTGGAGATGCTCATCTGCTGCAGGCGGTCCGTTGACCCGGAGAAATAGTTGATGTTGATGGAGGAGCCTTCCGACACCTTGCTCTCGTGGCGGATGACCGCCAGGGGAATGTTCAGCAGCTGCGCCGTAAACAGGGCGACGCCGATGCCCTTGGTCTCCACGGTGACCACCATATCCGCCTCCGCGCTGGCAAACCGTTTGGCGAATACCATGGCGGCGCCCCGGATGAGTTTCGGGTTAAACATGATGTCCGACGTGTAGACGAAACCGCTGCCCAGCATGCGGGAGGGGTCTTCAAAGGCTTTCCGCAGCTCTTCCAGCGCCTCCGCCGCCGTCTGACGGGAGATGTAAGGCACATAGCGCACGCCGCCTTTAGCGCCGGAGGTGGTCTCCAGATAGCCCAGTCCCGCCGCATCGATGGCTTCCCGCACCAGCTTGATGTCGTCGCTGACGCTGGATTTGGCGCAGCCGAACATCTCGGCAAACGTGCCGAGAGAATAGTCCCGGTTCGGGTTCTCCGTCAGGATGTGGGTGATGATGCAGATGCGCTGCGTCTTCTTCATGGAATCCCTGCCCTTCTATTCCGTATAGTGGAATTCGATCTTGCCGTCCTTCATCTTCGTGATGTGCGCCAGAGAAACGACCCGCAGGCCCTTCGCTTCCAGCAGCGCCCGGCCGCCCTGGAATTCCTTCTCCACAGCGACGCCGACGCCGACACAGGATGCGCCTGCCTGCTCGATCAGATCCAGCAGTCCCAGAGATGCGGCACCGGAAGCCAGGAAGTCGTCGATGATGAGCACCTTCTCTCCGGCGTTCAGATATTTCTTGGGCACCCGGATCAGGTTGATGGTCTCCTTCGTAAAGGAACGGACCTCGGCGCAGTAATCCTCGTCGATGTTCGTATTCGGCTTGTTCTTTTTGGCAAAGAGCAGCGGCAGATCGCCCAGGTGCCGTGCTACGGCATAGGCCAGCGGGAGACCGGAAGTCTCCACCGTCAGGACTTTCGTGGCGCCGCATTCCCGGAAGATGCGGGCGAATTCCCGCCCCATCTCGTTCGTCAGTTTCACGTCGATCTGATAATTGATGAAGGAGTCCACCTTCAGGATGCGGTCCTCGATGAGGATGCCGTCTTTTAAGATTCTTTCTTCGAGTTTTTTCATGGGATTAAGGGCGCTGAGCCTGTCGAAGCGCCATAGGATACACTTAATTTTGATAACTTGTTGAAATCGCCTTCGATTAAGGCCAACTTTTTATTTCTGCTCCAGCCTTGTACTTGCTTTTCTCTTCGAAATGCCTCATCTATGCTGATAAATTCCTGAACAAAAACAAGTTTAACGGGGAGCCGTGATTTGGTGTAATTTGCACCTTTTCCGCATTGATGTTGAGCTATTCGGTATTCCAGATTATTTGTACTTCCTGTATAAAACAACCCATCTGATCATTCCAATATATAGACATAACCTTTCAATGATTTATCCTTTCTATGTCCCTTCGACAAGCTCAGGGACCTTGGA
>JAGAHX010000003.1 GCA_017626845.1 Bacillota bacterium
GGGCTGTTTGCCGTCGAGTCTGCCGTTGCCGTCAGCGTTCCGTCTTTATTATCCGTTACGGTCACGGTCACGGTCTTGCCGGCTGCGTTCTCATCGTTCGCTACGCCGTCGATCTCGCCAGTCTCGCTTACCGTATAGGTGTACGTTCCGGGTGCGGTGTACGTGAACGGTCCGAATGTTACGGTATCAGTATCCTGATTCACCTTTCCGCTCATCGTCGTTGCCGCAGGTGCTCCGTTCTGAGCTGCCACACTGATCGTGTATTCCCAGCTCTCCGGTCCGGTCATACCGTCAGGTACGCTCAGGACCTTCTTCACCGGGAAGCTTGCTTCCACGCTACCTACGCTATAGGTGTTCGTGAACGCAGCAATAGTAAGATCATCCTCAATTGCGCCTTCTGTATTATCAGAGGATTTTATGCTATATCCACCCGGAATCTGATTAGCAACTTCTACTACTTTGTAAGAATATCCTGTCGGAATACTCTTAATAGTTATACTCTGATTATGCTTTAAGGTAACAGTTGCTTTTCCATCAGCAAAGGAAACGGTTGTTGCTGTTCCATCAGCTTCATATGTTCCATCAACATTATTACCCTCAGCATCCTTTAGAGTAATCTCAAATGTAAATACTTTGTTTGCATAACCGGGGCCACCGTCTTCGACTGTTTTAGTGATTTTCAGGTCGCCAGCATCCCGTTTATTCTCGGCCGTAATGGTATAAACGCCATCCGTTGGGCCTTCGATTACAGACATACCATCCTTGTTGGCGCTAACTGTTACAGCAGTATCACCCTTAGTTACGGTGATGATGATCGGGCTGTCCGTATCCTCAGGCTGGACATAACCGTCAGGAGCCGATGTTTCAAACAGATAATAGGTTCCCGGCGCCAGCATTCCGATCAGGGCCCATCCATCAGGACCTTCAGAATCATCGTCTTTGTTACCGGTCGTCAGGTTGATCGTGTTACCGTTAGCATCCTTGGTCACCGGCTCATTCTTTTCCTGATCCGTATACAGTGCAAACTCTGCGCCATTCAGCTTCAGGGTATTGTCGTCTTCGTCTACCTTGACGATTTCAATCTTCGGTAACTTTGCAGCACGCTTATTATTAAACGTTACAGAATACTGCTTATTACCGACAACACCAGTATTTAATGAAGCTTTACCTCCGGAAACTTCAGGTTGGACATCGCCTTCCGTAGTAAACTCTCCACCAGCAGAAACACGGTGCTGCGTAACTGCTTCTGTAGAGTTCCACTCATAAATGCTGTTTTCTGCTATTACTTCTTCGAATTCAAAAGTGGAACCTTCCGGAACGTTAATGAAACGTACACGCTCGCCAGCCTTCAGCGTGAATTCAATGTTACTTGAATCAGCAAAATGGCCCTTATAGATGATGCGAATACCATTTTTATCATATTTATGATATGCACCAGATGCATTGACGTCATCACCCTCCTGCCATGTGTATGGCTGGCCATCCGGTCCGAGCAGTTTACCTTTGATTGTGAACGCTGTATCTGGGTAGATTTCTGTTGTTCCATCTACATCGTAAACTATCTTCTGAATATCAATACCGGATTTTACACGGTTGACAGCAGTTAATGCACGGTCAATATACGTTGTGATTTCCTCACCTGTGAGAAGTTGGCCATCGCCATAGTACGTATCTTCACCATCAACTACCATCGGGTTGATAATCTCTTCGGCCAAACCATAGTGGTAGTCAATATCAGGTTCTACGATAGTGAAGTCATAACCATGTTCAAGTACTTCACCGTCTACCTTGACTCCCGGAGCCACATAAAGCTGATATGTCCAATCGTTTGCTTCGTTCAGGACTATATTCGCGCTTGTAGTTCCGCCCTGAGGTACTGCATAATTTTCAAACTCAGCAGCAGGAGTCTGATTAGCATTCCTGCGCTTAAGAACAAGGGTTACTTCCGTTTCTCTATCTTCTCCAGCTGTCAGATCATCCTCGAATTCCTTTTTGATCGTCAGCAGCATGGATTCGAGATTCATGCTCTGGATAGTACCTTCCTCATAGGTTGCTTCAACATTCCGTTCACCGGATACTGTCACAATCTCACCAGTCTTAGTAGTCTGACTGTAAGTGGCGCTAACTTTGTCTGTATTTGTTTTCAGCGCATAACGGCCTTGTGTTGTTGATGTAGGTGCTGACAGCTCAACAACCTGCGCGCGTTCTGCTGCAGAGATACTGTTCTCCTGTCCTTCAGCATAGACCTTTGTTCCGTTATTCAGCTCAGCTATTAAGTCATATGATTCCTGACTCGGCCATACTCTGAATGTAACTACATAATGAACGCCGGATTCGAGCTGGAATCCTTCGCCCATATCCCAATGAACGGCACCCTCTGTTTCATCATAAGTAGCTGCTGCGCAGCCATCTGCCGCACGAGTCGTCCACTCGGTCTTGTGAGCCTCATCAGCGCCATACTTGTTACCTTCTCCGCCCCAACGATAGTACTGGAAACTGTTAGGATCAACAGTCTCCATTACCTTCATTTCAGTATTGGTGAGTTCAGTAATTCCGTCAGTGATCTGAACGTCACCAAAACCAAGCGATAATTTGATCGCTTCAGTAATGGACGCAAATGCCGCCTCCATCGCATCGCTATCAGATGCTATGAATGCATGATCCGCTGCAACGCCACCCTCAGTCGTAAGATTCTGGACTTTGGTAACGTCGTTCGAAATACCGATAGCATAGAAATTCTTTTTAGCACCTGCGATTGCAGAGACCTGATCAACCGCAAAGTCAAAATTACGGCCATAAGCATCACTACCACCGGCGCCAAATACGGCGTTTTGTCTAACGAATCTATAGTCGTTGTTACTGCTTACATCGAGGTCGCTGTTTCTTACATCACCTCTGCTCATACGGAAGGTCGGGTCACCGTCTGTTACGAAAACAACATAGGTAGCGGCGTCCTCGCGCACTTCCATCTCGTTGGCCAATTTGAGTGCTTTTTCCCAGTTGGTTCCGCCAGCCGCACTGAGCCCATTAACCTTTGAACTGAAAGTGGAATAATTATCGGTAAATCCCTGTGAGATTTCGGCATCTGTAGAAAACGTGATGAGCGCCATCTTGACATTCTCGTTTTTCAAAAGAGTTTGAGCCATCGTATTCGTAGCCGTTTGTGCTCTAGAAAGACGAGTTCGGTCGCCCATGTTGTAACCCATGGATCCGGATATGTCGAATACAACGATAACGTCAGCCGGAGTCGATGCCTCGACTGGTTTCTCTCCGCCTACGATACTCAACGAAATGGTATTTGTTCCGTTGCCATTGTTAACGGATGACTTGCTGAACGCAGGTGCATTCTCGCCTTCTGGCCAAGTCTCATCGTCAAGATTCACTACTGCTGTACCACCCGGTGTTACAGCAGGCTTCTGCTTATACACAACATAGATATTGTCATTATTGGAAAGTTCAGTCCAAGTGGGATTATCTCCTGTTAAATTCGTAGTATATCTCCAATAATTATTGTTGTTTTTACGCAGAATCGGCGCGATTCTGTTGCCAGTTGTGTCGCTGTTCCTGTAGGTATGGTCATACTCATATCCATCAATATCATAAATCAGGAACGCCGGTGATGAGGATTGTGCCGTCAGATTCTGATGCGTATTGTCAGGATTAGAGATCGTCAATTCATTTCCGTTCTGATCAACGTAGTGAACAGTAACGGTGCGGCTATTATTTCTCCATGTAATCGTAAATGTAGAGAAACTTTCAACATCAAACTCAGAAACAATCGCTTCAACTACTTCATCGTTGATCGCTGCTTCACTGATCTCAACAAAACCAATCTCCTCGGGATTGGTATCAGCTACAGTCTCAACCACCTCATCGGAGATATGAGTTACCTGGATGCTCTCGACATCGATATCTTCGGTATCAAGGATCTCTGTCTTCACGGACATCTGAACACTAACCAGACCCACGGAGGGATCCGGTTCAACCGGTTCAGCACCTGCATAAAAGCTGATGTCAAAGGCAATTATGCCATCATAAGAGATATCCTCAGCCTCAAGAACTTTTTCGGCATCATTGAAATCCCTGGACCGCTCACTGATTTTTTTAACCTTGAGCTCAACCGGCTCGGTAAAAGCACCTTCCGGTACATCAACAATGACGAGGACGCCGTCAAGCTCAGCCTCGTAATGCGTCAGAATTTCTACTTCTTCCAGAAGTTCCTCTTCCAGAAGTTCTTCTTCCAGAAGTTCTTCTTCCGAAAGTTCCTCTAAAGCAGCTTCGCCCTCCTGCGTGAGCGCGTCCAGGATCAGCTGCGCGGTATCGGAAATAACAGAAGGTTCCGCAACCGCTTCTGGAGCCTCACATTCAGAACCGTTATCCTCGGCGACGATCTGGGAAGCTTCTAAGACCAGAGTCGGTTCGGAAGAGTCTTCCGTAACGGCTTCTTCGCCTCCCTCAGCCTCTTCGACAGGCTCAACGGGTTCTTCGACCTCTTCGGCGGGTTCTTCGACCTCTTCGTCCTCGATCGCTTCTTCCGTCGGTTCGACAGGCTCGGCAACCTCTTCAGTGGGTTCTTCGCCCTCTTCAGACGTTTCAACAAGTTCCGAGTCCGGTGCGGGTTCTTCGCCGTCCTCAGACGCTTCGACAGGCTCAGCGTCCGTGGCGGGGTCAACCACCGCTTCAGATTCTTCTGCGCCGGGGGACGGACCCTGGTCGTCTACTGTGACTTCCGGGGTGACGGCCTCGGGCTCGGAAACGGTTACTTCTTCGTTGGTTTCGACCAGATCGTCCGCGAATACAGAGTATCCGCTGGTCCCCATAGTGGAGACCATCATCACGAACACCAGAACGAGAGCCAGTACACGTCTCCAGCTTGTGGATCCATACAACGTTCTCATACAGCATTCCTTTCTTTTAATACCAAGGGAATATAATTTACTCTTTTGACTGTTAGACGAAACCGAAAAGAAATGGTTCCACCCTTTTAGAAGATAATTATGATAATAAATAAGTAACACAATAGGAACAAAATGTTACTTCATTCCAATATTGATTATATGCATATTTTTTACGCTTTGCAATAAAACTTGCATAATCGTCTCTTTTTTTGCACGAATGGCAGAAGTCTAGATATTAGAAAGCTGAAAATTACCAATTTATGGTTGATTTATTATACTATTAACTTTACAATAATTACCATAGGGTTCCACCCTCTAGACCGCATGGGAAGGAGGTGAAAACCGTATGTTAATGTTTACTCAATTTATGATTTCCGTTATGGCCGGTGTAATATCATATTACATCTGCAAATGGTTGGACGGGAAATAGGGAACCTATCAGCCTGATCTGCATTTATGCAGAGAAAAACCCCCAGTGTAGCAGCACTGGGGGTTTTTCGTATGTCATATTTACCCAATTTATACTCTCTCGAGTTACGTTTATTATAACACACTAACAGCTCTTGTCAAGAAATATCTGGAAATTAATACGACGGACTATACGACAGATAATTGTCCGTTCCCACCCGGATCACGCCGCGGGTGATCTCCTGCTGGTACAGCTCCTGCAGCAGTTTCTGGATGCTGGCCATGTTGTCGCGGATGTTGGCCGGAGCGCCTTCGCAGTACAGATCGTCGTAGATGTAGGCCCGGACGATGACGGTGGAAAAATCGATGCGCTTAAAATAGATGTCGTTCTCCTCCACCAGCTGCAGCAGGCTAAGGGTATCGGTCAGCATGTAGGCCTGTTCCACCTGCAGAGCGCTGCCCGGGGTCATCTCCGTAATGGTCATGTTGCCCAGGATCGGCAGCGTAGGCTCGGCGTCTGCGACCCGCAGCACCGTCCCCTCCCGGTCGATCAGCACGTACTGCTCGCCGTAGGGTACACCGGCGTATTCCCGGCGTTCCTCGATATTGATCTGGATCGTATCTTTGGGCTTGCGCTTGATCTCCGCCAGGCGGATGTAGGGGTCTTCCAGCAGCGCGTTGCGCGCGGGGCGGGTCTTGGTCTCGAAGAACAGGTTGACCCCGCTCTGCAGCCCGGACATCTCGATGATCTGCGCCGGCGTGTAGTACTGGTTGCCGGTCACCTCGAAATTGCGAACCGCGAAAAAGTCGGAATTCAGGAACGCGTAAATGCCGAACACCAGAGCGCAAAAAATACAAAAGCGGAGGAAGTAGTGTTTTCTTCTCCTCTTCTTCTTTTTCTTGGCGGAATGCTTCGGCTGTTCCGGGGCATAGTCCTCGTAGCCGGACAGTTCCTCACCGGTATAAACGTGTTCCTCCTGCGGATACTCCGCAGGATAGTCCTGTGAATAATCGTCCATCCTTTACATTTTAATGTTTTTGTAGATAATGTCAACCGCGTCGGTCTTTCCGATGGCCGATGCCTTCTCCGCCATGCGGTTGAGCCTGTCACGGGAAGCGAGCAGCTGCATCACGGCCGCCGTAAAGGGGGCAAATCCCTCCTGCAGGGAGGATTCTTCGATCAGCACTGCAGCGCCCTCGTCCGCCACGGACTTGGCGTTGTAATACTGGTGGTTGTTCGTTACGTTGGGGGATGGGATCAGGATGGAGGGCTTGCCGCTGGCTGTGATCTCCGACAGGGCGATGGCCCCTGCCCGGCTCACGATCAGGTCGGAGGCGCTCATCAAGACCGGCATGTTGTCGGCGTAGTCGATGACCCGCACAAATTCCTCCGCCCCGGCGATCGCCTTTACCTTCGCGTCGATCTCTTCGTAGTATCTCTTGCCGGTCACGAAGAACACCTTGGCGCCCTTCGTATCCTTCGCCAGTTCCGCGATCAGGTCCAGGCTGGCCATGTTGGGAACCTCTGCACCAAGGCTACCGCCGGTGATCAGGATCATAAAATCGCTGTCCGTAAGGCCCAGCTGCCGCCGCGCGTCGGACACGTCTTCGATCAGAAATTCCTTGCGGATGGGGTTGCCCGTCAGCACCAGTTTGTCCGGTTCCTGGAAGTGGCTGCGCGACCCTTCGAAGGAGATAAAGACCTTCTTTACGTATTTCTCCAGCATCTTGTTGGCCATGCCCGGCACCACGTTCTGCTCGTGGATGTAGCAGGGGATACCCTTCTTCGCAGCCTTGCGCACGACCGTACCGGTCACGTAGCCGCCGGTGCCGATCACCACGTCGGGCTGAAACTCCGCCAGGATCGCATCGGTCTCGTGGCCGCCTCTCGCCAGATCCACGGCGGTCTTGAAGTTCTTCAGCAGGTTTTTGCGGTTAAAGCCGCTGGCATCGATGCCGCGGATCTCGTAGCCCGCAGCCGGCACCAGACGGTTCTCCATGCCGGTCTTCGTACCGATAAACAGGATCTGAGAATCCGGTTCCATGCGGCGGATCTTATCCGCGATAGCGATGGCAGGGTAAATGTGGCCGCCCGTACCGGCGCAGCTTAAGATGGCTTTCATCGAAATACTCCTTATTCGGCAGGATTCTTGGAAATATTGAATAAGATCCCCATCAGAGACAGGAAAACCAGGGTGGCATTGCCGCCCAGAGTAATAAACGGAAGAACGACGCCCGTGGGGAAGAAGCTGGCGGAGACGACCGCCACATTCAGGATCACCTGGGTGGCCAACAGGATGGAGATGCCGGAGGCCAGGATCATGCCGTAGTAGTCCTTCGCCCGCAGCGCGATGCGGCAGCAGCGCCAGATCAGCAGCAGGAAGGCGAGCAGCATAACGATAAGCCCGACAAATCCGAGCTCCTCGCCGATGATCGCGGTAATAAAGTCGTTCATGGGTTCGGGCAGATACAGTGCCTTCTGGATGCTGCGTCCGAGGCCTACGCCGGTCACCCCGCCGCTGCCGAGAGCAAGCAGGGACTGCACTACCTGGTAGCCGCTGCCCAATTCGTCCTCGAAGGGATCGAAGAAGGTGTGAACGCGCTGCAGCATGTAGGCGCCCTTCGGGCTGAGGATGAACCCCACAAACCCAGCGACGCCGAGGCCGCCCAGGCCGACGAGCCAGTACAGGCGCAGGCCGGCGACGAACATCATGCCGACGACCAGAATGCCGATGATGCCTGCTGTGGACATGTTGGGCTGCTTTACGATGAGGACCAGAACGACAGCCAGCACGGCAACGATGGGTACGAGGCCGTCCTTGACCCGTTTGATCTTCTCCGGGTCATCCCCCAGGAAGGTGGCGATCCAGATAATGAGAGAAAACTTGATGATCTCCCCCGGCATCACCGTCGCGAAACCGAAGTCCAGCCAGCGGGTGGCGTTGTTGATGGTCACGCCCAGAGGCGTAAACAAAAGGGCAAGCAAAACGATGCCTACGCCCAGGGCGGGCCAGGCCAGGATCTTCAGGAAGTGGTAGTCCAGCTTGGCGAAGAAGATAAACGCCGCCCAGCCGACAGCCATCCACATGGCGTCCTGCTTCAGGTATTCGTAGGCGTTGCCGAACTTGCTGAGGGACGTGTAGTAACTGGCGGAAAACACCATCACCACGCCGAACAGCGACAGCGCCAGCACCAGCGCCGCCATCAGGAAATCCCCTTCCGGTCTTGCTTTTTTTCTGTCCTTTAACGTTTCCAAAGTCTATTCCGGTAAGGCGCGGACCAGTGCTTTAAAGTCCTCGCCCCTCTCCTCGAAGTTGTTATACATGCCCCAGCTGGCAGAAGCAGGAGAAAGGAGGACAGTATCTCCTACTTCTGCCAGGCTGTAGGCGTGGGAAATTACGTCTTTCATGCTGTCGCAGAAGATCATGCGCTCTTCCGGGAAGCCGCACTGTTTCGCGGTCTCCGCGAAGCGGTGGGCCGTCTGTCCCAGCAGCAGCAGATATTTTACCTTGCCGTTAAAACCGTTGATAAAATCGGTAAAGTCCGAATTCTTCTCGTAGCCGCCCGCGATCAGCAGGATCGGGGTGTTCGTGGCTTCGATGGCCTTGATGGAAGCGTCGGGGTTGGTGCCCTTGGAATCGTTCACGTAGCGCACGCCCTTTACTTCCTTCACGAATTCGATGCGGTGCTCGACGCCCTTGAATTCCTTCAGAAGACGTGCGATGACCCCGGCATCGATCCCCGCGAAGAAGCAGATCGCAGCTGCCGCCAGCGCATTCTCCAGGTTGTGGGCGCCGGGAATGTAGATGTCCTTCGTATCGATGATGAACTGCGGTCCTTTGCCGTCCGCCGCGTCGATATACATTTTGCCGTCTTCCGCATAGGCGCAGGGCGCCTCGGGGCGGAACTTGCGGGAGAACGCGACCTTCACGGCCTTTTGGCAGGTCGGAACGATCTTGACGGTCTCCGGGTCATCCGCGTTGTAGACGAAATAGTCGGTCTCGTCCTGGTTGGCGAAAACCAGACCCTTTACCCTCGCGTATTCTTCGAAGGTGCCGTGGCGGTTGAGGTGGTCCGGCGTGATGTTGAGGATCGCGGACACTTTCGGCTTGAACGCCTTGATGGTCTCCAGCTGGAAGCTCGAGACTTCCGTTACCATGCAGGTGTCTACATCCGCATCCTTGGCCCGGGCGGAAGAAGGCAGGCCGATATTGCCGACGACTTCCGTCTTGCGACCGGCCGCCTTAAAGATCTCGCCGGTAAGGGCTGTGGTCGTCGTCTTGCCGTTCGTGCCGGTGATGGCGTAGAACGTGCCCTTGCAGTGTTCGTAAGCCTGTTCCAGTTCGCCTGAAATTTCGATGCCCAGCTGCTTTGCTTCCTCGCACACGGGGATCGTGGGCGGCACGCCGGGGCTTAAGACCAGCAGGTCGAAGCCCTTTGCAGAAGGCGCTTCGCCGAAGACGAACTGCACGCCTTTTTCACGCAGCGCGGCGATCTCCACCGCATCGAATTTGCTTTCTTCTTTGGAATCCCAACAGGTGATCTTTGCTTCGTCCGCCAACAGACCGGCGGTGGCGAAGCCGGACTTTCCTAAACCGATTACCAGTACGTTTTTCATGTTAACTCCTAAAATATCAGTATCGTCAGGACGCACAGCACGGCCGTTATGCCGAAGAATACGCCCACGACTTTGGTTTCTTTCCAGCCGCCCAGCTCAAAATGGTGGTGCAGCGGCGCCATGCGGAAGAACCGGCGTCCGTTCTGGGTCTTGAATACGTAGACCTGGATGATGACGGACAGGGCTTCTGCCACATAGATCGCACCGGCCACGGGAAGAGCCAGCAGATGCGCGTTGCATACGCCGACCGCAGCCAGAGCGCCGCCCAGCGCCAGCGAACCGGTATCGCCCATGAAGAGCTTGGCCGGGTGCTTATTGAACAGGAAGAATCCGATGCAGGCGCCGGAAAGTGCGAAGGCAAACAGCCCTGCGGATCCGAGTCCCTGCAGTCCCATGCAGGCTGCAACCAGCGCCGTTACGCTGCTTGCCAGGCCGTCCAGGCCATCCGTCAGGTTGACCGCATTCGTCATGGCAAGGATCGCGAAGATCGCGAAGGGAATGTAGAACCAGCCGAAGGAGACGTTCTGCTTGATGAACGGGATCGCCATCAGGCCGCCCTCCTTGCTGTATCCGTAGACCGCCAGCGCGATGGCGAAGATCAGCAGAAGTCCCATCTTCTGCTTCGGCTTCAGCCCCTCGTTCTGGTGCTTGACGATCTTCAGATAGTCGTCGATGAACCCTACGCTCCCGAAAGCCAGCGTGGACAGCACGCAGGCGGCCATGTCCTTGCTTCTCATCAGGACCAGCCCCACGATGCAGGCCGCCGCGATAATGGCCAGGCCGCCCATGGAAGGCGTGCCGGACTTGGCCTTATGCGCCTCCGGTCCCTCTTCCCGGATGTTCTGCCCGGTCTTCAGCCGGATGAGCATCGGGATCTCTATTTTCGTCAGTACGGCGGACAGCACCAGCGCCGCCGCAAAAGCAATCACAAACCACATAATCTAAAGTTCCAACCTGTTTTATTGATCTTCCCAGCTCAGTTTGTCCCGGATCCGCTGGGCGAGACCCGCCACCCCGGTAATGTTGCTGCCCTTGATGAGCACCGTATCGCCCGTCAGGAGCATGCGCCGGATCTGGGGTTCCAGCTCCGCCAGATCCTCCGAGTAGAAGATCTGGATGTGTTCATTCGCTGCCGCGCAGTCCGCATAGGCCTTCGCCCGCTTTCCGATGGCAAACAGCACGTCCACCGAGGAGGCCGCCACGCGGCGCCCCACTTCCAGGTGGCCTTTCGCTTCCATTTCGCCCAGTTCCAGCATATCCGCCAGAACGGCGATCTTGCGCTCCGCCCGCAGCTGATCCAGCACGTCCAGCGCCGCCTTCATGGATTCGGGGCTGGCGTTGTACGTGTCGTCGATCACGGTGACCCCGCCCAGCCGCACGGCGTTCATGCGCCTGGGATTGGCCTTCACTTCGCTCAGGGCCTTCGCTGCCTGGGTCATCGGAACGCCCAGGGAAAGCCCCGCCGCCACGGCCAGAGCCGCGTCGATGGCGTTGTGAGCGCCCAGCACGGGCATGGCGTAGTCCAGGGCAATGTCGTTGGCCTTCAGCGTAAAGCGGATGCCCGCCGCCCCCTCCGCGTTGACCCGCAGCAGCTGCATGTCACAGCCCTCTTTCGTGCCCACGGAGTACATGCGGAAATTGCCGCCGGTGCGTCTTGTTATCTCCTCTTCGTTCAGATAATCGCTGTCCGCGTTGTAGATCAGCAGGTTATCCGGACCGAAGTATTTTACGATCTCCAGTTTGGCGTCCGCGATGGCGTCGCGGCTGCCCAGCCGTTCCAGATGGGAAATGCCCACGTTGGTGATGACCGCCGTGTCCGGACGGATCCAGTCCACGTATTCGGCGATCTCGCCGCTGCGGTCCATGCCCATCTCGAAGACCATCACCTGGGTGTGTTCATCCGCCTGGAAGCAGGTGATGCACAGGCCCAGATGGGTGTTCAGGTTTTTCTTTGAACTCTGCGTATCGTACCGGCTGCCGATGACCGCCGCCGTGTAGGTGCGGGTGGAGGTCTTCCCCACGCTGCCGGTAATGGCCAGCTTCTTTACGTCGAACTGGTCCAGATAGGCCTTCGCCATATCCCGGAAGGCGATCTGGGTGTCATCCGCCAGCAGGATCGAAACGTCCGGATCCTTCGCCAGCAGCTCCTCCGCCTTTTCTTCCCGGGACATCAGGAAGATGCGGCAGCCGTTGTCGTAGGCGCCGTGGATATAGTCGTGGCCGTCGTTGATGTCGCCGATGACGCAGACGAACAGACAGCCGGCTGCGGCTTCCCGGGAGTCGATCTTTACGTCGAACACGCTGCGGGAGGCGTTTCCCAGAATGCGGGCGTTCGCCGCGGAAGCAAGGAAATCAAGGCTCGTAGGTCTCATTCTTCTTCGTCCTCCTCTCCGGTTCCGACAAACTCCAGCTCTTCGCCGGTCTCTTCCACTTCGTAGTAAAGCGTTACGAGATAGCCCTTATCCACCTCTTCGCCCGCCTTCGGGAACTGGTCCACGATGGTGAGCTTCGCCGTAGTCTCGATCATCGGTGCCAGCGTGGATTCCAGACCCAGATGGCTCAGCCGGCCCATGGCCGTTTCGCCGTCCAGACCGATGACGTTGGGGATGGTCACCCGGGTGCGGTTGAGGGCTTTGAGTTCTTTTTCGGTATATTCCGGCGTTACGCCCATGTACTGCAGCACGCGCTTTTCGATCTCCACCGCGCAGGGTGCTGCGGTGGTGCTGCCGTAGATGGTGCCGCGGGGGCTGTCGCAAATGACCAGGATAACGAACTTCGGATCTTCGATGGGCGCGACCCCGATAAAGGAGCCGTACACA
Organism: Bacillota bacterium; assembly: GCA_017626845.1. Classification (GTDB taxonomy): domain Bacteria; phylum Bacillota; class Clostridia; order Peptostreptococcales; family Anaerovoracaceae; genus RUG11894. The sequence goes on from JAGAHX010000003.1 coordinate 12,744, forward strand.
TCCGTCGCCGAATAGCCGCCCTTCACGGGCTTGTTCGCCGTACCGGTCTTGCCGCCGGTGCGGTAGCCGGGGATCTTCATGCGGCCGCCGCTGCCGTTGATGATATAGTCTTCCATTATGCCCATCATGTCGCGGGCGGTCTGTTCAGACACGCTCTGGCTCTTGACGGTGGGTTCGAAGGATTTTGCCACAGTGCCGTCCGGATTCAGCAGCGCCTTCACGAAATGGGGCTGCATCACGTAGCCGTCGTTCGCCAGGGAACTGACGGCTGTTACGAGGCTCACCGGGGTCACCGCGATGCCCTGGCCGTAGGACATGGTGGCCAGCTCTACCGGGCCGCCGTTCTCGTCCTGCAGGATGTTGCTGCCTTCGCCGGGATAATCCACGCCGGTGCGTTCCGTAATGCCGAAGGCGTCCAGCCCTGCCCAGAAGCGGGTGGCGCCGATGCGCTGCACCAGCTGCACCATCGCGACGTTGCAGGAATTGGTGACCGCCATGGAGAGGTTCTGCCAGCCGTGGGCGTGAGGATAATTCCAGCACTTCAGCTGCCAGTCGTACACCTGGATGGAAGCGCCGCAGTAGATCTGCTCCGTCAGGTTCGTAACGCCTGTGTCCAGCGCGATGGCAGAAGTGAGCAGTTTAAAGGTGGAGCCGGGTTCGTAGACGTCGCAGACGTTAAAGTTCCGCCACAGCTTGTTCCAGTAATCCACCTGTTCTTCCGTGGACATCTCCGCAAAGGCCTCCGCATCCTGGGGAAGCGGTTCTCTGGGATTGTTGGGGTCGTATTCGCCGGTCTGGGCGCAGGCCAGGATCTCGCCGTTGCTGGGATCCATGATGAGGCACATGACCCGCGCAGAATTCGTGCGCTCCTGGCAGGCTGCGATCTCCTGCTGCACGATGTACTGGATGTTCTGGTCCAGCGTGAGGACCGCAGTGTAGCCGTCCTCGGGGCTGTAATAGGCGTCGGTGCCGTAGGCCAGCGTATTCTTCTTGTTGTCCTTATTCTTGATCCAGCGGCCGTTGAGCCCCGACAGGTAGTTGTTGTAGCGCAGTTCCACGCCCGCCAGACCGTTGTTGTCGTCGGTAGTGGAGCCGATCACGTGAGACGCGAAAGCGCCCAGCGGATAGTACCGCTTGGCGTCTTCGGTGATCTCCAGACCCACGAGATCCGCATCTCTCAGCTGATCTGCGGTATCCCGGTCCACGTTCTTGGCCAGCTTTAACAGCTTGCGCTCGGAATTCAGGACTTCCATCACGGCATCGTAATCCATGCCTAAGATGTCGGACAGAGACTTTGCCTCCAGCTGGATGTTCAGAGCCTTCTCTTCGTCGGTCTTTCCGTTCTCGCGCACGGAATCCGGGCGTACCCAGATGGTGTGGGTCGTGGCGCTGATCGCCAGATCTGCCCCGTTCCGATCTACGATGCTGCCCCGGGTCGCCAGAATGGTCGTATCCGAAGTCTGCTGCCCCGTGGCCTTGTCCGCATATTCCTCGCCCCGGATGATCATGTGCCATCCCAGACGCAGCGTAAGCGCGCCAAAGCAGATCGTGAACACGAGGAACACGAACAGCAGTCTCGTCTTATTCGATTTTCTTGCTTTGACCCGTTTCATTCCGAATAAAAGAAAAAGGCGCCTCCCTGAGGGGACGCGCCGGAAAATCAGCTAGTGGTACGCGGATTCCATGAGCGCCAGAGCAAAATCTTCGATGTCTGCCTCCTGCGACTCCAAATAGACGATCTGGTCGTAGTTGGGGTAGATGAGGCCCAGTTCCAGCGCACGGGACTCCAGATTGGTGATGTTCGCAGCGGTCTTGATCTGTACCTGCAGGTTCTGGATCTCCTTCTGCGTCTCCGCGATCTGGTTGTTCATCTTGTTGATATCGTACTGGATCTTGGAATTATACGCCGTAATGCCGATGACTGCAAGCATCAGCACGAAAATGACCAGAAGTTCCGCAACGACTTTTCCTTTATACGATCTTTCTGCCTTCGTCATAATTTTTCGATTACCCTCAACTTCGCGCTTCTGCTGCGTGGGTTGGCCGCCAGTTCATCGGCGTCCGCCTCCACAGGTTTTCTTGTGACCTTCTTTACGTCGGCCTTCTTACCGCACACGCACACCGGAAAGTCCGGCGGGCAGGTGCAAGGATTTAATCTCTTTTGGAACGCTTCCTTAACGATCCGGTCTTCCAGAGAGTGGAAGCTGATGATCGCCAGTCTTCCGCCGGGCGCCAGGATGTCGATAAAATCGTTTACCGCCCTGGTAAGCTGCCCCAGTTCGTCGTTCACTTCGATGCGGATGGCCTGGAACGTTCTCTTCGCCGGATGGGGGCCGTCTCTTCTGGCCGCCGCCGGCACTGCTCTCTTGATGACGTCCACCAGTTCGAACGTCGTCTCGATCCGCTTTTCTTTTCTCGCTTCGGCGATGAACTGCGCGATCCGTGCCGCCCACTTCTCTTCACCAAAGTCTTTGATGATCTTTGCCAGCTGCTGCTGGCTGTATTCGTTTACGACTTCCTCTGCCGTGAGGCTGTCGTCCGCGTTCATCCTCATATCCAGCGGTGCATCATGCATATAGCTGAAGCCCCGCTCCGGATTGTCCAGCTGGAAGGAGGAAACGCCCAGATCCAGGAGCGCTCCGTCCACCTGAAGGATGCCCAGATCCCACAGGACCCGTTTTACGTCTTCGTAATTGCTCTGTACGAAGAACTTCCGGGGCGCTGACCCCTCTAGCCGTTTTCCGGCTGCCGCCAGCGCATCTTTATCTCTGTCGATCCCGACGAACGTCCCTTCTTCCGAGAGCCTCGCGCACACGCCGCTGGCATGTCCGCCGCCTCCCAGGGTGCCGTCCAGATACGTGCCATCCGGTTTTACGTTCAGCAGTTCGAGAACGGGTTCGTACAGGACCGATACGTGTTTGAATTCCATAGCCGCAGACCTTAGATCGGGAACTTGCCGCTCATTCCCACAAAGTCGTCGGACTTCATGAGGCCGCCTGTCTTCGCTGCGTCGTAGACTTCCTTCGCCCAGATCTCCAGGTGATCCAGCACACCGATCGTGACCAGATCCTTTTCGATCCCGGCTTCTTCCCGCAGGAACTGGGGGATAACCATTCTTCCCTGCTTATCCAGTTCGCAGTTCTCCGCGTTTCCACTGCGGTAACGCAGCAGAGCACGGGCTTCCACGTCCGTTCTGGGAAGCGTGGCATATCTCGCTTCTTCCTCCGCCCAGGCCTGCATCGGATAGACCTCCAAACAGTCGTCCAGACCCTTGGTAACGATGCACTCCTTCCCCAGTGCCTCCCGGTACTTGGCCGGGATGATGACGCGGTTCTTGCCGTCTATTGAGTTTTGAACTTTTCCGCGGAACACTTGGGCAGACTCCTCCTGCTAATTTTACATCTCCACTATACACCACTTCCCACCCAAAATCAATGATTTTTTAGGGTTTTTCAGGGATTTTCCTCCACCATTCTTCCCCGCTCTCCACCACACCTTTTTCCAGGCATAACAAAACCCCCGCATCGCTGTGGGGGTGTGGTTTTTGCGCTATTTTATTGTTCCAGCTAGCCCTCCGGTGCAGGTTCGGGCGTCGGAGCCGGTTCCGGTGCGGGAGCAGGCTCAGGCGTCGGTGCGGGTTCCGGTGTGGGCTCTGGCGTCGGTTCCGGCGTCGGTTCGGGTGTGGGCTCCGGTGTCGGCGTCGGTTCCGGCGTAGGCGTGGGAGCCGGTGTGGGGGTCACAGGCGTCGTCTGACTTTGCTGGCCCTGTTCGCCTTCCTTGTTCTCCTCCTCGTCCTCCTCGCTCTTCGGGCTCCAGTTCCAGTCCTCGGCGCTGTAGTTGATGCCGAGATAGACGTCGGATTCTGCCGCTTTCTGCAGCAGTGCATCGGAGAACAGATCCATGCGGCCGCTGCGGTAGGAGACGGGATCGCCCTTGTAGTCGATGTACTTGGAGACGACGGTCTCGGGCTGTTCCCAATCGAGCTTTTCCAGACCTTCGTGGACCACTTCCATCATGTCCTTCCACTCGTAGGCGGGAAGGCCGACGCTGGTGAGGGTGGTGCGCCGCGGGGTGTCGTAGCCCATCCAGACGGTGCAGGTATAGTACTTGCTGGCGCCGCAGAACCAGACATCCTTCGCCTCGTTGGACGTACCGGTCTTTACGAAGCACAGCGCGTTGGACGGAGCCTTTCTCGGACCCACGTCGCCGCGCTTTAAGAGCTCCTTGCAGCAGTCGATAATCATATAGGCGGCATCTTCGGAATACACGCGCGTTCTGGCGCTGTCCTCCGTAAAGATCTCGCCCTCGTCCTGCCGCACGATGCGCAGAACGCAGTTGTTTTCGATATATTCGCCCAGGTTGGCCAGGGTGGAATACGCCTTTGCCATCTCGAAGGGAGAGGCGCCGTACGTTAAGCCGCCGAGGCCTACGGAGGTGCTGTAGATGTCTTCCGGAGCCAGAGATGAGAACCGCATGGCTTCCAGATAGCGCAGTCCGTACATCGGAGTCATGCGCAGCATGATCTGATACGCGATGGTGTTCGTGGACTGCAGGATGGCTTCCCGGATGTTCATGCGTCCGGTGTTGCGCTGCGTTACGTTCTTCGGCCAGAACTTATCCTTCGGGTTGTCCTTGTCCACCAGGACTTTGGACGGATAGTAGAAGCCGGAGTCAAATCCGGGGCCGTAGACCGCGATGGGCTTGATGGACGAACCGGGCTGCCGCTTGGCCAGATAGCCGCGGTTAAAGCTGTCGTCTGTGCCTCTGCCGCCGATCATGGCTTCGACGAAACCGGTCTCGTTGTTGATGAGCACCGCAGCGGACTGGAACGCATACTTGCCGTTCTCGCTCACTTCCGTGTAGCGCTCGCAGCGGGCGTCCAGGATCTCCTGCAGCTGCGCCTGGATATCCGGGCGGAAGGACGTGTAGATCTCATAGCCGCCGGCACGGATCTCCTTCATCTTCTCGTTGATCGTCTCCTGATACAGCGCATCGTAGGCATCCATCTCCTCGTTGGTCTCGAAGAGATACTTGAATTCGAAGCCTTCCTGCTCCATCAGGTTGATCGCCGCCGAGTAGATGGCGAAGCTGGTCATGTAATTCTCCGTGGGAAGCTCGGGACGTTCGTAGATGAATTCCAGTTCTTCCGCTTCTGCAGCGGTCTTCTGTTCTTCCGTAATGAAGCCCTCTTCCACCATGCGTTCGAGGGTGTAGACCTGGCGGTTGATGACCCCTTCCATGTTCGTGAGGGGGTTGTAGAAGGACGCGCCTTTGGTGAGCCCCACCAGAATGGCGGATTCTGCGAGGGTCAGGTCCTTCGCGGACTTCGCGAAATAATAACGGCTGGCCGCCTCGATCCCGTAGCAGTTGTTCCCGAAGAAGTTCATGTTGACGTACAGTTCCATGATCTCGTCTTTGGAGTACGCATCTTCGAACATGGGCGCCAGGAAGAGCTCCGTAAACTTACGGTCGAAGGTCCGTTCGCTGGACAGCACGCTGTTCTTCAGGACCTGCTGGGTGATGGTGGATCCTCCCTGGGTCACCGCACCGTGGTGCCGTACATATTCGATCGCAGCGCGCAGCACCGCCTTGTAGTCGATGCCGTGGTGCGTCTTGAAATTCTGGTCTTCTACGGCGATATACCCGTTATACACATACGGCGAGACCTCCGAGATCTTAACGGGTTCGTACATGATCTCGTTCATCTCCGAGATGATCTCTCCGTTGGCGTCGTAGATGATGGTATTCGAGGTATAGTGAAACAGCGAAGGATCGATCTCTTGGAACTTTTCCTCCGCTACGGCCTTAAAACTGTAGACTTCCTTGCCTACCGCCAGCGCGCACACCGCACCGAACAGCACGATGACGATCAGCAGCGACTGTAGGAAGATCTTTATGATATTCAGGATCTCTTTACCGACTTGTTTGTTCATCTTTCCTTCCGGATCGACAGATCTAGCATCAGAAGTGCATTATATCACACTATGCGCATTTTTCCAAAGCCAATTACGTCGTGGATCACGACATCTTCGTGGATACCTTTGGGCTGTACGGTCCTGCGGCCGGCTTCGTTCTCCGCCACCCGGTCGCCCGCTGCCGCCAGCGTCTCGTCCGATACGAGGATCTGCCCGCCTTCCGTAAAACCTTCGATGCGGGATGCCAGATTGACGTTGCGGCCGATCATGTCGTATTTCGTGCGGGTCTCGGACCCGATGTTGCCGAGCACGGCTTCTCCCGTGTGGATGCCGATGCCCATGGCGATGGGCGGATAGCCCTGCGCTTCGTTCCATTCGTTGACCGCCTTCATCCGCCGCTGCATCGCGACGGCGCAGGCGACGGCGTCTCTGGCGGAGTCTTCGTTGGGCCGGGGCGCGCCGAATACCACGACGATGGCATCGCCCACGAATTCCAGGATGTTGCCCTGCCAGGCGTTGATGATCTCGATCATCTCGCCCAGGTAGTGATTGAGCATGGCGATAAAGTCCATGGGAGCCATCCGTTCGGACAGATCCGTGGACTGGCGGAGATCCGTAAACATGATCGTCACCACCCGCCGTTCTCCGCCGATCTTCAGGTCCGCGCTGTGGGAGAGGATCTCTTCGGCGACTTCGTCTGTCAGATAGCGGCCGAAGGTCTGCCGGATCAGATCGTCCCGCTGGCGGAGCTGTTCCTTCAGGCGGGCGATCTCCGCCCGCGCCTCCTGCAGTTCTCTGCTTTCCTGTCCGCTCATAAAACGATCGTCTCTCCTTCTCTGGCCCAGCGCACGTCTGCGCGTCCGAGCGCAGCTTCCCTTGCTGTCAGCGTTTCGTCCGTGCTGTGGGGGTCATGATGGATCAGCAGCAACTTCTTCGCCCCGCAGCGTTCCATCAGAGCCATACCCTTTTGCGCCGTGGAATGTCCGAATCCCTTTCGGCTTTCGTATTCCGCTTCCGCGTACTGGCCGTCGAACAGCAGAAGATCCGCATCCTTTGCAAATGCGGCCAGTTTTGCGAAGCCGTCTTCATCCGGCTCCTGGTCCGTGGCATAGACCAGCGTCCGGCCATCAAACTGCAGCCGGAACACCTTGCTGCCGCCGGGGTGATAACCGTCGATGGCATCGATCTTCAAAGCGCCGGCTTCCATCGAATCTTTCAGGGCACAGATGTTCACGTCCCCTGCATAGTTCCTGAGGGTCAGCGGCCAATAGGGCGGCTCGTATACGCCGTTCAGCAGCGCCTGGGGATCTTCCCCCGGGACAGCGGGAACGTAGATGTCCGTGCGCTTCCCCTTCTGGGACAGTCGGGGATACATGCCCAGGCCCAGGATATGGTCCAGGTGCAGGTGGCTCAGCAGGATGACCGGAGGCACAGAAAAGTCCGCAGGCGCGGAAACGAGTCCGCTGCCCGCGTCCAGAAATACGGTCTGCTCCCCCGCCTGCACCATGTAGCAGGAGGTGGAGCCGCCGAATCCCGTAAATTCTTTTCCGCATGCCGGAACCGATCCTCTTGCGCCGAGGACAGTAAGTGTAAACGTTTCTTTCGCCATCTACTTCGTCCGGAGATCCCGGTACTCCTTGTGGAAGAAGTTTAAGCGGGACAGCAGGCCGCCGCTCTTCTTTTCGCCCTTCTTCTCGGTCTCCACGGTATCGTAGACGGTGCGGCAGGCATCCGCATACTTCTGGTTGGTCTCCCGCAGGCGGGCGCTCATCTGGCGCATCACGGCCAGCACCTTATCGGGGCTGTTCTTGAAATATTCGGAGAATTCTCCCGCGGAGATCTCCTGCACCCGGGTGCCGTCTTCGAGCGCGACCACGCTGGCGCTGCGGGGCAGGCATTCGATGAGCCCCATCTCGCCGAACACGTTCCCTTCGCCCAGCTGGGCGATCTCCTTCTCTTCCGGCGTATCGAGGCCGGCAACGACCTTCACCTTACCGCAGGTGATGTCGTACATCGTAGAGGCATATTCTCCCTGACGGACGATCACGTCGCCCTTGTTGAATGTCTTCGTATTCATATCGGTCTCCCTCGCTTCGCTCTAATACATATCCAGGAACGGATAGGACAGATAGGAGTTGTAGATCTCCAGCAGAGACTTCTCCAGGTCTTCGGAATGGGGCGTGCCTTCGCCCTTGTCCTTTTCTTCCTCCACGACGTCGTGGACCGTACGGCAGACGTCCAGATAATCCTGGGTCGTCTTGCGCAGCTTCTGGCTCAGCTGCTGCATGATAAGGAAGACCTTGGCCGGCTTCTCCTCGAAGTATTCGTGGAAATCGCCTTCCGTAATGACCCCCAGATAGGTGTCGTCGGACAGGGAGACCACCGTTGCGGAACGGGGCGCGTTGTCCAGCAGTCCCATTTCACCGAAGAAATCCTCCGTCTTGAGTTCGGCCAATTTCTTCTCCTGGGGTGTGCCGTAACCCGTGTAGACGCCTACGCGGCCCCAGAAAATATCGTACATGCAGTTGCCGGGGTCACCTTCCCGGAAGATGATCTCGCCTTTTTTGTAAGATGCTCCTCTCATAGTTCCTCCTTCTGAAAATTATTCCGTTACGCCGCTCTCTAAGATCTCGAACGTCTTGGCGTCCGCATCCAGCCGTACCTGCACGCCCAGGGGCAAAGCCGCCTGATCGTGGGTGTGACCCATGGGCAGCCCGTACAGACAGGGTACGCCGAGACCGGCAAAATAATATTTGAATGTATCGATAACGTCGGGATAGTACCCGGACGCATCCTTACAGTCAGCGCATTCGCCGATGACGACGCCCTTCAGGTCCTTCAGCATGCCGCAGTTGCGCAGCTGCGCCAGATAGCGGTCGATGCAGTAAGGCTCTTCGCCCACTTCCTCAAAGAAGAGGATCTTGCCCGCCAGATCCGGCTGGTAGAACGTGCCGCAGCTGGCTGTCAGCAGAGACAGATTGCCGCCGATCACCGGTCCTTCCGCCTTGCCGGGAGCGATCGTGGTCAGATACTTGTTGGGCTCTGCCAGTTTGATCTCCCGGTGTTCCTCCGTCGTCGTCAGGCAGCGCAGCCAATGGTCTTTCGTGTAGGCGCTCATCCCGGGATTGATGGCGGTCAGCACCTCGCCGTGGATCGTTACCAATCCTGCAAACTTGCCGATGGCCAGGTGTAGGGACGTGATGTCCGAATAGCCGCAGAAGATCTTGGGATTCGCTTTGATGTTATCAAAATCGATCTTGTCGATGAACTGCAGCGCACCGTAGCCGCCGCGGGCGCAGAGGATCATGTCCACGTCCTTGCGCGCGAACATCTCGTTGAGGTCTTCCGCTCTGGCTTCTTCCGAAGCTGCGATGTAGTTGGCGCGCCATTCATCCACATGCTTACCCAGCACGACCTTGTAGCCCAGGCTCTCCAGGTATTCCTTGCCTCTAGGGACCGCCGTCGGGTCCTTCGTGGGACTGGACGGGGAGATGATGGCGATGGTATCGCCGGGGTTGAGTTTTTTCGGTTTGATCATTTTTTAAAGTCCTCCCAGACCTTTGCCAGACTTTCTTCGCTTTCGAAGACTTTCATGGCCGTATATCCTAGTATGCGGGCGCCGTTCGCGATGCTTGCCATCGCTTCTTCGGAGCGCGCACATTGTTCGAATGCTCTCGTATGAAGTCCCGTTCCCACCGGGGCGATCTTCAGCAGAGGCTGCAGCGTCGGGCAAATATAGCTGACGTTGCCGGCGTCTGTGGAAGCGAAGATGCGGCGGGGGCTTAAGGCCAGCCCGCACTCTTCGAAGCTCTCCGCAGTCATGCGGTCCAAGGCGGCGTTGAACTTCAGATCCTTGATCGGTTCATGCAGCACCGTGATCTCCGCCTCGGTCTCCGTGGCCATCGCAGCACCTTGGATGCAGCGGGTGATGCGTTCCTGCAGATCCAGGCAGTCCTGGTAGGTGAAGGCCCGCAGCTGCAGATTCAGCTTGGCGCGGTCCGGGATGATGTTGACCACCACGCCGCCCTCCACCAGCGCACCGTGCACCTGGCAGCCGGGCTTCATGTGCTGGCGCAGCATGTCGATGGCATCCATCGTGAGTCTTGCACCGTTCAGCGCATTCTGACCCAGCCAGGGCGCACCCGAAGCATGGGCCGATCTTCCGTGATAGACGACGCTCAGCTGGGACGTGGACAGCGCGATGGGCGAGGTCATGTTGTCCGCATCCATATGGACCATCATGGCGAAATCGTAGTTGTTCCAGACGCCGGCCTTCTCCATCTGGACCTTGCCCGAGATCACCTCTTCCGCGGGAGTGCCCACGAGATCGATCTCCGTGTCCAGTGCATCCTGCAGAGCGTTCAGCGACAATCCTGCCAGCACGCTCACGGCGCAGGACACGTTGTGACCGCAGGCATGGCCAGGGCCGCCGTCCGCTCCCAGACCGGGGAGGGCGTCGTACTCCGTTAAGATGGCCATCTTGTGTTTATACTGTTTTCCCGCCGGCAGCCGGACCGCCCGGAAGGCGTGGTCCACGCCGGCAAATTCTCTTTCTACGGCGAAGCCTTCCGCTTCCAGCAGCGCGCAGATCTTAGCGCAGCTCTCCTTCTCCTTCGTGGAGATCTCGGGATGGTCGCCCAGCCAGGCTGCCAATTCCCGGCAGCGTGCTTCGTATTTGATAAGTTCCTGTTCGAATGTAGATTTTTTCTGTTCGTAGTTCATAGATAATCGGATATAAAAGTTTTTCTGTGGATGGGACAGGGTCCCTGGGCCTTCAGCCCGTCGTAATGTGCCTTTGTGCCGTAACCCTTGTTGCTTTCGAAGGCGTAGCCCGGATACTGCAGGGCCATCTCCTCCATATAGCGGTCCCTCGTCACCTTCGCCAGGATCGACGCCGCCGCAATGGACGTGGAATTGGCGTCGCCCTTCACGATCGCGGTCTGGGGCAGATCCAGGGCACGGACGGTAAAGTTGCCGTCGATCAGCACATGCTGCGGTCTTACGGACAACCCGTTTACCGCTTCCGCCATGGCCTTTTTCGTCGCCTCCAGGATGTTGACCGCATCGATCACCTCCGGGCCCTGCCAGCCGATGGACCAGGCCAGCGCCTTTTCCTTGATGATCTCGAAGAGCTCCTCCCGTTTCTTCGGGGAGAGTTTCTTGGAATCGTCGATGCCCAGCACGTCGAAATCCTGGGGCAGGATGACCGCAGCAGCCACCACGGGGCCTGCCAGAGGGCCTCTGCCCACTTCGTCCACGCCGGCCACGAGGGTCCGTCCGGACGCCCAGAGGCCGCGCTCGTGCTGCAGCATGGTCTGCAAGCGTTCTTTCAGCATTTCCTGCCGTTCTGCCTTCGTCATGGAACGTCTACCCTCTGTAATCGCTTTCCTGCTCTTCTCTTAAGTAGACCTGCTTGACGCTGGAATTTTCGTTGCGCACCGACTTCATCTCGAAGCCCTTCAGGGACTTGAGGAAGGGCGTCAGCTTGGAATAGCCGTAATTTCTCACGTCGAAATCGGAGTAGCGCTTTAGGAGCTTGTTGCCCAGGTCGGAAGTGGATACCCAGCCGTCCTCGTCGGAATCCTCCCGCAGAATGTCGATGAGGGATCTGCGGATGGCGTCCAGAGGCGTAATGGCCTCTTCCTCTTCCAGCACCGGCGGTTCCTCGTGGATCTCCACGGGAGGTTCTTCCTTGAGCTTGGGGATGACCTTGACGGACTTCACCTTGCCGCCCTTGGAATTCTTTTCGGCCTTGGCCGCCTTCTCTTTTTCGGCCTTTTCCTTTTCCGCTCTTTCCTTCTCGGCCTTCGCAGCGGCTGCCTTTTCCTTCTCGGCCTTCGCCTTCTCCTTTTCCGCCTTGGAGGACTTGGAGGAAGCTTTACTGCCGGAGAGGATATCCAGATACTTAAACTTGTTGCAGGCGGTGGTGAAGGCCTTCGGCGTCTTCTTTTCGCCCATGCCTACGACCAACATGCCGGATTCCCGCAGCCGGCTGGCCAACCGGGTAAAGTCGCTGTCGCTGGTGACCAGGCAGAAGCCTTCCACGTTGCCGGAATACAGGATATCCATGGCATCGATGATCATGGCGGAGTCCGTCGCGTTCTTGCCCGTGGTGTAGCTGTACTGCTGGATCGGGGTCACCGAGTACTCCAGAAGCACCTTTTTCCAGGGCGCCAGCGCCGGTTTCGTCCAGTCGCCGTAGATGCGCTTGTACGTCACCTCGCCTTCGCCGGCCATCTCGTCCAGGATGGTCTTGATGTACCGGTCCGAAATATTGTCCGCGTCGATGAGGACCGCGAACCGCTTGTCTGTCGTCATATATCAACTGTCCTTTCGTGATTGCTCAATAAATAATTATATCCCGAAAAAGCTTGCAATTTCAATCATAATTGCGGTTTTTGACCCTAATTGAGATCGTTCCAGGGGTTGAAGGGATCGGGGTCTGTCGGCTCCCAGCCGTTGTCGTTTTCTTCGGTGATCTCCTCCACCGCTTTTTCAGGCTTACCCAGAGGCCCGGGGTTGGGACCGTCATAGATCGTAACGCCGGTGCCCTCCTCGCAGTTATCGAAGATCCACTGGGCATCTGCCACCTGCAGGCGCACGCATCCCGCGGAGGCAAAATCGCCGAGCGCGTTGTATTCGTCCCGCATCAGGGTCGCCCTGTCCTGAGCCGTATAGCAGACGGAGTGGAACAGATAGCCGCCGTCCAGGAATCCAGTAGCATACTGGCCGTAGCTGCCGTCGATCATGTAGCACCAGGCTGCCTTAAAGCTGAGGATCTTGAAGTCGCCTGTGGGCGTCTCGTGCCCTTCTCTGCCGCAGGAGCAGATCATGGCTTTGATGGGCTCACTGTAGCTGCCGTCCTTGCCCTTTTCGTAGATCGTGACCGTGTTCATCTGCCGGTTGACCATGATGTAATACGGATGGCTGCGGGGCGCAGATTTCGGCGGTTCCAGATAGCTGGGCATGTCGAAGACGTACTCTTCCGTGTAGGGGAGGATCGACTCTTCGTCTTCCGCCTCGGCACGGATGGTCCAGTAGCCCCGGCTGTTCTGCTTCAGCAGGAAGGCTTTGCAGCTCTCGACCCCTTCCTCTTCCGGGGTTCCGTGGACGTACCGTCCGAAGACGACCGCCGCATCCTCTTCCAGGAACAGAGGATCGGTGAGCTCCAGGGATTTTACCTCTTCCCCTTCCGGGAACAGTTCGTTTGCCAGCGCTTCAGACAGCGATTCCCGGATGTTTTCCACCTCGTCCTCCACCGCTGGGACCGTCAGATACAGGCGCTTTTCCTGGGCCTTCACCAGGGTAAATCCTTCCCCGGGCACGACCTGCAGATCGGTAAACAGCCCATCGACCGTCTTGGACAAGGCGCGTGACCCGAACAGGGATTCGTCGTTTTCCGTGATCAAAATATCAGCGCCCCGGTCTTCCACAGCGAACAGCGACTCTTTTGCGCCGAGGACTTCGGTCTGCACCAGGCCGCGGATCTGCGTCGCTTCGTAAAGCGGTTTGCCCAGCAGGTTTTTACCGGTTGCCTCGACCGTGATCTCCCCCAGATCCCGTCCGTTTTTATCCAGCACCTTAAACGCATAGCTGTCCTTGCCGGCTTCGTATTTTCCGTCCAGGCCGGTCGTTTCCGCGTCGATCTCCGCCTCCGGTATGGCTTCCGCCAGTTCCGCTGCGGCTGCATGCGCCACGGCGAGCGGCTGCGCATCGTGCCATTTGTCGTATTCTACTTTTGCAAAGATGCCGCCGCACAGAAGTACGGCTGCCGCTGCGATCGCAATGATCTTACCCTTTTTCCCCATTGGTTCTCCTTACAATAACTCTCTGAAGTACAGTCCCGCCGTGCGGGGAAAGTCCGCCGGCGCTTTTTCCCGGTACAGATCGAAAACATGGCGGCATTCCTCCGCGCTTTCGACCGTAAAATACAGTTCTTCAAAATCCAGTTTCGGCACGGACCGGTCCGCGGCGTAGAGAGGCACGGAATTCAGGATCTCGGAATACTGTTTATTCCTGCAGATCAAAGGGAATTTCGCGCCGGTGCGGTCCGTCAGTTCCGAAAGGCCGCTGCACCCTTCGCAGCCCTTCTCCGTCCGGCCCGGGCAGGCCCGGCATTTCATCAGGGGCAGATAACCGTAGAGAAGCGCACCTCTGGAAAGACGCCCCTTCATCTTCCGGACCTTTGCGAAGGCAAGCTCCACAGAGACCGTTACGTCTGCCAGGCCCATCGCTTCGTATTCCGCTGCCGATGCGGAATTCAGGACGTTGAGTTCGAATCCTCCGTGCACACAGAGTCCCATCTCCTGCGCCAGCTGCACACTGCCGATGTTGCTGCAGACTGCATCGGTTACGCTTTCCGGGAGCTGCGCCAGCTGCTGCCGCAGCTTCTGTGCATTCGCGCTGCCGTAGACCAGGGGCGGCAGTTCGACCCAGAGTCTTCCGGCAAACCGCTCTGCCAGATCCAGATGCGCGGCGATCTCTGCTGCCGGCAGGATGACCGCCGCATCCTCCGGCACGTCGAAAAGCTGGGATGCCTTTTCGAAGCGGAGCCGCAGCTGAGGCGTTTCCGGTGCGCTGTATGCGGGAAGAGCCTCGTCCGCCTCATCGATGCGCTTTCTCACATACTGCCGGTTGCGGGCAGCATCCAACTGCATTAAAACGTCCCTTCGCAGCGCGTTCAGGGAAGATGCGGGAACGAACAGGCCGGGATCGATACGGCAACGGAGCTTATGCAGTTCGTAGGCGCTTCCGCCCGTCTTTTCCAGACTGCGGCGCACCTGTTCCTCGTCCAGTTCCAGCTTTCTGGCTTCTGCCGGGGTCTCCCCTTCCGCTTCGGCGGAAAACCCTTCGCACTTCGCCGTCAGCTTGAGCGGCATGCCTTCCTGCGCCAGGAAGAACAAGTCGACCGGATGTTTTGCGTCGGGAACGTCGTAGAGGCGTGCCAGGTCTTCCAGAACGCCGCCGGCAGCGGTCACGTCCTCCTTCGTGCGGTAGCCGAACATGTCTGCAGTGCGCTTCCCCGTCAGGTAGCCGTCCGTAAATCCGCTGCGGGAAAACACGCTGCGCAGGGTCTCCAGATCCGGCTTTCCGCCGTCCAGCGCCTGTCTGCAGGCGGTCACCGCGGCCGCCACATACTCCGGCCGCTTCATCCGGCCCTCGATCTTCAGGGAGCCCACGCCGGTCTCCGCCAGCTCCTGCATGTGGGGAAAATAGCACATGTCTTTTAAGGACAGCGCATGGTCTCTGCCCCGGATCTGCCAGTCCAAGCGGCAGGGTTGGGCGCACAGGCCCCGGTTGCCGGATCTTCCGCCGAACAGGGAAGACATGTAGCAGTTGCCGGACACGCTCATGCAGTGGGCGCCGTGAACGAACACTTCGCAGTCCGCACCGGTCTCGGCGATGATCTCCCGGATCTCTGCCAGGGTCAGCTCCCGCGCCAGGACCACCCGCACAAAGCCGTAGTCCAGGAGTTTGCGCATACCCTCGGCATTGCAGACCGCCATCTGGGTGGAAGCGTGGAGAGGCAGGTCGGGCCAGTGTTTCTTCGCATAGGACGCCACCGCCAGATCCTGCACGATGATGCCGTCGGCACCGCTTCTCGCCGCGGTATCCACCGTCTCGTGCATCGCGGACAGTTCGTCGTCCATCACCAGCGTGTTGATGGTAAGATACACCTTGACCCCCGCATCGTGGCAGTAGCGTATGGTATCCGCCAGACCTTCCCCTGCGAAGTTATCCGCGTTGCGGCGGGCGTTGAAGTTCGGCAATCCGAAATACACCGCATCTGCGCCGCAGCGCACGGCTGCCTTCAGTTGTTCCGATCCGCCCACCGGGGCCAGGATCTCCGGTCTTCTGCGTTTTTCTTCCGTCATGATTTCTTCCTCGAGCACAGACTCTAATAGTTTATTTTACCACAGCGGGGAATTATGGTACAATGATGCGGCAAAACAGGAGAAGAAAAAGGTGAAAACCATGAGCGATCATAAAAAACCGGAACTGCTGGCGCCTGCCGGCGATATGGAAGGTGTGCGCACCGCACTGCGCTACGGTGCCGATGCGATCTACTGCGGCGGTCCCTTCCTGCAGATGCGGGCCAGCAAAGTGGGATTTACCCGGGAGGAACTCGCCCAGGCGAGCCGGGAGATCCACGCAGTCGGCAAGAAATTATACGTAACGGTAAACGTATTCGCGAGAAACGACGAGATCCCCGCCCTGGCGGAATACGTGGGATTTCTGAAGGGGATCGGCGTGGATGCGGTCATCGTGTCGGACCTCGGCGCCATCGCGCAGATCCGCGAGACCGTGCCGGACATGGAAGTCCACGTCTCCACCCAGGCCAACTGCATGAACTGGCGGGCGGCGAAGGTGTATTACGATCTGGGGGTCAAGCGCATCGTGCTGGCCAGAGAGCTTATGCTGCAGCAGATTGCAGAGATCCGCGCCAATGTTCCGGAGGATCTGGAGCTGGAGGCTTTCGTCCACGGCGCCATGTGCATGAGCTACTCCGGCCGCTGCCTGCTGTCCGCCTATCTGGCGGGGCGCTCCGGCAACCGCGGAGAATGCGCCCAGACCTGCCGCTGGAACTACTACCTGATGGAGGAGAAGCGGCCCGGCGAGTACTTCAAGATCGAGGAGGACGACCGCGGTTCCGCCATCCTGAGCTCCAAGGAGCTTTGCTGCATCGAACATTTAAAGGAATTCGAAGAGGCCGGTATCTGCTCCTTCAAGATCGAAGGCCGCATGCGCACCCCCTTCTATACCGCTACGGTCGTCAACGCCTACCGCATGGCGATCGACGAGGCGGCCCCCATTGCAGCGCTTCGCAAGGAGCTGGATACGGTCAGCCACCGGCCGTTCTGCACCGGATTCTATTTCGGTGACCCGAACCAGCTGATCCCGGACACCGAAGGCTACGTCCGCGACTGGCTGTTCGTCGCGACGGCGCTGGAGGCAAGTAAAAACGGACTGCTGCGTATCGAAACGCGCAATCCGTTCGCTGTCGGCGATACCATTGAATTTTTAAGCCCGGGACATACCGGAACGCCCTTTGCCGTCTCGTCCATCACGAACGAAGACGGCGAACCGCTGGACCGTTCGGCTACGCCGATGCGTATCCTGACGATCTCCGCGCCGGACGGCATAAAGGCCGGCGACATTCTGAGAAAGAAGATCTAGTGCACGACTTCATACAGGGCGTCCACCTTCAGGGCGTCCTTTTTGATTGCTTCTTCGAGGGCAGCGCGGTCCGCGGGGTCCGCCATCCAGGACATGCCGCACCCTGCCGTGATGGAGGTCGGCACCGGGATGAGCCTGCCGGGGAGCCCCGCCGCCAGGCAGTGCTTTTCGAAAGCCATGGCGTCCGTGGTCGTATGGAACGTGATGATGAATCTGAGTTTCTTCTCCCGCATTATTCTGCGATCTCCTTTACCGCTGCGACCGCAGCATCCACCTCTTCCGACCTGTTGAAATAGGAGAAAGAAAACCGCACTGCACCCTGTTCAACAGTTCCCAGCGCTTCGTGCATCCGCGGCGCACAGTGGGCGCCGGGCCGGGTCGCGATGCCGTAGGTCTCCGACAGTTCGTCGGACACTTCGCCGGATTCGTAGTCCTTTATATTCAATGCGACGATCGCCGCCCGCTCATCCGTGGAGAAGTCGCCGTATACGGTCACCCCGTCGACATCCTTCACACCTTCGTAAAACCTGCGCATCAGGGCGATCTCCTTCGCGTGGATCGCTTCTACACCCGTTTCTGAGATAAAGTCGAACGCCGCTGCCAGCCCCGCGATGCCGTGGCCGTTGAGCGTGCCCGCTTCCAGGCGGGTCGGATACTGCACCGGCTGCGTCTTCGAAAACGACTGCACGCCGGATCCGCCGACCTTAAAGGGCCTTATTTCCACGCCTTCCGCGATGCACAGGCCGCCGGTGCCCTGGGGCCCGTACAGACCCTTGTGACCCGTAAAGCAGAGCACCGAGATGCCCATCTTTTCCATGTCGATGGGGACGCAGCCCGCTGTCTGGGAAGCATCCACGACGAGCAGCAGACCGTACACCTTGCAGATTGCGCCGATCCGCGCCAGATCCAGCATATTGCCCGTCAGATTGGAAGCGTGGTTGCAGACGATGGCCTTCGTCTCAGGCCGGATGAGCCGCTCGAAATCTCCGTAGTCCACACAGCCCTGCTTATCCGCGCGCACGAAATCCAAAGAAATGCCCTCTTCCGCCTGCAGCCGGTACAACGGCCGCAGCACGGAATTGTGCTCCAGATCCGTGGAAATAATGTGGTCCCCCGCCGTAAACAGGCCGGAGATGGCGATGTTGAGCGCCTCCGTGGAATTGGCGGTAAAGATGACCCTGGAGGGGTCAGCGCAGCCGAATAAGGCCGCCGCCTTGCAGCGGGCATCGTACACCGTGCGGGCCGCCTTCAGCGCCCCGCTGTGACTGCCCCGGGAGGAATTGCCCATCCCCTGCATGGCCGAGACCACCGCATCGATCACCGTCTGCGGCTTATGATATGTGGTTGCTGCATTGTCCAGATAGATCATATTCGTTTCCTGTTATGCCTTCTGCCGTTTTTCCGCCAGCAGCGCCGCGCCGATGGCGCCTGCGAATCGTGCATCGGGACAGCTCTCGACAGCCGTGCCCAATTCTTTTCCTAAAGCATCCTTCAGATACGATGCTTCGCACAGACCGCCCGTCAGGACGGCGGGAACGCCGGGTTCCCGGAGGCGGCTGGCCTGAGACGCGATCTTGCGCGCGATGGATGCGACGACAGCGCAGGCGATGTTTTCCTTGGGCTCCCCTTTGCCGATCAGACTGATGACTTCCGATTCCGCAAAAACGGTGCACATGGAGCTGATGCCCGCGTCATTTCCCTTTGCCGCCAGGGCGATCATGGAAGAAGGGTCCATGCCCAGCGTGTTCGCCATCACTTCCAGAAAGCGGCCGGTGCCGGCGGAGCACTTGTCGTTCATCAGGAAATCCTTGACGCTGCCGCCCCGCAGACAGATGACTTTCGTGTCCTGTCCGCCGATGTCGAGAATGTCCAGAACGTCTTTTCCAAACAACTTCTGCGCCCCTTTGGCATGGCAGGTGATCTCCGTGACGGCTTTGCGGGCATAGGGAACTACCACGCGGCCGTAGCCCGTGGCGATGCAGGGGAGCTGCGCAGGGTCAAACCCCGCCGCGCACAATTTCTGCCGCAGCGCCTCCGCCGTATCCTTGCTGCTCCAGCCCGTCGGCATCTGTTCCGTCAGAAGAACGTTACCATCCTCCGTAACAGCCGCCTTGGCGCAGGAAGAGCCGATGTCGATCCCGATCCCGACCATATTAGGGCTTTACGATGTGGCCGGCGCCATTGAGCTTTTCGACGATGGCATACATGTTCGTGACCTTGCCCACCGCCAGCTTGTCGGACAGTCCGTAGAAGTTGAGGCAGGTGCCGCAGGTGAGGATCTCCACGCCCTGCGCCTGCAGGCTCTTGAGGTCTTCCAGAGAAGCGGAGCCTTCTACCGTAAGCTTCGCACCGCCGTTATAGAACAGCATGGTCTTGGGCAGTTCATCCAGCTGGGAAACAGCATAGATGAAGCCCTTCATCAGGGTGGCGCCCAGTTCGTCGTTGCCGCCGCCCATCACGTTGGTACCGAAGGCGTAGACGGTGCTGCCTCTTCTGTCGGGGATGCAGGAAACGGCCGGTTCCTCTGCAGCAGCTGCTGCGCCGGGCGCGGTGACCTCCATCGTAACGACAAAGTGCTTGTCCTCGATCTTCTCGGACTTGACGGCGAACCCCTTGCTCTCCGCCAGTTTCGTCAGGTTCTGCACGGCGGTCTCGTTGTCCACGTGGGTCTGGACCGTATCCGCTTCCTTCATTTCACCAATGGCCTTGATGGTCTTTACGACGGGGATGGGGCACTGCTCTCCCCTGCATTCTACTGTGATCATAGACTTTCGTCCTCCTTACGACACGTTTATAACATTTCCAGGAACGCTTCCAGTCTCGTGGCCAGCTGGCCGCTGTCCGAAAGCGAGTAATCCGTTTCGATCGCCATATAGGGCATGCCCAGGCTCTCCATCTTGCGGCGCACGGTCGTGCTCTCCACCGTGTAGGCCGTGCAGGCCTGCAGATCGATCTCCACGACACCGTCCACCTTGTATTCGTCCACCAGTTTCTCCAGAAGCGCCAGACGGCGGCTGTCCGGGGTCATGACGGCACAGCCGATCTTTAAATACTTCTCCGCGACCGCCTGCACGATATCCGGGGCATCTGCGTCCACATCGTCCAGCGTCGCCTTGATGCCGGAGCAGTTCTCGAAGCATACCACGACGCCGCCTGCGGCCTCGATGGCCTTGACGGTCTTCTCCAGCACGCCGCCGATGGGGCAGCCCGTGATCAGGATGCGCTTGGCATCCGCGGAAACCGGGCGCTTTCCGGCTGCGTAATCGGCTTCCAGCCCGTCCGCCAGACGGGTGAGTTCCTTGCAGACCTCTTCCACGTCGAAGTAGAAACCGGCGCCTTCCAGCGCTTTATAGACCGCATAACCCGTGCTCGCGGGAGGCTGCAGTTTCTGCAGCTCCATCAGGCGTCTCCGGCAGGATCTCTCCTTGTTGCGCGCTCTGGCCGCATCCCGGATCGATTCGTCCGGAATGGCTTCGCCGAACTTTTTCTCCAGGAATTCGCGGAACCGCTGCACTTCCTGCGTCCACTGCTCCAGCGCATGCTCGCGGTCACCCTGGGGCAGGTGCAGCAGATAGACGTCCTTCATCTCGCCCAGCAGCTCGTACATTTTCTTCTTGCCGTCGCAGGTGGTCTCCCCCACGATAATGTCGGAAAAATACGTGTACGGGCACTTATCGGATACCGCGAAGCCGTAGCTCGACTTGATGAGGGGGCACAGATTCTTCGGCAGGTGCGCTTCCGCCGCGGGGATCGTCTCCTCGCTCATACCGCATAAAGACACCGGGCTGACCCCGGCAGCATCCAGGATCTCCTGGGGCGTAAACGTACAGAACGTGCCGGCGACTCTGCCGCCGTTTTCTTTGATATTTTTGACCCGCAGAAACCCATTTTTGCGGGCTTCTCCGAATTGCGCAAACTGCGCGGGAAGTTCATAACTCATAAAAACTCCTTTATAAAACGATCAATTTCATTATAAATCGGATATGCAAATTGATTCATTTACATATCCGATAGAAATTTCCGTTTTATTCGTCTGGTTAATGTAGGTCTAGCTGACGGGCCCCAGGCTGACGTCCATCATCTCTTCCGTCCAGTTCGCCTCCATGCGCTCGGCGAACAGCTTGTCCACTGGCACCAGATCTGCGGGAAGCTTGTCCCCCTCGTACCAGATGCATTCACCCCGCTCGAACACGTGGCAGTAATCCTCGTGCAGCGCTTTCTGGAACATGCGCTGATCCACAGGGTCATAATAGTATTCGACGAAGACGTCCTTGTAGAGATCGTTCAGCTCCCAGAAATACTCTTCCGCCATGTCGTCGAACTGCAGAGCCTCCAGGGCGTCGATGCTCTCGGAATAATACCAGGACTGCTTCTCCTTCGGGGCGTGGAAGCGGTTCCAAAGCTCGTCCCCCACCTTCTTCAGATCCCTGGCGATCGCCCGCATGTTGGACAGCTTATCCGCCAGGACCATCTTCTGAAAGTCCGGATCCGCCGCCTCCAGTTCGTCCAGTGCGATGGATTTGCGCTCTTCCCAGGGAAGTTCCTTCTTCTCGGAATGCGCTGCCACCATGTCCGCGACCTTTTCGCCGAACTTCGCCGCGATCTCCTCCCGGCCCACTTCCGCGTCCTCGATGCAGTCGTGCAGCACGCCTGCGATCATCACGTCGAAGGAAGCGCCCATGCCTGCCAGGATCGCCAGCACCTCCATGGGGTGCACGATGTAAGGCAGCTGCGTGCCTTTGCGCAGCTGACCCGCATGGGCCTCCACCGCAAAGCGGATCGCCTCGTTCAGCCGTTCGTGGTCGCTGTCCAATTGTTCCGTTCTTACTGCCATACTGTTCTCCGTCTATTTCGTCGCAATCCTTGCATCCAGGGCCTCGCGCAGTTTCTTTGCGAACAGAACGGCCTTGGGACTGTCGCCGTGCACGCAGATCGTGTCGGCCTCCAGCCGGATCTCCTTGCCGTTACGGCTTTCGACCGTGCCGGTCTCGATCAGATGCAGCATGCGCCGGATCGCCAGATCCTCGTCCTCGATCATGGCACCGGGTTTGGTGCGGCTCACGAGGCTGCCGTCGTCCTCGTAGGCCCGGTCCGCAAAGACCTCCGCAGCAAAGGCCAGGCCGTACTTCTCCGCCGCAGCCTTCATGCAGCTGCCGGATAGCCCCACCAGGACCAGTGACCCGTCCACCGCAGCCACGGCTTCCGCTATTGATTCCGCCAGTTTCTCGTCCTTTGCCGCCATGTTATACATGGCGCCGTGGGGCTTTACGTGATGCAGTTTTACCCCTTCCGCCCGGCAGATTGCCTGCAACGCGCCGACCTGATAAAGCACCATAGCCTTCAATTCTGCAGGAGCCACTTTCATCTCCCGGCGGCCGAATCCCACGAGATCCGGATATCCGGGATGCGCGCCGATCTTTACACCGGCTTCCTTCGCCAGACGAACCGCCTTCTGCATCGTTAAGGGGTCGGATGCGTGAAATCCGCAGGCGATGTTAGCGGATGTGACATAGCGCAGCACCTCCGCATCGTTTCCCAGAGTATAAGCGCCGAAGGATTCTCCCAGGTCGCTGTTGATGTCGATGTTCTTCATTGCGATTCACCCGATTTCTATAAACAGACCGGAACGAAACGGATCTTTTTCCCGGGACCCAGCTGCGCCAGCAGCGGCAGGTCTTCCGAGAGGACGGTCCCGATCTTCGCGTAGCCGCCGGTGGTCTGATGGTCGGCCATCATCACGATGGGCTGGCCGTTCGCCGGCACCTGGATCGACCCGAAGCAGATGCCCTCCGAGATAATATCTGTACCGTTCAGAGACGGGACTGCCGCACCTTCCAGCCGGTAGCCCATGCGGTCGCAGGCGGCGCTGAGGGTATAGATGCTTTCCGTAAATGTCCGCTTCGCTTCTTCCCCGAACATACTGTCCTGGGGACCGAACAGGAAGCGGATCTGCGTAACGCCTTCCGGATCCGTGGCCTGCGCCAGACGCTGCAGGATGGGTTGCTTCCAAGACGATCCCTGTGTTTCGACAAGCTCAGCAGCCGTTTGTCGAAGGGAAGCGCCATCCGTGCCACTCTCCAGCACGTCTCCTGCTCTCAGTTTTCTTCCTTCCAGCCCGCCCAGCCGGCTCTTCCAATCCGTAGACCGGCTGCCTAAAACGACCGGCACGTCGATGCCGCCGGAGACTGCCAGATAGGTTCGTACGCCTTGCGCGGCGGACCCCAGTTCCAACCGGTCTCCTGCCTGGACCGAAACCGCAGCGTCCATCGCCATGCGGTTTCCGTCCAGAAAAGGCCGCATGTCCGCACCAGTAAGGGCAATGGTGCCCTCTCCGTCAAATTCAAAGGTTCCCCCGAAGACCGTCAGCTCCAGCGCGGCCGCGTCTTCCGGGTTTCCCAGCAGATCGTTCGCCAGCGCCAGGGAAGCCCGGTCCATGGCACCCGCTTCCGGAATGCCGGCCGCCTGATGGCCGAAGCGTCCTGCGTCCTGCACCGTCGTCAGCACGCCGGGCGCGATCACTTTGATCTTCATAGGATCACCTCCGGTTCGTACTGTCCTTTCTGCACCCGATGCTTTATCTCGTACCATTCGTCCACCGGGATGGGGCGAAAGCGGATCGCATCGCCGGCAGAGACCGGAACGGCAGGTTCTTTGGAGGGGTCAAACAGAAGGATCGGCGTATTGCCGATGATGCGCCAGCCGCCGGGCGAGACCGACGGATAGATGCCCGTCTGGCCGCCGGCGATGCCCACGGCGCCTGCTTCAATGCGAAGGCGCGGCTTTTTGAGCCGGGGATAAGCAAGCCGCTCGTCCATGCCGCCCAGATACACAAAGCCGGGCAAAAATCCCATCATGTAGATGCGGTAATCCCGGCTGGAATGAATGTCGATGATCTCCTGACGGGAAAGGCCCAGTTTTTCTTCTATCTCCCAGAGATCCGGACCGAAATGCAGGCCGTAGCACACGGGGACCACCAGCGTTCGACGGCCGGTTTCCGCGGTGTTGTCCGCCGCTGTTTTGGATGCCAGATCGGTCAGAAAGGCCTTCATTTCCGCGAAACTGCGCACTTCCGGCCGGTAATGCACCAGCACGGTCGTGTAAGCGGGAACCGCCTCGATGATGGCCGGGTCAGCCGCGGCAAGGACCGCACGGTACAGCGTCCGCACCCTGTCGTTCACCGCTTCGTCGATTTCCTTCCCCAGCTGCGCCAAAATCGCCCGGTCGCCCGCGGGGAAAAACTGCAGATCAGTCGGCATCGTCCGCCTCCCCGTCTCTGGGCCAGCACAGGAAGTATTCGTCTTCCAGGGCTTCCTCCAGATCCAGATGCTTCAGGACCAGCGCCGTGCTCAGGACATCCGCCAGAGCGTTATGGGCGCCGTCCGGCTTCTCCTGAAAGTGATACAGCGCGTAATTCAGCGGCCAGCTGCGGTCTTCCTGCATCTCGTAATCGTCGAACATCAGCTGGGCGTCGAAGATCTTCGGCATCCAGTCCGTGCCGTAGCCGAACTTCTCGCAGTTGCGGGCCATCACGAATCCGTCCGTCGCGCTCCAGGACAGCAGCACATACTCTTCACCGCACCAGGCGCGGAACGCATCCATGGCCTGCGCAAACGGCAAGCCGCCTTCCAGATCTTCGTCTTTCAGCAGCGTCAGTTCCGCCACGTCTTTATTGAGTTTCGTATAGTAAAAAGGCTTTACGATCTGGGAAAACGTGTCCAGCACATTGCCTTCCAGGTCGATCTTTGCCGCACCGATCTGAATGATCTCGTCCGGCAGACCCTCCACCGGCGTACGCCCTTTCAGGGGCTGGTTCCATTCCAGATCGAAAATGATGGGAGTCATTGGCATCCTCCGTTGATCTTCATCAAAAAGTCATATAAAACGTCGGCCGTTTCGGCGACGCTGTCCAGTTCCACGTATTCGTCCGCACTGTGATAATTTGCGCCGGCCGGGCCCCACAGCACACAGGGTATGCCCAAAAGACCGCCCACGTTGTTGAAATCTCCGATACTGGGCATGTAGGAGATGCCGGGCGCCTTGCCGCAGATGCGCTCGATCGATCCGAACAGGGAGCGGATAGTTGGGTCATCCCCGTCCGAGGCGTAGGGCATAAAGCCGCCGTCGAACCCGCCGCCGTCCACAGGAGGCTGCCGGAATGCGATCTCCCAGCTGCAGCGGATGTCCGCCCTTCGGATCGCTTCTTCCGCCTGCATTCGCAGCGTCTCCATGGTCTCGCCCCGCACGGTGTGCGCAAAGACCTCTATCTGTGCAAAGTCCGGCACGCTGCAGGCACTTGGCCGCGTCTTCAGATCGATGACGCACAGATCGCCGCTGCCAAGCAGCGGATCTTCCGCAGGCACCGTCTTTTCCAGTTCCAGCATCACCTTCGCTGCTTCGGTCACCGCGTTGACCCCCAGATCCGGCGTCGCCGCATGGGCGGATCTTCCGTGCAGGGTGATCGTATAATTATATCCGCCGCGGGCGCCCAGGCACACGCAGGGGTGCGGCAGACCAGCGAAGCCTGCGGAAGGTTCGCAGATGATGGCGAGATCTGCACCGCTGCGGATGCCGTCCAGATCGTCTTCGATCGCAAAGACTGTACCGAGGCCGTAGGGCCCTTCTTCGTCGGACACAAAATGATAGATCACCTTGCCGCAGAAGCGGTCCCCGGCATCTTCCGCAAAAGCTTTCAGGGCCAGCAGCATCGCCGTGCAGCCGCTCTTCATATCCAGGGCGCCGACGCCATACAGCTTTCCGTCTTCCACGACCCCTTCGTAAGGCGTTCTCGTCCAGCCGCCGCATAACGGTACCGTATCCAGATGGCCGTTGAGATAGATGACGGGACCGGGCTTGCCGCTGTCCAGACAGCCGTGCACGTTCTTGCCGTGAAAATGGGTCTCCCGGTCTTCGTAAAACGTGTGCAGTTCTGCCGGAAGGCCATGTGACCGCAGCCAGCGGAGCACGAGATCCATCACCTCGTCCTCATGAAAATATGGGCTTTCGATCTGCACTAAACTGCGCAATAAGTCCTCTGCTGCCTTGCTGTCCGCGATGCTGTGCATGCCGTTCTCTTCTCCGTTTTCTTGAATCCGGTCGCCTTAGCCGTTATAATTTTCCCGATGGAGGTATTATATCATGTTAAAACCGATCTCTGCTATGACCGACCACGAAATGCTGGTGGAGCTGATGCAGGAAAAGCGCAGAGGCGATGCCATGCGCAATATAAAACTCGTTCTATTCGGTGTGTTTTTAGCACTCCTGGCCTATCTGGGCTTCCGTTACCTGCCCCCGGTCATCGAGTACTTCCGCGGACTGAACGAGACCATCCAGAAGATCCAGGGCGGCGTCGATCAGGTGCAGACCGTTACGGACAGCATTAAAGACTCCGTCGGCGGGCTGCTGGAGAAGCTGGGCGGATTGTTCAAGCATTAAGTTTTTGCTCTCTGGCAGGCCGTGAAGTGAACTTTGGTGCACAAATCGCAAGCTATCAAAAAGTGCACAGGATTTCCATGCAAGCAGGCCGAACCCGTGTGCACAAATCGCTGTTTTGCAAAATGCACACCGGTTTTTCGAGCTTAATGACCAAAACGGTGTGCACAAACCGTTGTTTTGCAAAATGTACACCAACTTTCCAAGCGAAATAGTCGAAGCTGTGTGCATAAATCGCTGTTTTGCAAGAAGTACACCAGATTTTCGGGTTTAATGGCCAAAACTGTGTGTACAAATCGTTGTTTTGCAAAATGTACACCAACTTTCCAAGCGAAATAGTCGAAGCTGAAGTGTACCCCAAAAAGTAGAGTGCAACAATAAGTTTTACTGCCTGCTGTATTCTGCAGGCGTTAGATAATTATCGGATGCGTGCGGTCTCTCCATAGGATAGAAATGCCACACGTATTCATAGA
>JAGAHX010000039.1 GCA_017626845.1 Bacillota bacterium
CCTTGGCCAGGGATGGATCTTTCAGCTTTACAAAAGCAAGGAAGGACCACTCGTTGGTGTTATCAAGGAATTCGTCACCCAGATTAACAAGCACGCCATAGTGCATGTTGGAGTTTTTGGGCATATCCTTGAAAACGCCAACGACTTGAACTTCCACTCCGTTACCGGCCTTGAAATTTTTGCCAAGGGCACTCTCGTCGCCGAAGAAGGTCTTCGCATATTCCTCGCTAACGACGGCAGTCTCGCCGGCGGTGAATTCCCGTGCCGAGCCCTCGACCCACTCAAAGGGGAAGACGGAGAACATGGAGCTGTCAACTCTGGCAGAGGGAACGGAAAACACCGTCTCTTCACCGTCTTTCTTTAATGTAGCTTCGTGGGGCATGGTCCAATAAGTCCCCACAGCCTCGATATTGGGACTTGCCGCCTCGGCGATTTCTATCATCGGCCGGGAAAAGGACGTGCTGAACAACCCCTTGTCCATCCAATTGTTCTCCAACCGGAACACCTGCTTGTGTCCTTCGTAATTGGCATCATAGGTCGTATCCCAGCGCACCTGCACCATCAGGATCATCGCAGCGGCAAACGCCACGCTCATACCCAGGATGTTAATCAGCGTCGAGACGCCGGTTTTTCTGAATATCTTCATTGCTTAAAACACTAATACATCACTATCCCCGTATGTCTCATACCCGGAGGTAATCACCTTTTCGCTAGGCTCCAGGCCTTCCAGGACCTCGTAGTACTGCGGATTCTGGCGGCCGATGCGGATTTCCCGCTTCACAGCCTTGGTGCCCTCTTTGTTAACGACGTAGATCCATTTTCCGCCGGTCTTCTGGTAGAAGGTTCCTCTCGGGATGATGACTGCCTCTTCCGGCTGGCCCAGCTGGAGGTTCAGGTAGTAGGTCTGGCCACTTCGGATATTGTCAGGCTGCTCGCCGTCAAACTTGAAATCGGCCTTGAATTTGCCTTCCCGCACTTCCGGATAGACTTTGCGGATGACAGTGGAGAAGGTTTCTCCCTGGCGTTCAAAGGTGGCCTGCAGGCCTTCGACTACACGGTCAATATAGTGTTCATCTATCTGGGCTTCCACCTTGTAGGTGCCTACACTGTTGATTTGGCCGATTTTGGTGCCGCTGGCAATGCTCTGGCCAAGCACCACGTCCAGCAGACCAAGTTCGCCGTCGATGGGGGCCTTCACGATGAGGTTGCTCTTCCGCTTGCGGATCATCTGCATATTCAGCAGCATATTGTCCAGGCTCTCTTCCATACGGTCAATCTGGGTGCCCCGATACAGGCTGTCCTGCTTGGAACGTTCGCGGATAAGCTCATATTTCTGCAGGGCCAGGCGGTAATCCTCCTCGGCCTTCAGATAATCTTCCTTGGCGATGAGCTTGTCCTCGTAAAGGGCTTTCTGCTGCTCGTAGGCCCGCTTCAGGCGGTCCACCTGCGTGCCGTACTCCAGCACGTTCTGCCGGACATCCAGCTTCTGCTGCTCCATCTGGATCTGCGTGTTGCGGAGGATGTTCTCCTTCTCGGCCAGTTCAGCCTCGGAGTTCAGGATCTGCAGGTCCAGATTGTCGTTGCTCAGGATCAGGATGGGGTCTCCAGCGTGCACGGTGGATCCTTCCTCAATGAGGATGGTCTGAACGATGCCGCCTTCCTGCGGGCTCAACTGAATCGTCGTCATCGGCTGAACACGGCCGCTGATGCGGATGTAGTCGTTAAACTCGCCTTTGACGGCGCTGGCAATCGTCACAGTGTCCTTATCTACCCGCAGCGTCTTGTTGTTCGGACGGGCGATCAGATAGATGATGAACGCCGCCAGCAGCGCCCCCAGCCACCAAAGCAGGGCCTTCTTCGTGAACGCCACGCGCCAACCGGTCTTCTTCTCGATGATCTTATCCATGGTTTTACTGATTTACGTATTCGACACCATTGTAATAGCGCACTACGGCCTGCTTGATGAGATACTTGAACAGGGAGTTC
>JAGAHX010000040.1 GCA_017626845.1 Bacillota bacterium
ACGTCATCATCGGCTCCTACGAAGACGTAATCAAGCCCGGCGCTGCAGACATCGTACTGCTCTGCACCGACTCCTTCACCAAGAATGCGTATGACAAGCTCGTCTACATCATGGAACAGGGCATCAACGTCATCACATCCGCGGAAGAAATGTCCTATCCGAAGGCTCAGCAGCCCGAACTGGCCGCTAAGCTGGACGAAGTTGCCAAGAAGAACGGCGTTACCGTTCTGGGCACCGGCGTCAACCCCGGCCACATCATGGACCTGCTCGTTCTGGTCATGACCGGCGTTCTGACCGACGTGGAAGAGATCACCTCCAGAAGAGTTAACTCCCTGTCCCCGTTCGGCCCCGTCGTTATGGAAGAACAGGGCATCGGCATCTCCGTCGAAGAATTCCAGAAGAGAAAGGCCAACCACACCATGTCCGGTCACGTTGGTTTCGCGGAATCCGTCGGCATGATGGCAGAAGGTATGGGTCTGGAAGTTGCTGAGTTCGCTCAGGACATGAACCCCATCACCACCGATGTCGACAGAAAGAGCCCCTACGGCTTCGCAGCCGCCGGTTCCTGCGCAGGCGTTGCCATGACCGCAGAAGCCAAGCTGTCCAACGGCATCCCCGTTCACATGGATCACCCGCAGCAGATCGAGCCCGAACAGGTCGGCGTTCAGACCGGTGACTATGTCATCATCAAGGGTACCCCGAACGTAAATCTGTGCAACAGCCCCGAAATCGAAGGCGGCCTGGGCACCATCGCTATGTGCGTCAACATGATCCCCATGGTCATCAACGCAGAAGCTGGTCTGAAGACCATGATCGACCTGCCCATTCCCAGAGCTATCATGGGCGACTTCCGCAACCTCATCAGAGAAGAAAAGAAGATCGTAAAGTAGTTCTAACGCAGTGAGTGTTTTTGGAGGCGGTCACCTTTTCCGGTGACCGCTCCCAATATGAAGGAGAAATAAGAATGGCAAAGAAAGGTGATTGGGTACGCATCCACAGAGTGGTGCTGCCCGCAGAAGGCAGAAACCCCAACCTGCCCGCAGATACGGCCAAGGTACCCCTGGAAATGTGGGTCAAGGGCTTTCTGTGCGCAGACGCTGAAATCGGCGACGAGGTCCAGGTAGAGACCGCGACCAACCGCATCGAATACGGCACCCTCGTGGAAGTCAACCCCTACTATACCCACAGCTACGGCAAGTTCGTTCCCGAACTCGTTCAGATCGACCGTCAGCTGAGAGAGATCCTGTTCGGAGGTGAAGAATAATGGCACTGGCTAAAGACTACGCTTCCGTAATGGGAAGAAACAATGAAATCATGAAGGAAGCCATGGGCCTGGATTACGATCAGTTCGAATCCGGCAAGATGCGCTTCGACTACGAAGGCCTGATGGCCTCCACCGGCTACACCCTGGAAGAGATCGAAAGAGTTCAGTCTCTGACCGGCGTCGGCAACACCCCGATCCTCGAGCTCAGAAACCTGACCGCTCTGGCCAGAAAGTATGCTAAGCCCGGCTACGGCGCTACCATCCTCGCAAAGGACGAGGCAGCGAACCCCTCCGGTTCCTTTAAGGCAAGAAGAGCGGCCTGCGCCGTTGCTACCGCCAAGAAGATGGGCTACAAGGGCGTTATGGCAGCTACTTCCGGCAACTACGGCGCTGCTGTTGCTTCCCAGGCAGCCATGCAGGGTCTGAAGTGCATCATCGTGCAGGAATGCTTCGACTCCCACGGCGTAGGCCAGCCCGAGATCATCGAGAAGGCCAGAAAGTGCGAAGCTTACGGCGCAGAAGTTGTTCAGCTGACCGTCGGCCCCGAACTGTTCTACACCTTCCTGTCCATCCTGGAAGACACCGGTTACTTCAACGCTTCCCTGTACTCCCCCTACGGCATCGCCGGCGTCGAGACCCTCGGCTACGAGATCGCCATGCAGTGCAGAGAAAAGTATGGTAAGGACCCCGCCATGGTGGTCTGCACCTCCGCAGGCGGCGGCATGATGACCGGTACCGCTAGAGGCCTCATGAAGGCCGGCGCTACCAACACCAAGTGCGTCGCAGCTTCCATCGACCTCACCGGTCTGCACATGGCTTCCGATACCGCTTTCAATAAGAAGAGCTGCACCACGGGTCACACCGGTTTCGGCGTACCCTATGCCGTTGACCCCGACCACTCCGACGTACCCAGAAGTGCCGCAAGACCTCTGCGCTACATGGAGAGATACGTCACCGTTAAGCAGGGCGACGTTATGTACATCACCGAAGCGCTGGCCAACCTGGAAGGCATCGAGAGAGGCCCCGCAGGCAACACCGCTCTGGCAGCAGCCTTCTCCCTGGCTCAGGAACTGCCCGCAGACGAATACATCATTATCTCCGAGACCGAATACACCGGCGCAGGCAAGCACGTACAGCCCCAGCTGGCATTCGCGAGAGAGAACGGCATCGAGATCAAGTTCGGTGACCCGAACAAGGAAGATAAGCCCGGCGAAAACATCATCCTGCCCAAGGATCCGAGCTATATCAAGACCATCGACATGGATCTGGACCACATGAGAAAGTCCTTCATCAAGAAGGCCTGCAAGAAGTACGGTTCCTTCGACATCGACGAAGACGATATCGCTTTCCTGGCGGAAGAGACCAACTCCACGCCGGAATTCGTCAAGAAGGTCCTGGAAGAGCTGAAGTAAGTCACTGCATATATTGAAGGAGAAACAAGGATGAAAAGAGCAGACGATTTCGAGGAAAGAAGAAAGCATATTGCGAATCTTTCCGACGAAGAGCTGTATAACAGATTCTGGGAGCTGACCGCACAGGTCGTGGATCCTCTCCTGGAACTGGGCTACAAGAACACCACCCCCTCCGTGGAGCGTTCCGTTCTGCTGCGCATGGGAATCTCTTCCCTGGATACGCAGAAGATCGTCAACGGCTGCATGGATCACGGTCTGATGGGCAAGGGCGCGGGCCACTGCGTCTATAAGCTCTCCAAGATCGAAAACATTTCCATTCCCGAAGCAGGCACCAAGCTCGCCAACGGCGAAGGCTGGGATAAAGTCGCTGCATCGTTCAAAGGAGGTAAGTAAGCATGGAACCTTTAAAAGCCAATGAAAAGCTCGACGTTGTTGAGCTGCTGAAAGACCTCGACAAATACGAACCCAGAAGAAGAGGCTGGACCTGGAGAAAGCCCGCGGAAAATCTGGACATGGGACCCTTCCATTATCACGACATTTCCGAGCCCTTAAAGCAGGACGTACCCCTTCCTCCCGCCAAGTACTTCGAAGGCATCGATCCCCAGCCCATGCCCACCATTACGACCGAGATCGCTTCCGGCCGTTTTGAGGACGACGTCCGCCGTATGAGAATGGCCGCATGGCACGGCGCAGACCATATCATGGTCATCCGCCACATGGGTCAGTCCCACATCGACGGCCTAATGGAGGGTACTCCCCAGGGTATCGGCGGCATCCCCGTAACGAGAAAGCAGGTTAGAGCTCAGAGAAAGGCCCTGGACCTGATCGAGGATGAAGTCGGCAGACCCATCAACTATCACTCCTACATCTCCGGCGTTGCAGGCCCCGACATCGCGGTCATGTTCGCTGAAGAAGGCATCAACGGCGCTCACCAGGATCCCCAGTACAACGTTCTGTACAGAGACGTCAACATGGTAAGATCCTTCGTAGACGCCTGCGAATCCAAGAAGATCATGGCCTGGGCCGACATGCTGCAGATCGACGGCGCTCACAACGCCAACGCCACAGCAAGAGAAGCCTGGAAGGTAATGCCGGAGCTGATCGTTCAGCACTCCATCAACTCCCTGTTCTCCGAAAAGGTCGGCGAAAAGCCCGAAAACATCTCTCTGTCCACCGTACCTCCCACGGCTACGCCGGCTCCGTGCATGTACATGGACCTGCCCTATGCCGTCGCCCTGAGAGAGATCTGCGGCAGATATAAGATGAGAGCTCAGATGAACACGAAGTACATCGACTCCTCTGCAAGAGAAGCGACCGTTACCCACGTTATGAACATGTTCATCTCCAAGCTCACCCGCGCGGACATCCAGTCCACCATTACGCCGGACGAAGGCAGAAACGTACCCTGGCACATCTACAACATCGAAGCTACCGACACCGCGAAGCAGACGCTGATCGGTCTCGACGGCCTGATGGAGATGGTCCAGCTGAACAACGACCCCAACGGCCCGCTGCGCAAGAAGGTCCGCGAGCTGAAGGAAAGAGCCACGCTGTTCATGGAAGAGATCGTAGAGGTCGGCGGCTACTTCAAGGCTGTCCAGGAAGGCTTCTTCGTAGACTCCGCCATGTACCCCGAGAGAAACGGCGACGGTATCGCCCGTAAGATCGAGGGCGGCGTAGGCGTAGGCAAGATCTTCGAAAGAGATCCGGACTACATGGCTCCCGTTACGGCTCACTACGGCTACAACAACGTCGAGCAGTACGGCGGCGACCCGAAGGATCCCTCCGCTCTCATCGGCGGCTGCACCTTCGAAGACCGTTCCAAGATCGTCTACATAGACGAACTGGACGAGACCGACTGCGTAGACAGACGTCTGGAAAAGACCGCGAAGTACAGAGACGGCCACACCATTAAGCCCGAAATGGAATGGTGCGGCGACGGAACCGTCATGATGACCATGTGCATCCCGACCAACAAGCGCGTTGCGGAAGCAGTCGCTCTGGAGATCGGTAAGAAGCTGGGTCTCGTGGATCCGGAAGTCATCTCCCGCGAAGTTCTGCAGGAAGCGGAAGGCACCCGAATCGAGATGAAGGGCAAGGTCGACTTCGATATCGACATCAACACCATCGACATTCCGGAAGAACCGCACTACATGTCCGATGCAGAGCTGTACCACGAATTTGAGGAAGTCAAGCACATGAAGGCCATCTGCGGCACCGTGGGCGAAGACGAACACTCCGTCGGTATGCGCGAGATCATGAACATCAAGCACGGCGGCATCGAGAAGTGGGGCATCGAATGCATCTACCTCGGCACCTCCGTACCCGTGGAAAAGATGGTCGACGCCGCGATCGAAGAGAACGCGGAAGCCATCCTCGCTTCCACCATCATCTCTCACGACAATATCCACTACAAGAACATGAAGAGACTCCATGAGCTCTGCGTGGAAAAGGGTATTCGTGACAAGGTGATCATCTGCGCAGGCGGCACCCAGGTCATTCCTGAGGACGCAGTCAAGACCGGTATCGATATGGGCTTTGGCAGAAACTCCCACGGTATCGACGTCGCGACCTTCCTGGCAGAAGAACGCCAGAGAAGAAGAGGCGAGAGAAAGTAATTTGCTCAAACCATTCGGGGCGCGGGTCTTCCCGTGCCCCGATTTTCAAAGGAAAGCCATATGAAAGTAGACGTACTGGTAGCCGAGATCGGCTCCACCACGACAGTTGTAAATGCCTTTAAAGATCTGGACACCGATCATCCGGTGTTCTTTGCCCAGGGTCAGGCGCCCACCTCCGTCCTGGAAGGCGACGTGCGCATCGGCCTCTCGGGCGCCATCGAAGACCTGAAGAAAAAGGCGGGCATCGACTCCCTGGAATACGACGAGATGCTGGCGACTTCTTCCGCAGCCGGCGGTCTGAAGATGACCGTCCACGGCCTCGTCTATAACATGACGGCCAAGGCGGCGAAGGAAGCGGCGCTCGGCGCGGGGGGCATCATCCATTATGTGACCGCAGGACGGCTCCGCAGAACGGACCTGGCGAAGATCAAGGAGATCCAGCCGAATCTTATCCTTCTGGCGGGAGGCGTGGACTACGGTGAAAGAGACACGGCCATCTACAACGCGGAAATGCTGCGGTCCATGGGACTGAAAGTACCCGTTGTCTATGCCGGCAACATCGAAAATCAGGAGGAAATGAAGCTCATCTTCGACGAGGAGAGCGGCATGCCTCTTTACAATATCGAAAACGTATATCCCAAGATCGACGAGCTCAATGTGGAGCCCTGCCGCAAGGTCATCCAGGATGCCTTCGAGGACCACATCACCCGGGCCCCGGGCATGGAGCACGTGCGCGACATGGTGAACGGGCCCATTATCCCGACC
Source organism: Bacillota bacterium (assembly GCA_017626845.1). Lineage (GTDB taxonomy): Bacteria > Bacillota > Clostridia > Peptostreptococcales > Anaerovoracaceae > RUG11894. The sequence continues at coordinate 6,060 of JAGAHX010000040.1, forward strand.
CCCGGCGCCGTCATGGAATGCACCAAGCTGCTCTACGACTGCATCGGCGACATTATCGTGCTGGATGTAGGCGGCGCTACCACCGACCTGCACTCCGTAACGGAGGACTCCGACATGGTCTCCCGCATCCTGACGGCCCCCGAACCCAAGGCGAAGCGGACCGTGGAAGGCGATCTGGGCGTCTACGTCAACCGCTACAAGGTGATCGAATCCATCGGCGAGGAGAAATTCCGCCAGGAGATGGAGGCCATGGGCGTTGACCCGGACAAGACTCTGGAGACCTACAAGGCCATCCCCAAGAACGAAGATGAAATTAAGCTGGTGGAACGGCTCACGAAAGAAGCAGTCCTGAAGGCTGTGGAACGCCACGCCGGCGCCATCCGCTACGTATACGGGCCTTCTGGGCGGGTCACCCTGGCGGAAGGCAAGGACCTTACCCAGGTGCGCCACATCGTGGGCACCGGCGGTGCCTTAACGCGCCTGCCCCACCGCATCGAACTGATGCAGAACATCTTAAAGGACAACGAGACCGGCATGAAGCTCTACCCCGGCGATGGCGTGGACTTCCTGGTGGACAACGATTACATCATGGCTTCCCTGGGCGTGCTGTCCAAGACCCACAGAGAAGGGGCCATCAAGCTGCTGGAGCAGTCGCTGGGCATAAAGTTCCCGGCAAAGCGGTTTGCGGACCAGCAGGCGGAGCAGTTCTCCGCGGTCAAGGAGCTGCAGGCCATGCAGGCGGAACGGCTCAAGAAGGAAGCGGAGCGGGAAGAGCACATCAAGGCCATGGAGGACATGGGCTACGACATGACCGAATACCGCAATCCCGAACCGGTGCTGGGCAACGTCTCCAAGGAAGAGTACGAGGAGATCAAGCGCGAAGCGCTGGCCAAGGACCGCAGCATGCGCAAGGCCGTCATCGACCTGGAGCAGTCCAAGAAATTTGCCGAGGACTGCGAACGGGCGATGCAGGATGCGGCCGATGCCCATCACGGTTCCGGCGAGGCGGAGTATGACCCCGCCAGCGGCAAGATCCCCGGCTGCAAACACGAGTGCAAGACCTGCAGCCGCATCCACTGCCAGTACAGAAACACGAACTATTAGGGTCAACCGAAAGGAGTAAGGTATGTATCCACAGCTTCGTATCGATCTAAGCAAGATCCGTAAAAATCTGGACACCGTCGTGTCCATTGCCAAGCAGGGCGGCTGCTCCCTGATGATCGTCACGAAGGGATTCTGCGCGGACGAGCACATCGTGGGCGAGATCCTGAAGAACGACTACGTGTCGTATCTGGCGGATTCCCGCGTGCAGAACCTGGCCAGCTACGTGGACAAGGCTCATATGGCGGGCAAGGAGACCGTGCTGCTGCGTCTGCCGATGCTGTGCGAGATCGAGGACGTGGTGCGCTACGCCGACATCTCCCAGAACTCCGAGCTGGAGACCATCCGGGCCCTGGACGCGGAAGCGGCAAAGCAGAACAAGAAGCATAAAGTCATTCTGATGATCGACATGGGCGACCTGCGGGAAGGCATGTTCTTCCAGGACGAAGAAGCCATCCTCAAGACCTGCTGCGAGATCCTTAAGATGGAGCACGTGGTGCTGGAAGGCATCGGCGTCAACCTGTCCTGCTACGGCGCGATCATCCCCAAGCCCGACAATCTGGGCGGCCTGTGCGCCATCGCAGAGAAGATCGAGAAGAAGTTCTCCATCCGCCTCAACATCGTGTCCGGCGGCAACAGCTCCTCGGTCTACCTCATCCCCAAGGGCGAGCTGCCTGCGAAGATCAACAACCTGCGCCTCGGCGAGTCCTTCATCCTCGGCAACGAGACGGCCTACAGCCAGCGCATCCCGGGCACTTATAATGATGCGGTCACCCTGCGCGCGCAGATCATCGAGCTGAAGCACAAGCCCTCGCTTCCCATCGGCGACGTGGGCGTGGACGCCTTCGGCCAGGTGCCGTCCTATGAGGACCGCGGCTGGATCGACCGGGCTATCTTCGCCGTCGGTAAGCAGGACATGAATCCCGACGGGCTCACCCCGCTCAACACCAAGGCGGATGTGCTCGGCGCTTCTTCTGACCACCTGATCATGGACGTTACCAAGGAGAACTACAAGCTGGGCGACACCGTGGACTTCTCCCTGGATTACGGCGCGCTGCTCAAACTCTTTACCAGCGCCTATATCGACCGCGAATACATCTAAATTCTCCATAGATATACTGAATAGCGAAAACGGGACCGCAAGCGATGGCGGTCCCGTTTTCGTATTGCAGAGGACCTTCCGGGCGGGGTAAAATAAGAGGGAAAGGATGGAAAGCTTACTATGAAAAAATTCATCTCATTACTGCTTATACTGCTCCTCTGCCTGTCCTGCGCCACCCCGGCCATGGCAGGTTCGGAATTCGCAAAAGAGCGCTTTGCAAATACGATCTCGACGGAATACGGCGGGACAGCCGTCATCAAAGCGGACGGAACGCTTTGGGGATGGGGCAGTTCCACCCTGTATAAAAACGGCGGCGTATCGCCGGTGAAAGTGATGGACGATGTCGTGACCGTGAGCAACGGCAGCGACCACGCCGGCTTTATCCAGTCGGACGGCTCTCTCTGGATGCTGGGAAAAAACAACAGCGGCCAGCTGGGGACCGGTACAGCCGGGGACTACGTTGAGACCCCTGTCCGGATCATGGACGGCGTGCAGGCTGTGTCCTGCGGCAACGGATATACGCTCATCCTGAAGTACGACGGCACCCTCTGGGGCTGCGGCAGAACATCCTGCCTGGGCCTTGGCACCAACGAAAATGCGGCAGCGCCCGTGAAGCTGATGGACAACGTGGCCGCGATCCAGGCGCATTCCGACTGTGCCGGCGCCCTGAAAAAGGACGGCAGCCTGTGGGCCTGGGGCAGCCTGTTCTTCCACAGCACCTACAGCTATACTTCGAAGCCCGCAAAGCAGATGGACGGCGTCGAAGCGTTCAGCATTTCCGGTCAAGGGCTTCTGGCAGTCAAAGCGGACGGTTCGGTCTGGCATCTCGGACTGGTCAAGTCCGAAGGCGTTAAGGGCGGCAACCTCGTCCGCAGCTACCACGACACCCCGTCGAAGGTGATGGACGGCGCCGCTTCCGTCAGCATCAGCGGCAACAGCTGTGCGGCCGTAAAGAAAGACGGCACGCTCTGGACCTGGGGCCTGAACGATCAGGCGCAGCTGGGCACCGGAAATACGACGTTCCAGGCGAAACCGGTCAAGGTAATGGATAACGTGTCCGCCGCGGTCCTGGGCACTTCGAATCTGTACGTTCTGAAGAAAGACGGCGCCCTCTGGGCGGTCGGCAAAGGCATGCTGGGCAACGGAACGTATTCGGATACCAAGACCTTCGTTAAGGTGATGGACGGCGTCAAGCTGCCGGGTACGGTGCCCGCACCCAACATTCCCGGGATCACCGATAAGGTTTCGTTTATCTTTAAAGACGTTTCCACCGGCGCCTGGTACGAAAAGTACCTGCAGAGCGCCTACGACAACAAGATCGTGGGCGGCACCAGCGCCGACACGTACAGCCCGGATTCGCAGCTGACCCACGCCCAGATCATGGTGATGGTCTCCCAGCTTCACAGCAAGCAGAAGGGCGACAACTACGATTTCCTGGCAAACAAGCCGGCCGGCAGTGCCTGGTACCAGGCGTATGAGGATTACTGCAAAGCGGAAGGCATCATCGACGACCGTTTCGACGGCAAGGAAACGCAGAACGTGAACCGTGCAGAGATGGCTTACTACTTCGCCCATACGCTGGAAGTCCGCTATTATACCGAAAAGAAGACGGTGGAATTCAACGATGTAAGCGCAAGTCCCTATGCGGAAGAGATCCTCACCCTGGCCAAGGCCGACATCGTCGGAGGAAAGGGCGCCGGAGTCTATGCGCCGGATGCCCTCGTGACCCGGGCAGAAGCCTCCGTCTTTGTCAGCAATATTCTGGACGCAATGGAATGATCGACTGTCCACTTGGCGGAGTCCCGAAAGGGGCTCCGTTTTATTTTTGTCGAAAAGTTAAATATTTACTATTGCAAAAATAGCTGGTTGTAATACAATAGAAATACCATATCTTGACATTTTAGTCCGATGATACCGATGCGTTGACACATGATATATATTATGATATATATCATGTGGGAGGTGTTCAGGATGGAAACTGCAAAACTTTTTGAAAATGGCCGCAGCCAGGCTGTAAGGCTTCCAAAGAAATTTCGATTTTCCGGGGAGGAGGTCTATATTCAGAAGATGGGCGAAATGGTGATCTTATTACCGAAAGAAAGAGTATGGGACGTGTTCATGGAAGGGCTGCAGGGCTTTTCCGACGACTTTTTTGAAAACGGCCGGGAAAAGGATGAACCTCAGAACCGGGAGAATCTCTAATGTACATGCTAGATACGAACATCTGCATTTATGCAATCAAAAATCGTCCGGAATCCGTATTGGAAAAGATTCGGGATCATTTACAAGAAGGCTTATGCATTTCTTCTATCACGCTGGCGGAGCTGCGTCTGGGTGTTGAAAAAAGCGCATTTCCGGAGAAGAACGAACTGGCCTTGATAAAATTCTTATCCATCCTGACGATCCTGCCTTTTGACGATGCCGCTGCGATCGAATTTGGAAAGATCAGTGTGGACCTTCAGCGGCGCGGCACGCCGATCGGGACGATGGATATGCTGATCGCTGCCCATGCAAAAGGCGAGCACGCAACGCTGGTCACGAACAATGTGAAAGAATTTGTAAGGGTCCCGGATCTTTCAATCGAGAACTGGGCAGTGTTGAATTGAAAAGTGAACCGCCCCCACCTGCGGAGCTCCGAAAGGGGCTCCGTTTTTGTTGCGGAAAAGGACGTAAATGGCGCATAATAAGAGTGACCCTAACAGCAAGACAGCAGCGGGACCGTGGGACAAAGAACCGTCCCCGTCAGAAAGGAAGAGACATGAATAGATACGAAGGCGGCTGCACGACGGTCGTGATCGGCAAGAAAGCCAGTGCGACGGGCCATGTGCTGATCGGCCATAACGAAGACGACGACAAGAGCATCGTGATGGTGCACAGCGTGCCGCACGAAAAGCACGAAGCGGGCGAGTTTGTTACGTTCGGCGACCGGCCGGGCGTAAAGATCCCCCAGGTAAGGGAGACCGCCGGCTACATCTGGAGCGAGGTGCGGCGGCCAAACGGCGGTATCTCCTTCGGCGACAGCTTCTTTAACGAGTACGGCGTTGCTGTTGTTACGAATTCAGCCAACCCGGGCAAGGCGCCTGAGGACGAAAACGGCAGTCAGGATCCGTACCTGGCTACGATGGGGCTCGGCTACGGCGTAAGACGGCTGGTGGCGGAGCGCGCGAAGACTGCCCGTGAAGGGCTGGACGTGATCATCGAACTGGTGGAAAAGTACGGATATTTCTCCAGCCGCACCTACCAGATCGCGGATAAAGACGAGTGCTGGGCGGTGATGCTCACCCGCGGCAAACGCCTGGTCGCCAAGCGCGTGCCGGACGATGAAGTGTACTTTATGCCCAACCACTACACGATCCACGCGCTGGAGCCCTCCGATAAAAAGACCTTCTACTATACGCCGGACATCGTGGACTTTGCCATCGAAAACGGCTGGTACACGCCCGCAAAGCCCGGCGACTACAGCGATTTCGACTTCGCGCAGGCGTATCAGGGCATGGACCGGCCCTACAACATGGCCCGCGCCCGCAACGGCTGGGGCATCTTAGGCTTCGAAAAGGAATGGGAAGACTGCGTTGCTGCCGGTAACTGGAGACCCTTTAGTTTTAAGGCGCATCGCAAATATACGATAGAAGATTGCAAGGCGCTGCTGCGTTCCCACTACGAAGGAAGACCCGATTTCCTGCAGGATTGGGTGGCGTATACCGATCAGTGGAAAGTGGAGACGCCGGCGGGCGGCGGCTGCGGCAGAGCAACATCAGACTCCTTAATACGGTGGGAGAAAATCGCTGACGGGTGGCGGAAGGGGAGTACCGGCGCGCTGAGCGGCAGCGATGCGATGCCGGGGAGTGCCCTCCGACAGGACCCGTCAGCGATAGAGGGGACTCCCACCCAGTACCCCCGCGACCCGCACCATGCCCTCGACGACCCCTACACCATCTGCTGCGGCTCCACCGTGGAGAGCACTGTCGTGGATTTTGCGGACGACCCGGCAGCCACCTGCGTATACCGTGCCTGGAGAAAGCCCTGCACCAATCCTTACGTGCCCCTCTTTATCGGGAATCTGAAGGTCCCCTCCAGCTACGCCTGGATGCGCCGCGAGTTGGCAGACGCCACTCATTTCGACCCGCCCGCGGAGGAATTCGTCTACGATCCCTCCACCGCGTTCTGGAACTATGAGAACCTCATCTGGCAGTCCGAGCTCGATTACGGCTACGCCCACAGCGTATTCGGACCGGATATCGAACGCATCGAGGCGGACTGGGCCGGCGAGATCGCGGAGGTCCGTGCAAAGTACGAGGAACTGAAGGCGGAAGATCCGCAGCTGGCGAAGGCTTACCTGAGCGAGTTCAGCGACGGCAAGGCCCGCTTCTCGCTGCACTGGGTCCGCCGGACAACGCAGCGGATCGGCAAGAAAAAGTATCTGCTTAATCAGAACGTGCCGGAATAGGTCCGGCTCATGTGTGTGTTAAAAGTATAGAAGGGAAAACGATCTTATGAAGAAATTTACAGCCGTGCTGTTGGCCCTGGTGCTGCTCTTTGCCTTGGGTGCCTGCAGCAAGACAGAAGAGCAGAGCAGCGCAGGCAATGCCGGCCAGACGAGTCTGCCGGAGGAGACCGCGGACCGGACCGGCGAATTCGATCTGCCGGACATCCGCTTCTTCGATGCGTCGCTTCTGGACGGCAGCGCCGTCACGGCGGACGAGCTGTTTGGGGAATGCGACGTGACCGCCATCAACATCTGGGCCACCTGGTGCCCGCCCTGTCTGGACGAGATGGACGACCTGGCCGCCTACGGCAAGGATCTGCCGGACAACGTGCAGCTCGTGCTGTACTGCGTGGACGGGACGACCCATACCGAGGAGTGCCAGGATATTCTGGACGAGGCCGGCTGCGAAGGGATCTGCATCATCAGCGCCACCGGCGACCTGGCCGCTCTGGTGAACGACGTGCAGTACATCCCCACGACGATCTTCGTCAACAATACGGGAAAGCAGCTGTGCGATTCGCTGATCGGCGCCCAGCAGGACCTGGCATCGGCCTTTAATGAACGGGTCAACATCGGCCTGAAGGCCGCGGGCAAGAGCGAACTGTAGAAAAGAAAACGCAATTCTCATCGTTTTCTCATTTTTCTCCTATGGGGCTTTCATTTTGCCGCGGTATGATGGGACCATCAAAAGAGGTATTCATCATACAGGAGGAACGAACATGGAACCGAGAGAAATGGAAAATCTGGAGAAAGTCGAACAGTTAGTGGAGAAGGCCGGCTGCACCTACGCGGAGGCGAAGGATGCGCTGGAATATTCCGACTGGAACCTGCTGGATGCGATCATCCGGCTGGAGCACGAAGGCAAGGCGGTCAAATCTTCTGCCGCATACAAGACGGCGGATCCGCAGGAAGCGCCCAAGACCGGCAGCTACGTGGAACCGGAAGTCATCCATGCGGAGGAAGCGGAGCATATCAAGCCCGACGAATTCAAGAAGGAGACCCGGGGCGGCTACGGCAACGGCAGCTTCGGCGAAGACGCCCGCCACTACGGCCAGCAGGCAGCGGGGGCTGCCAAAGGCTTCTTCGGCCGCGCCAAGGACGCGCTGACCCAGAATTACATGACCGTTTTCGGCCGCGCCGGCAACCAGATCCTGCGGCTGCCCATGTGGGTGCTGCTCATCCTGCTGCTGTGCTGGTTCTGGGGCATCCTCATGATCGCCCTGGTGCTGATGGTCTTCGGCTGCCGCTTCCATTTCGAAGGAAAGGATTTCGGCAAGACAAACGTCAACAACACCTTCGACCGCTGGTCGGAGTACACCTATAACGCCGGACAGAAAGTAAAGCAGGAATTCACCGCCAAGGAAGAGCCGAAGGCGGAAGAAGGACCGGATAGAGAAGAGTAACCATGCAGACCAAGATCCTGATCATCGAAGACGAGGCAAAGATCGCCCGGTTCATCGAACTGGAGCTGTCCCACGAAGGCTATGCCTGCAGCAAGGCGGCGGACGGCCGGACGGGGCTGGAGATGGCGGAGAGCGGCGCCTACGACCTGGTGCTGCTGGACATCATGCTCCCGGAGCTGAACGGCCTGGAGGTGCTTAGGAGGCTCAGAAAGAGCAGCGACGTTCCCGTGATCGTTCTGACGGCACGGGACGCCGTGATGGATAAGGTCTCCGGCCTGGACATGGGGGCGGACGACTACGTGACGAAGCCGTTTGCCATCGAAGAGCTGCTGGCCCGCATCCGGCTGGCGCTGCGCCGCAAGGGCAGTGCGAAAGCGAAGGAGGAAGAGCTTGCCTGCGGACCGCTCTCCCTCTCCGTTCCCCGCCACGAGGTGCGCTGGGACGGTTCGGAGATCGACCTCACCAGCCGGGAGTTCTCCCTGCTGCAGACGCTGCTGGAGAACAAGAACGTCGTGCTGTCCCGGGACAGCCTGCTGGAGAAGGTCTGGGGCTACGACTACATGGGAGAGACGAACGTGGTGGACGTGTACGTTCGCTACCTGCGGAACAAGATCGCAGCAGCCGGCGGAGAAAATGTGATCCAGACCGTGCGGGGCGTAGGGTACGTCATCCGCGAGGAACATGAGTAACACCGAAAACAAAACGAAAGATAAGAGAATAAAAACGGGCTCCATCGCGCTTCGCATCGCTTTGGGGTCCGCGCTTTATCTGCTGCTGGCATTTTTAGTGGTGGATGTCGCCGTGATGATCGTGGAGGCCTGGCCCCAGATCGAGACGGGCGGCGATCCCGCTGCCGTGCTGCGCAGCGGATTTCTGGCCTGCCGCGACGTCATTACCAGCCGCCGCTTCGATATCGTGCTGCAGATCGAGGGGGTCATCATCCTGGTGCGGCTCATCCTGGACCTGCTCCGGGTGCGCCGCCAGCTGAAGCCCCTGGACGAGATGGCGCGGGCCGCGATGGATCTGAGCAATATCGACGTGTCCGCGGATGACCGCTTCCAAAAGCTCGAAAGTGCCATCGACGAGCTGCGGCCGGCGGAGGAAGGCGCTGCCCTGGCGACGGGGGATGCAGAGCTGGAAGGGCTGGAGAGCGCCGTCAACAAGCTGGTGGAACGCATGCGGGATGCCTACCGGCAGCAGGCACGCTTCGTGTCCGACGCCTCCCACGAGCTGCGCACACCCATTGCGGTCATCAAGGGCTACGCGGATATGCTGGACCGCTGGGGCAAGGAGGATGAGGCCATCCTGGAGGAGTCCATCCAGGCGATCAAGACCGAGAGTGACGCCATGCAGCACCTGGTGGAGCAGCTGCTGTTCCTGGCCCGGGGCGATTCCGGCAGGACGCCGGTGGAGCGGGCGGACTTCAGCCTGACGGATATGATGAAGGAGGCCTGCAGCGAATCCGCCATGATCGACGGGACCCACGTGTACAGCCTGCAGGCAGAGGAGAACGTAAACGCCTACGGCGATGCGTCGCTGCTGAAGCAGACCGTGCGCATCCTGACGGAGAACGCGAAGAAATACTCCCCCGAAGGCAGCGAGATCGTTCTGGGGACGCGGTATAAAGACGGACGGCCCTGCTTCTGGGTGGAAGACCGGGGCATCGGCATGGACAGCGAGGCGCAGAGCCACATGTTCGAACGCTTTTACCGGGCGGACGGATCCCGGACCCGGGAGACCGGCGGGTCCGGTCTGGGCCTTGCCATCGCCAAGTGGATCGTGGACCGGCACGGCGGCCGCTTCGAAGTCGTCTCCCGTACCGGCATCGGCACCCGCATTTCGGTGATCTTGTAGACAAAACAACACAGGGGGACAGGTACATTGTGCACTCTCAGTGCACAATGTACCTGTCCCCCTGTGTTGTTTTTAAAGCTTATTCAGCCTTTTCGAATTCGTCCTTGCCAACGCTGCAGAGCGGGCAGACCCAATCTGCGGGCAGATCTTCGAAGGCGGTGCCGGGTTCGATGCCGTGATCGGGATCGCCTACAGCGGGGTCGTACTCATAGCCGCAGACGCTGCATACATACTTGTCCATTGGTGATAGTCTCCTTTAAAAATATGGTGGATTAAGCTTCTTCGATGACGATCTCTGCGTCCGGAGCGTTCTTCTTGACGCTCTCGATGCCGTTCAGGCAACTCTTCTTCGCCGTATAGCCTTCGGATGCCAGGATGATCTCGCCGTTGCTTGCCTTCAGGCGGAAACGGGTCTCGCCGGCCTTATCGGTATAGACTTCGAACTTGGGGTGCTTCTGCTTCTCGAAGCCTTCAACGGTCTGGTCTTCGATGTTCGCGACCGGAGCATTCTTTGCGACGCTGGCGCAGCCGTTCTTGCAGGTATCCAGAGCCTTGTAGACTTCGGAAGTGCCGATGACTTCGCCGTTACCTGCCTTCAGGCGGAAAGTGAAGCCGGTCTTGGTCTCTTTGATAACAAATTTGCCCATGGGTGTTGCCTCCTTTTTCGAAAAAGTTAGTATTGCGATATATCGACTTCAGTATAGCATTTTATCCGCAAAAATGAAAGATGTGCATTTTTCCTCCAAACCCGGACACAAAATGCCCGCAGGTTTATGGTATACTGTTAAAATCCTCTTGCGAAACAGAAAGAAACGGAACGGTCCCACATGGGCAAAAACAGCAACAAAACCCTTCATATTCCAAGCCTTTGCGGCTTTTTCCTGAGTCTGCTCCTGCTGGACCTCGTTTTTCGTGCGTCTTTTCTGGAAGGCGGTTTTGCGGAAAGCTGCTCCGGCACCGCGCTGCTCTTCTCGCTGTTCTGGGCTGCCGGGCTCACCGGCTTTGTCTGCCTGCTCCCGGATACCGGCCGCCGCATCGCCATGCCCCTGCTGACGGCCTTTTGGAGCGTTCTTTGCCTGGTCCACAGCGTCATCTATCACCTGACGGGCAGTTTCTTCTCCGTCGCGGATCTGGATTACGCGGAGGACGGCATCAAATTCTTCAGCAGGGAGTATCTGATCTTTTCCCCTGGCTTCATGATCTGCGCTTTATGCGTGTTCCTGGGGGTCTTAGGCATGTCGGTCTGCATGGAAAAGCGCAGCTACACCCGCAGCCGGGCGATCTTCGGCGCAGTTCTGCTGGCTGCCGGGGTCATTGGCGGCGCGGTGACCCACGATCAGCTGCTGCCGGAGGTCAGCACCCAGATGTCCTGGCGGGTGCGCTCGGAAGACAAGACCACGGACAACTATATCTACCGGGATATGAGCAACACCAACCGGGCCATGGAACTGTGCGGCATGTACCAGTATCTGTGGCGCAGTTTTACCGTGTCCACGCTGCAGTCGGACGCCCGCCTGTATGACCGGATGTACGAAGAGCTGGATGCCTGGTACGCGGAAAAGCGGGAGTCGCTCCACCGGCCCAACGCCTACAGCGGAAAGCTGTCGGGCAAGAACTGCTTCTTCATCCTGCTGGAATCCATCGATTCCTGGCTGCTCACGGAAGGCTACATGCCGAATCTGTATGCGGTTCAGCAGCAGAGCGTGAACTTTGCAAATCACTATTCCTGCCTCTACATTACCGCTTCCACCTTCAACACGGAATTTATCGCCAATACGGGACAGATCCCGCCTTCCGCAGGCCTGGACACCTCTGCCTACGAGGAAAACACCTTCCCCATGGCGCTGGCGCGGCTCTTCACGGAGGCGGGCTATACCGCCAAGACGTTCCACAGCGCCGACCCTGTCATCTACAACCGGGGCAGCATCCACAAGAACCTCGGCTACGGTCCCTACTATTACCACTACAATATGGGGATGGACGACTATATGTTGGATACCCAGCTGATGCGGGGCTTCGGCTATATGACCGCGGACCAGCCCTTTTTCGACTTTATTCTTACGTTCTCGGGTCACGGACCCTATACGGAGGAGATGGCCAATATCTCCGACCCCCATCTCGCCGCTGCGAAGACCGCGGTAGCCCGGGCCAGCCTTCCCATCGAAGCCAGACGTTCTGAGGAATACCTGCTGGCGGTGGCTCACGCCATGGAGACCGATGCCTTTATCGGCGAACTGATGCAGGCGCTGGAGGACAGCGGCCTCGCGGAGGATACGGCGCTGGTGTTCTTTACGGACCATTACTGCAAGTACATGACGGATACGGACCTCGTAATGAAGCTCAAGGGCGTGTCCGACATGGACGCGATCTGTCATACGCCTTTCTTTATCTGGTCGAAAGACCTGCCTGCCCGCAGCATCCCCAAGGTGACCTCCACCATGGACATCGCACCCACGATCGTCAACCTGTTCGGTCTGGACGCGGACTACGCCTGGTATCCGGGCAGCGATATCTTCTCCGCGGACGGCGGCACCGCCATCTTCCGGGGCGGCTCCTGGTACGACGGCACGACCTGTGGCGGACCCACCCCCGAGACGCTGCAGTTCCTCTCTCTCGCAGGCGACGTGCTGCGCTGCGACTATTTCGGCCGCTCTGTTAATCCCCAGTAAACTATGGTATAATATACTGTCTTATTGGGTGGAGTTTCGCCCAATGAAAGGATGGTATCATGAACGGGAAATTTCTTCACAATCTGATCCGGAGCTTTACCCGGATCGATATGATCGTAATGATCGTTCTGGCCCTCATCATCCTGTGGCTGAACGTATACGCGGGCATCGTCGCGTTTCTGATCGTCGCCGCTCTCAGCATCTACCACACGAAGCTGATGGGGCAGGCCTCGGAAGAATCCATCAAGGAGTACGAGGAATCGGTCATCCGTCAGCACATGAACGAGGCGGGCATCAAGGAAGACGGCACCGTTACGGATAAGGCGGCAGCTGCGGAGATCGAGCGCCTGAAGAAGGCGAACGAGGACGCCCAGAGCTGCATCGCTCTCATCAACATCGACAACTACGACGAACTGCTGGCGAGCTCTCCCGTGGAGGAACAGTCCTCCATCGGCGCGGAGATCGACAAGAAGATCCGGTCCTGGACCCAGTATCTGGACGCGGCGGTCACCCGGGTGCGCAGCAACCGGTACTACGTGCAGTTCGAAAACAAATATCTCGCCGAGCAGAAGCGCGGCGAGTTCCCCATCATCAACCAGATGCACGAGGTCGAGACCCAGGCGGACTTCCCCACCTCCGTCTCCATCGGCATCGGCTGCGGCAGCGGCAGTTTCTCCCGCATCCAGCTCCTGGCGGAGGAAGCCATGGATCTGGCGCTGGGCAGAGGCGGCGACCAGGTCGTCATCAAGCACGAGGACGGGGACATCGAATACTACGGCGGCTCCCTTCCCAGCGTGGAAAAGCGCAACAAGGGCAAGGCCCGCATCATGGCCCACGCCCTGATGCAGTTGGTCAAAAGTTCCGACCGGGTGTTCATCATGGGTCACGCAAGGCCCGACATGGACTGCATCGGCTCCGCCATCGGCATGTACACCTTCGCCCGCAGTGCCGGCAAGCCCACGGACATCATCCTGGACAACGTGGGCCAGGCGATCGATATCATCTACGAGGCGGCGGTCAAGACCGGCCGGTACAGCTTTATCAGCGGCGAAAAGGCGTCCCAGCTGGCGACGGACAATACGCTGATCATCCTCGTGGATTCGCACATCCCGGCCATCGCGGAATATCCGCCCATCCTGCAGCAGGTAAATCGGATCGCAGTCATCGACCACCACAGAAAGTCGAAGGACGCGGTGGAGAACCCCACGCTGATGCACATGGAGACCTACGCGTCTTCGGCCAGCGAACTCGTAACGGAACTGCTGCAATACGCTGTGGACAAGAGCAGCATCGACAAGTTCGACGCGGATGCGCTGCTGGCGGGCATCACCGTGGACACGAAGGGCTTCGCCATCAACACCGGCGTAAGAACATTCGACGCGGCGAGCTGGCTGCGCCGTATGGGAGCCGACAACACCAACGTGCGCAGCTTCTTTAAACTCAAGCTGGACTTCGTCAAGAAGAAGAGCAACATCATGGCCAACGCCGAGATCCTCGGGGAAGGCGTGGCCGTTGCCTATACCAAGGACAGTGACCCCGCCATGCAGGTGCTGGTCGCCCAGGCAGCGGACGAGCTGTTGGATGTGAGAGGCGTGCACACCGCCTTCGCGGCAGGAAAAGGCAAGGACCGCACCATGGTCTCCGCCCGTTCGCGGGGAACGATCAACGTGCAGACGGTCATGGAAAAACTGGGTGGTGGCGGTCACCTGAACATCGCCGCGGCCCAAGTGGAAGAAGGCCCGGAGGAGGCCATCGCGAAAGTCGTATCGGTCCTGAGAGAATCAGGTTTAATGTAGAAAGGAAACAGACACATGCAGGTCATCTTATTAAAGGACGTTAAGGGCCAGGGCAAGGCCGGCCAGGTCGTAAAGGTAAGCGACGGCTATGCCCGCAACATGCTGCTGCCCAAGAAGCTGGCCATGGAAGCGACTCCTGCCAACATGAAGGTCCTGGAGAAGCAGAAGGCCCAGATCGAGGCCCAGAGAGCCATCGACAAGCAGGTGGCGGAAGATATCAAGGCCAAGGTCGAAGCCAAGACCGTAACGGTCGTTACGAAGGCCGGCGAGAACGGCAGACTGTTCGGCGCCATTACGAACAAGGACATCGCGGAAGCGATCCAGAAGGAATTCTTTATCGAACTGGACAAGAAAAAGATCGATCTGGACGCCCCCATCAAGCAGACCGGCGTTACGGAAGTTACGCTCAAGCTGTTCCCGGGCGTGCAGGCCAAGTGCAAGGTGAACGTAATTACCGAATAAACGGAGCAAGGTGCAGACATGAGCCAGATGGAACGCATCCCGCCTCACAGCGACGAGGCGGAAAAAAGCGTGCTCGGCGCGGTGCTGATCGACAAAGAGACGTTTTATGCGGTCTCGGAGATCCTGAAACCCGACGATTTTTATCCCGAAAGCCATAAAGAGATCTACCGCAGCATGCTGGATCTGTACCAGCGCAGCGAGCCCATCGACGTCGTAACGGTGTCGGAGAGCTTAAAGAGACGAAACAGCCTGGAAGCCGTCGGCGGCCGGGCTTATATCGCTTTTTTGTCCACGGTGGTCCCCACCACGGCCAACGCGGTGCAGTATGCCCGCATCGTGGCAGAGAAGGCCATGCTGCGCCGGCTCATCACCGCGGCCAGCAGCATCGTGGAGAAGAGCTACGAGGAAAAGCTGGAGTCGGAAAAGGTCCTGGACTACGCGGAAGCCAGCATCTTCGACATCGCGAAGACCCGGCAGTCCACGGAATATTCGGACCTGAAGGACGTGCTGAGCGTCAACCTGGAGGCCATCAAGGCCGCCAAGGAGAACGGCGGCGCGCTGCCCGGCATTCCCACGCGCTTTAAGGATCTGGACAACAAGCTCAACGGTCTGCACAAGTCCGACCTCATCATCATCGCGGCCCGTCCGTCCATGGGAAAGACCGCCTTCGCCCTCAACATCGCCCAGAACGTGGCGTTAAAAGAGGACAAGCGGGTGGTCATCTTTTCTCTGGAAATGGCGAAGGAAGCCCTGGGCATGCGTCTCATCTCCATGGATTCTCGGGTGGACAGCAAGCGGCTGGAGATCGGCGATCTGTCCGACGAGGACTTGAACGACGTGCTGGATTCCATCGGCCGCATGTCCGAAAAGGATATCATCATCGACGCGACGCCGGGCATCGGCGTCATGGAGATGCGCAACAAGTGCCGCCGCATCAACGCGGAGCGCAAGATCGACCTCATCGTCGTGGACTACCTGCAGATCATGAGTGCGGACATCGCCAGCGAAAGCCGCCAGCAGGAAGTCTCCAACATCTCCCGTTACTTAAAGCAGCTGGCCCGAGAGATGGAATGCCCCGTCATCGTGCTGTCCCAGCTTTCCCGTGCTTCGGAAAAGCGGCAGGGCAGCCACAGGCCCATGCTTTCGGACCTGCGCGATTCCGGCGCCATCGAGCAGGACGCCGACGTCGTCATGTTCCTGCACCGGGAAGACTATTACCGCACGGCGGAGGAAGAGCCGGACAACATCTGCGAGGTCATCATCGCCAAGCAGAGAAACGGCGAGACCGGCACGGTGCGCCTCACCTGGATCCCCCGGTTCACCAAGTTCGTGGACCGCTACGTGGAGGGCAGCAGCCCCCTGGATTAAAAGGCAATGGATTACAGCAAACAGAACGTCTCCAATTACTATCTGTACGATACGCAGGTGGAGAACCTGTTTTTATCGGAATATATGGCATCGGCACCCGGCGAATACGTCAAGGCGTATCTGCTGGCTTTGATGTACGCGCAGCTGAATAAGCCCGCAGACGACCGGATGATCGCCCGCAGCGTCGGGATGGATCCGGAAAAGATGAAGGAATGCTGGGCGTATTGGGAAGGCCGGGGCGTGGTGCGCCGCATCTACGCTGACCCGGAGGACAGCAGCGTGTTCCGCGTGGAATTCGTCAACCTGCGGGAAGAGGTGTTCGGGAGCCGGACACCAGCCGGCGAGACGAAAGCCTCCGCCCGCTTGGACGACAAGGCCCTGGCGAAGCTGTACCGGGACGTGGAAGCCGCCGCAGGGCGCATGCTGGAAGCCCGCGAGCCGGAGGAGATCGCCTCCTGGCTCTCCGAGTACGGCATGACGCCGGAATTCATCCTCTGCGGCTACCGGTTCTGCAGCGCCAGACGCAGAAGCAACCGCTGCCGCTATGTGGCGACGGTCCTGAAGGACTGGAAATCCAAGGGGTTTACGAGTCCTGCACAGGTGGAGGAATACCTGCAGGGCATGGACCGGCATTTCGATCTGCAGAAGCAGATCTTCCGCGCGCTGGGCTTCTCCCGGAACGCCACCGAGGAAGAAAAACGCATCATGAACAAGTGGTTCGACGATTACGGCTTCGATCTGGAGAAGATCAAGGAAGCCTGCAGCAAGACGTCGGGCATTTCCAATCCCAATATCAATTATGTGGACAGCATCCTCACGTCCTGGTACCGGGAAAGCGGCCGGACGCCGGAGGACAGCGCGCAGCTGCTGACTGCGCGGATCGAGCAGTCCTACGAGGAAGACCGGAAAAAGAACGCTGCCCGCATGGAGCAGGTGAAGGAAGAGGTCTTCACAAAAATTCCAAGAATCAAGAGTATTATGGAAGAGCTTCGTTCCCGCAGTTTCAACGTATCCCGCTATCTGCTGATGGGGGAGAACGGCAAGGAAGCTGCCGCAAGGGAACGGAAGACCATAGAATCGCTGCGGGCCGAGCGCGCCGGGCTTCTTACGGAGGCCGGATTCGGCGCAAACGCCCTGGATCCCATCTACACCTGCAGCAAATGCAAGGATACCGGGATGCTGGAAGACGGCAGCCGCTGCTCCTGCTATAAGGAGAAAGTGCGCCTGCTGACGCAGCAGGAAGGAAGCAAATGACGGACAAAGGAGCCGACAATATAAATAAGAATATCGACCAGGAGGGCGTCCGCAAAGAGCTGGACGAGCTGGTGCAGAGCAAGTTGCAGCAGCTGGACGAAAAGCTGGATGCCCAGGCTTTCGAAGAGGAATTCCGGGAAAAGGCCCAGGAGCTGGAGAAGGAAAAGGAAGCCCATTATCAGCGCAAAGGCAGACGCCGCAGCGAATCGACGGGGGCCGACTCCGAACACGGAAGGGTCTACGCAGCCGCCAGTACGGCGGCTAAAAAGCTGGCCTCCTACCGTCCGGTCGGCGAAGGCTTTCTCCACAGGACCTGGCGCCTCGGCAAGCAGCTGCTGGCGAAACGGCAGGAGATGGCGGGCAAGGACTGGTATACCCAGGAACGCCGCCAGGCGGAATATGCCGCCTGCATCGACGACTGCTGGGGCCCGGTGGTGGACGGCTGGGACGGTCTCTGGAACACCGCCTGGAATTTCGTCTGCCGGCTGGGGGAGGACCTCTGGGACCTCATCCTGATCGTCGCGGATGCGGTCATCGCTGCCGCCTATTACCTGGGCAGCTTTTTCTACTACATCTGGGACCGCCTCTGGGATGTCCGCTACTGGATCGAACAGCGCAAGCACAACATCTTCGCCGCGTTCGCGGTGCTGGTGGTGGTCATCGCGGCCTCGGTCGTGCTCATCCAGTCCTCTACCGCCTACGAATACAGCTACCATGGCAAGCTCCTGGGCACTGCCCGCAGCGTGGACGACGTCTACCGGACCATCGACGTGCTGGGCGACAAGCTGTCCAAGGCCACCGGTGCCAACGTCTCCCTGGACGTGGAGCGCGACATGACCTTCAACAAAGTCGTGGGCTTTAACCTGGATGTGGATACCGACGAGGATATCCTCAACACCATCACCTACATGAAGGATCTGCAGGTGGAGGCCTACGTCATCTGCGTCGACGACGAAGAGACCGTCACCCTGGAGAGCGAAAGCGTAGCCAAGGAGCTGCTCTCCGAGATCCAGAATGAATACGCCGCCGCATCCACCGGCGCCGTCATCGACGAGGTGTCCTACGACCAGAAGGTGGAGATCCGCCCCAGCTACTGTCTGCTGGGCGATATCTGGAACCGGTCCGACGCCAAAAAGGTGCTGCAGGGGAACAAGGAGGGGACGGATGAACCCCTCATCACGATCCGCAGCACGGAGACCGCGACCTACACCGAAGCCGTCGCCTACGACGTGCAGTACATCGACAACGCGTCGCTGTACGAAGGCGAGACCGAGATCAAGAGCCAGGGCTCCGAAGGTACCGACCTCATCGTTGCGACGGTTGAGAGGGTCAACGGCCAGGAAGTGGCCCGTACCGTGGTGTCCACCACCCGCATCACGGAGCCTGTGGCGGAGGTCCAGTACCGGGGCACCAAGCCCATCCCGGCCACCCAGGGCACCGGCGCGTTCCAGTATCCGCTGGCATCCTACACGATCTCGTCCTACTTCGGCATGCGCTGGGGCACGCTGCACACAGGCGTCGACCTGGCGGCTCCCATGGGCTCGAAGATCTACGCCAGCGACGGCGGCACCGTTACGTTCGCCGGCTGGAAGGGCAGTTACGGCTACCTGGTCATCATCAGCCACGGCGGCCTGTTCGAGACATATTACGCTCACTGCAGCAAGATCTTAGTCAGCGTGGGCGAAAACGTATATCAGGGTCAGAATATCGCATTGGTCGGAAGCACCGGTTACTCCACCGGCCCCCACTGCCACTTCGAGGTGCGCTACAACGGCACGCCGAACAACCCGCTGAATTATCTGTAGTTGAACCACACAGCAAAGACCAAAGGAGGCATGTGTTTTATGGAAAGAATGATCGGAACCGTATCCAGAGGCGTCCGCGCGCCCATCATCCGCGAGGGAGACGACATCGTCAAGATCGTGACCGACAGCATCCTGGCCGCAAGCAACGGCGGTAAGGATCTGCGCGACAAGGACGTGGTCGCTGTGACCGAAGCAGTGGTCGCAAGAGCCCAGGGCAACTACGTGGGCGTAGAGGATATCGCTGCGGATGTGCGGGCTAAGTTCCCTTCCGGTGAGTTCGGCGTCGTATTCCCCATCCTGTCCCGCAACCGCTTCGCCATCTGCCTGCGCGGCATCGCGAAGGGCGCAAAGAAGATCTGGCTGCAACTGTCTTATCCCAGCGACGAAGTGGGCAACCACCTCATCTCTCTGGATGATCTGGATGCTGCGGGGGTCAACCCCTATTCCGACGTGCTGAGCGAAGCGAAGTACCGCGAACTGTTCGGCTACAAGAAGCACAGATTTACCGGCGTGGATTACGTCGAATATTATAAGCATCTGGTGGAAGATGCCGGCGCGGAGTGCGAGATCTTCTTCGCCAACGACGTGCGCGCGGTCCTGAAGTACACCAAGAACGTGCTGGCCTGTGACATCCACAGCAGAGAAAGAAGCAAGAGACTGCTGAAGGAAGCCGGTGCAGAGATCGCCCTCAACTTAAGCGACATCATGACCGCCCCCGTAAACGGTTCCGGCTACAACGAAAACTACGGCCTCTACGGCTCCAACAAGGCGACGGAGGACACCATCAAGCTGTTCCCCAGAGACTGCCAGCCCGTCGTGGAAGGCATCGCGAAGAATCTGAGAGAAGCCTCCGGCAAGCAGATCGAGGCTATGGTCTACGGCGACGGCGCCTTTAAGGACCCCGTGGGCAAGATCTGGGAGCTGGCGGATCCCGTGGTCTCCCCGGCCTATACCGCAGGTCTGGAAGGCCAGCCCAACGAGCTTAAGCTGAAGTATCTGGCGGACAACGATTTCGCAGAACTTTCCGGCGATGCACTGAAGGACGCGATCAAGGATTCCATCCGCCACAAGGATGCGGATCTTGTAGGCAACATGGCCTCTCAGGGCACCACGCCCCGCCGCCTGACCGACCTGATCGGCTCTCTGTGCGACCTCACCTCCGGATCCGGCGACAAGGGCACGCCCATCATCTGGATCTCCGGCTATTTCGACAACCTGACGGCAGAATAAATGAAGTATAAGGCCCGAACCGTCATCCAACGCTCGTCAACACTTTATCGCAGACAGCCCTCCAAAGTCGGGCTGCCTGCTCAGCGTTTGCGATTTCCTCGCTTATGGATGAACGGCTTCGGGCCTTTGCTCGATTTTCAGATGCTATGAAAAAGATCATTCTATTCGTAATTACGATCCTGGCCTTTTCCTGGAGCTTCTCTTTTGCAGAGAATTCTGCGATTGAACTTTCCTCTGCGGAAGACCTGCAATTACTGGCGGAAAATCCGGATGGAGAGTTTATCCTGACGGACGATATCTACTTCGAACCGGATACCGAATGGGTGCCTCCCGTATTCCGGGGTCACCTGAACGGGAACGGATATACGATCTACAACGTGCACAACACCGGCCTGTGCC
This sequence comes from Bacillota bacterium, assembly GCA_017626845.1. Taxonomy (GTDB): domain Bacteria; phylum Bacillota; class Clostridia; order Peptostreptococcales; family Anaerovoracaceae; genus RUG11894. Next base: position 26,989 of record JAGAHX010000040.1, read on the forward strand.
CCGAGACCCGCACGGTCTACGACGGCAACTACAAGGAATACGACGGCGCGTTCGCCGGGCTGTTCGGCATTCTGGACGGTGCGGTGGTGGAAGAGCTCAACCTTGTCGGCGCCTCCATTCAGGTCCGCGATTCCGAATCTTGCGTGTTTGCAGGACTGATGGCCGGCCTGATGGAAAACGATGCGGTGGTGCGGAACTGCAGCGTGCAGGGCATCGCAGACGTCTCGACGTCCGGCCCCTGCTTCGGCGCGGGCGGCATCGCAGGCTACGGCAGCGGCCAAATCTCCTGGTGCAGCGCCGACACTACGCTGATCTGCACCGATACGGACAAGGAATACAAGGACGAGCAGTTTATGGGCGGGGCCTACGCTGCGGGGTTCATCGACCTGCTGGAGAACGACATCCGCATCGACGGCTACGATTCCGACCACGGCTACGTGCACGACGGCGGCCTGGTGGGCATGTATATCATCTACCCGAAGGGGACGTCCTATGCGGGGGCGATCGTGAACAACCACGTCGCCGGCCGCATCCGCTTTTTCGAGGATAACCGCGACCGCCGGGCTTACTGCGCGCCCTACATCGGCGAAGTGTTGCAGTGGACCTACGACTGGGGCGGCTGCACAGAGGATTTCCAGCGGGACGAGGTGTTTACCTACGACACAGATCTCGTGCCCTGCGAACATCAGGGAACGGATTCCTATAGCGTGACGGTCGTCGAACCGGACTACGGCAAACAGGGCTACACAGAGGAAGTCTGCAGCGCGTGCGGCTACACGGTCCGCAAGGATTACCGCGCGCCCTTAAAGCAGGAGATCCAGCTGCTGGACGAAGAGCCCATCGCGGAAGCGGCAGCCGAGGCGGCGGAAGAGGTGAAGGCCAATCAGGGCCTGGATCCGAAAGCTCTCATCGGTGCTTTCATCGGTGGAGCTGTTCTCCTGGCGGCGCTCATCCTGTACGGAAAGGGTAAAGGAGGCAAGCATTGAACATTCTGGGCATCATTTTAGGCGCGGCGATCGTGTTCGTGCTCCTGTTCGTTCTCGGAAGGACCGGGGGCGGCGTATTTGAAGACCACGATGATACCGAAGAGTAGAGGCGTGGCATGAAGTTCGTATTTGCATCGGATTCTTTCAAAGGGACCCTCAGTTCCATACGGACCGGCGAATTGCTGACCGCAGCAGCGGAAGAAGTCTTCCCCGGCTGCACCTGCAAGACCGTTCCCATGGCGGACGGCGGCGAGGGCACAGCGGAGGCGGTCATTCTGGCGACCGGCGGCAAATGGGTACCGGCGACCGTTACGGGACCGCTGGGCAAACCGGTCACAGCGGGCTACGGCCTGCTCCCCGGTGGTTCTGCCATCATCGAAATGGCATCGGCTTCGGGGCTGGTTTTGGTGCCGCCCGAACAGCGTGACCCCCGCAACACCTCCACCTACGGCACCGGCGAACTGATCGCTGCGGCGCTGAAGGCGGGCTGCACCGAGCTGACGATCGCCATCGGCGGCAGCGCCACCAACGACGGCGGCATGGGCTGCGCCCGGGCGCTGGGCGTCCGGTTTTTGGATGCCTCCGGCCACGAGTTGGAAGGTAAAGGCGGCGACCTGGCGAAGGTCGCGCACATCGACGCTTCCGGCTTGCTTCCCGCGGCGAAGGCGGCAATCTTTACGATCATGTCCGACGTGGACAATCCTCTGCTGGGCCCGGATGGAGCCACGTTTACGTTTGGCCCCCAGAAGGGCGCAATCCCCGAAATTCGCGACGAATTGGAGGCGGGCATGGAAAACTATGCCCGGGTCTTAGAACGCGATCTTGGGGCGGATACGGGCTTTCCCGGGGCAGGCGCCGCCGGCGGCCTGGGCGCGGCTCTGAAGATCTTCCTGGGTGCGCAGATGCGCTCCGGCTCCGACGCGGTGCTGGATCTGGTGCATTTCGACGAAGACCTGAAGGATGCGGACTTCGTCATCACCGGGGAAGGGCGCATCGACTGGCAGTCCGCCCACGGCAAAGTCGTGTCGGGCGTAGGCAAGCGCTGCCAAAAGGCCGGCGTTCCCTGCATCGCCATCGTGGGCGGCATGGGCGACAAGGCGGAGGATATGCTCGCTCTCGTGGACAGCATCATCCCGACGGTGCAGGGCCCCTGCACGCTGGAATACGCGATGGAGCACGCGGAAGAACTGTATGCGAGCGCAGCGAGCAGGGTCATGCGGATCCTTGCAATTTCCAACGCGCATCGCAAATAAACGATATATAGTCAGGCATGTTTTTTATGGAAAATCTCATCATTTCCCTCAAAGTCATCGCTCCGCTGATGCTCTACATGCTGCTCGGCGTGTTGTTCCGGCGGCGCGGACTCATTACCGAAAAACTGAACACGGACATGAACAGCTTTCTTGTGAAAGTGTTCCTGCCCGTTCTGATGTTTAAGAATATCTACCAGGCGGACTTGTCCGGACTGAACGGCAGCTTCGGGATCTACGCCGGCATCGCGAACATCGTGGGCTGGTGCCTGTGCTACTTTATCTTCAGCCGGATCGAAAAGGATCCGGCCCGGGTCGGTTCCATGGTGCAGGGCGGCTTCCGCAGCAACGCCGTCATCTTCGGCATTCCGGTGGCGGAGAGCCTGTTCGGCGTGGGCAACACGGTGGAAGTGGCGCTGGCCATCGCCGTCTGTGTGCCGGTGTACAACGTGTTTTCCGTACTGGTGCTGGAAGTCTGCGGGCAGAAGGCGCAGATGCAGAAGGATGCTGCGGCGGGCCGGACCAGCCATATCGATGGCAAGCATATCGCACTGAGCGTCGCGAAAAACAAGCTGATCTGGGGCGCGCTGACCGGTCTTCTGGTCAATTTCTCCGGCATCGATCTGCCGGATGCGCTGGATACAGTGGCGGCCGGCATGTCCGGCTGCGTTACGCCGCTGGCCTTCATTCTGCTGGGCGCGTCCTTCAGCCTCAACGCGGCGACGAAGAACATCAAGGCGATCTCCATCGTCACGGCCTGCAAGCTGGTCATCTACCCACTGCTGTTCATGATCCTGCCGATCTGGTGGGGCTGGAAGGGTCACGTGATCGGCGCCATGCTGCTGTCCTCCGGCGCCCCGACGGCCATCTCCTCGTTCCCCATGGCAAAGGGCATGGGCTGCGACGGCGACCTGGCGGGCGAGATCGTAGTGGTCACCTCGGTGTTTTCGGTGCTCACCATGTTCCTGTGGATCTTCGGATTGAAACAATTTGGATTATTATAAGGAGTTAGTATGACCCTGAACGATTATCTGAGCGGCATTACCGGCGCGGACCGGGATGCGGTCGAAGCGGCAAAGAAGCGCAACGATGGACTGCTGAAGCCTCTGGGCAGCCTCGGACGGCTGGAGACCATGGCCGTCAAGATGGCGGGCATCACCGGCAAGGTGCTCAACACGGCGGAAAAGCGCTGCATGCTGGTGTTTGCGGCGGATAACGGCGTCGTCGAGGAGGGCGTGGCAGGCACGCCCCAGGAGATGACCCGCAATCACACGAAAAACATCGCGGAAGGCGTGTCCGGCGTCGGCGTGCTGGCGGCCTACGCGGGTGCGGACCTGAAGGTGGTGGACATCGGCGTCAAGGGCCGGGTGGACTGTCCCCTGGTGATCGACCGCCACATCGCGGACGGTACGAACAACTTTGCCAAGGGACCGGCGATGACCCGGGAACAAGCCATTCAGGGCATCCTCACCGGCATCGACATGGTGCGGATCTGCAAGGAAGAGGGCTACGAGCTGCTGGGCAACGGCGAGATGGGTATCGGCAACACCAGTTCCACCAGCGCCTGCTGCATGGCACTTACGGGCCTTTCTGCGGATGAGGTCGTGGGCAAAGGCGGCGGCCTGACGGACGAGGGCCTGGTGCACAAGAAGGCCGTGATCCAGGCAGCGCTGGCGCTGAATCAGCCCGATGCGAACGATCCCATCGACGTCATCGCGAAGGTGGGCGGCTTCGACATCGCGGCGCTCACCGGCTGCTACATCGGCGCGGCCTACTACCGGATCCCCATGGTGATCGACGGGGTCATCAGCGCGCTGTCGGCACTGTGCGCGGCGCGGCTGAACCGGGCATGCACTGACTTTATGTTCGCTTCCCACGCCTCGGCGGAACCCGCCTACACCTATATTATGAAGGAACTGGGCCTGGAGCCCATTTTGGATATGCGCATGCGGCTCGGCGAAGGCACCGGCTGCCCGCTGGCCTTCCACATCGTGGGGTCGGCCTGCGCCATGATGCGGAACATGCACACCTTCGCCCAGGAAGCCATGGACGAGACCTACCGCATCGATATCAGAAAGGACGAGAAATGATCACGCTCGTAACAGGCGGCGCGAGAAGCGGCAAGAGCGATTTCGCAGAAAAGATGGTGGCGGAGAAGGTTGCCGGCGGGCCGGTCCTGTACATCGCCACGGCGACGAATACCGACGGCGAAATGGACGACCGCATCCGCAGGCACCGGGCGCGGCGGCCGGAAAACTGGCGCACGGAGGAGCGCTGGCAGAACCTGGACCGCATCTCCCTCGGCGCGGAAAAGGCCGTGCTGCTGGACTGTGTGGGGTTTCTGCTGGACAACACGTATTTTGGCACCATCGCCGACTGGGATGAGCCGAAACAGGAAGAGGCGGACGCGGCGGAAGAAAAGGTGAAGGCGGAGCTGACGGCTCTGGCGGAGCTCTGCAACGCGGTCAACGTGGATCTGGTGATGGTGACGAACGAGGTGGGAGATGGCCTGGTGCCCGCCACGAAGGTCTCGCGGTTCTACCGGGATGCGCTGGGACGCATCAACTGCCATGCGGCAGCCCTTGCGGACCACGTGTACTTTTCCGTCTGCGGCATTCCGATGCAGGTAAAATAGGAAGATCCGCGCGACGCAGCGCGGTCTTTTTCTGTCTATCAGGGTGAAAGGGGATCTTACTATGATCATGAAAAAAGTGTTGAGCGCAGGCCTGGCCGTTCTGCTGGCTTTCGGTGCCTGCAGCTGTGCCACGGTGGACGCAGAAGATACCGATCCGACCGGCAGCGGCACAGGCCCAAAAGAGAAGCCGGCAGTTACAGAGACCAGCTCTTATGCTTTAGCAGAGCCGGTGCTGCCGGAAATGGCACCTTATCCGGATGAGATGTCCTTTGCCGGAGAGGACGGCATGTTCGATTCCGAAGGGTTCGACGTCGCCTGGACCGCCTGGAACGAAGGGGTGCAGGCGAGAAGAGATGCGGCCCAGAGCTATCCGGGCAAGCTGGATGCCTACTTAAAGAAGACGACGGAAACCTTCCTGACGCCGAAGGAAGCGGGGAAGAATGCGGTCTGCTCGCCGGTCAACATCTGGCTGGCGCTGGCGATGGTCGCTGAGACCGCAGATGGGCAGACCCGTGCGGAACTGCTGGATCTGCTGGGCGTTTCCTCCATCGAGGACTGCCGGGAACTGGCGAATAAGCTCTGGACGGCCAACTATATCGACGACGGCGCAGCCACCAGCAAACTGGCGGCTTCTCTGTGGATGAACCAGGATGTACCGTTCAAAAAGCAGACAGTCCAGACTCTGGCGGACGATTATTTTGCCTCCACGTTCCGGGGCGGCATGACGGATCCGGCGTATTCGGCGGCCTTCAAGAGCTGGCTGAACGACAACACCGGCGGCCTGCTGCAGGATGCGGTGGATAATTTACCCGACTTCGATCCGCAGACCATCATGGCCCTGGCCACGACCGTCTACTTCTCCGGCAAGTGGAGCGACCAGTTCCAGGATGCGAACACCTATACGGAGACCTTCCACGGGGCTGTTTCGGACAAGGATGCGGATTTTATGCACCGTTCGAGCACCGGGCAGTATTTCTACAGCGAGCATTTTGCTGCGGTCAACCTGCCCTTTGAAGATGCAGGCAGCATGTGGCTGCTTCTGCCGGACGAGGGCGTGACCCCCGCAGATCTGCTGAAGAGCGGCGAAGCCATGGATTTCGTGCTCTCCGGCGGCGCAAAGGGGGCGGAAAGCACGTTCCTGAAGATCGACATGGCGGTACCCAAATTCGACGTGGAAGCGGATATGGATCTGGTGGAAAAACTGACGGCACTGGGCGCTGGCAGCATGTTCACGAACAAGGCGGATTTCTCCAACCTGACGGACATGGACGGCGTCTTTATCGGCAATGCCACCCACGATGCTCGGGTCAAAGTGGACGAGGAAGGCTGCGAAGCGGCGGCCTTTACCGCGATGATGTACTGCGGCACGGCAATGCCGCCCGATGAACGCGTAGAATTTAAACTGGACCGGCCCTTCCTGTTTGCCCTGATGGGCATCGACGGCCTGCCGCTGTTCTACGGCGTGGTAAACCAGCTATAACACAAAACACAAAGGGACAGGTACACTGTGTCGTATCAACTGCACAATGTACCTGTCCCCTTGTGTTATTTTTGGTTAGAAGAATTTTGCGACTTCCGCAACGTCCTTGCGGGGTCTGCTGCCGGGTTCCTTGGCGCGCTTGCCGACGGCGATGACGGCCATCACTTCTTCCTCTTCGGGGATACCGAGGCTTTCTTTGAGCGCTTCGGCATCGCGGATGCCCATAATGAGGGTGTCGAAGCCCAGGTCGGATGCGGCCAGTACCAGATAGGCGTCGTGGAGGCCCAGATCGTAGGCGCCCCAGTAGTTGCCGGCCTTGTTGGCAGGGCCTTCCGGTCCGAAGCCGGACAGGTTTCTTACGAAGGTCGTCACGATGAGCGATGCGCCAGCGGAGCTGTTGGCGTTAAAGGACGGCAGGCACTTCTCCTGCACTTCCTTTACCTTTTCCGGGCTTACGACCGCATAGCATCTGGAAGGCTGGTCGTTCTTCCAGGACGGCGCCTGCTGTGCCAGGGTGAGGATCGCTTCGATATCTTCTTTGGATGCCGCTTCCGCGTAAGCGCGTACGCTGCGGCGGGTCTCGATCAGTTTGTTGAATTCCATTCTGTCTCTCCTTGTCTGCTTTGGATAGGTTCTACCTGTTCATTATCTGCCCTTTGCACCCAAAATGCAAATGCAAAAGAAGCCCGTGCATTGTATAATAAATGCATAGAGATATTATGTTCCGATCCTTCCTTTTAATGCTGGGATTCTTCACGCGGATCCCGGTGCCGCAAATCGAATATACGGAGGAGCGCTATGTAAAAGGCATTCCGCTGCTGCCCTTCGTCGGCGCCGTGAGCGGAGGCCTGCTTTGGTGCGTCTACCAGCTTTCCCGCTGGCTGCCCATGCCGGTCACAGCGCTGCTGATCTTCCTCGCCTATCTGCTGATCACCGGCGGTATCCACATGGACGGCCTGGGCGACTCCTGCGACGCCCTGTTCTCCGCCCGCGATCCCGAGCGGATGCTGGAGATCATGAAGGATTCCCGCAGCGGGAGTTTCGGCGTTCTGGGGCTCATCGCGGCCTCGGCGGCCTACCTCATCCTGTTGAGCTACGCGCCCTGGCAGGCGGTGCTGCTGTTTCCGGTCGTCGGCAAGGTGACCCCGGCACTCTCCTCCAACTGGGCGCCTTACATCCGCGCGAAGGGCATGGCGGAACTGTTCTGCCAAAACGCCACCAAAGGCGTGCTGGCCTTCGACCTGCTGCTGTGCATCGCTGCCGGCTTTGCCCTGGGGATCCCCGTCGGCATCGCCGCGGTCATTGCGCTGTTTGCCTGCGTGGCGCTCGTTCTGCGAGTCAAACATATCTTGGGCGGCATTACCGGAGACATCCTGGGCCTCGCCTGCGAAGTCTCCCAACTGATATTCCTGTTCGTTTGCGTCGTGTTTTCTGCAAGGGGGTTGCTATGAAAAAGAAATCTGTATTGGCCGTTCTTTTGATCCTGGCGCTTGCCGCAGGCCTTGTGTTCACAGGCTGTTCGAGCGGAGACGATACTATCGATCCCGGCGATCTGCAGCCCGGCTCCGAAACGGAGGAGCCGGCGGAAGGCGAAGCGGGCGAAGAAGGAGAAGGGGAACAGGAGGCGGAACTGCCTCCCGCCGTTGACCCGGCCAAACCCAAACCGGTCTACTACTACAATCCGCTGTCCGGCGAGCGGACGATGTCGGACATTACGAAGCTGCGGCCCTACGCTGTGATGCTCAACAACAAGCGCGAGGCGCTGCCCCAGCTGGGCGTGAGCCAGGCGGACATCATCTACGAGGTCTGCGCGGAGGGCGGCATCACCCGTATGGAAGCCCTGTTTGCGACCATGGAGGGCGTGGGCACCCTGGGCAGCATCCGATCCATCCGGCCCTATTACATCGAGCTGGCGCTGGGCTACGACGCCATCATCATCCATGCGGGCGGCAGTGAAGAGGCCTATTACGACCTGAGCGCCTGGAAGACCACCCACTTCGACGGCGTGCGGGGCGGCTGGGATGCCAGCATCTTCTGGCGCGACCAGTGGCGGATGGCGAACCGGGGCTACGAGCACTCCCTGCTCACCAGCGGCGAGAACATCCTGAAGTTCGTAGCGGACTCCAACTACCGGCTGGAACACAACGAAGGCTATCAGGCGCCGATCAAGTTCAACAACGAGAACGCGGCGAAGTTCGGCGTGGACGCCAACTCCGTCACGGTGCGCTTCTCCAACTACAAGACGGATGTGTTTACGTATGACCCCGAGACCGGCCTGTACATGATCGAGGGTCACGGCCAGGAATACATCGACGGCAACACCGAAGAGCAGGTGGGCGTTACGAACGTTCTCGTGCTGAACACCACCAGCCAGGTGCTGGACAATGTGGGCAGACTGCGGGTCGCTACCACCGGCGGCGGCACCGGTACCTACTTCTGCGGCGGCAAGGCCGTGGATATCACCTGGGCCAGAAACTCCAAGGACGACCCCTTCGAGTACAAGATGGCCAACGGCTGGGATCTGCGCTGGATGCCCGGTAAGACCTACATCTGCATCATCAATCCCTACGTAAGCACCATGGGATACGAATAAAAGAAATAAAAATTTAGTTCGGTTGCGAAATATTTATTGACAAAGGATAGCGCGTGCGCTATCCTTTGTCTTGTCAAGAACGTTTCGGAGCCGAACTATTTTATTACACAGGGATCAAAGAGAGATCAAAGGGGGAATCAGCATATGGAAAAGACAAAGGATCAGATCTTGATGGAAAAACTGCGCAGAGCGGGTCACCGGACGCGCCGCAGCCTGGGTGTCGGGCCCCGGCCGCCCAGAGGCATGGGCGGACCCCACGGCGGCATGATGGGCCCCGGCCCGAGAGGCCCGATGGGCATGCCGCCCCGCAGAGGGCCGGAGGACGAACGGGCGATGCCCCGGGAGATCATCCTGCTGAACGTCCTGGAAGCAGGGGAGACCGGCATCCGCCAGAAGGACATCGCGGAGAATCTCGGCATCCGGCCGTCTTCGCTGTCCGAGCAGATCGACGCGCTGGAAGCGGACCGCTATCTGGAACGCACGGCCAATCCGGAAGACAAGCGCTCCACGCTCATCGTTCTGACGGAAAAGGGGAAGGCCCGGGCCTGGGAAGTCCAGGACGAACGCCAGAAGGCGGCAGCCGATTTCTGCAGCAGGCTCTCCGAAGCGGAAAAGGATACCCTTATCGCCCTGCTGGACAAGCTGCTGGAAAAGCCGGAAGCAACAGCAAAAGAAGAATAAACTTTGGCGAATTGCCACAAAATGCCGCCCATGTGTGGCATTTTGCTTTATAATAAAGGAAACGCATCTATTTATTTTCTGAACTATTTTCAGGAGGTAATCATGAACAAACGCATTTTAGCTCTATGCCTCGCATTGGTGCTGTGCCTAAGCCTCGTGCCGGTCACCGCTTTTGCCGGGTCACCCCTCAAAACCTATACCGAATTGCCGACCGGCGTAAAAGCCGCCTATATTTCCATGATGGACAACGGCTTTGCTAGTTTCCGCACCATGGACGGCAACGGCAAACTGATCTCCAAGGGCGTCATCGCACCGAACGGCAACGTTCCCGTGTTCCGGACCGCAAAGGACGACGATCCCGAAATGATGGGCGGCTCCTATGCCTATGCCGGAAGCGGCAATTACATCGTCGACTTGCAGCCGGCGATGATCACGCCGAAAGACGGCGGCAGCAGCCGGGAAGATTACCTGATCTTCTCCCTCGACGGCAAGGAAGTGCAGTACCTTACCGAGCTGATCCGCTACTACGACAGACTGTCTGCGGACGACTACGTCTATCCTCACACCGTTTATTTCGGAAACGACGGCTATCTGACGGCGATCGTAGAGACCAAAGACGGGGAACTGAACGCCTACTTCATAGACTTTAAAGATCTTACCCTGAAAGCGAAGCTGGGGATGGATCCCCTGTCTCCCAAAGCAGATTCGCCGGGAACCACCATCACCAGTTTGAATGACGGCCTGATCGCCTTCAGTAAATATCATGGCGCCTGGGTAGGCGGCGACCTGGATGTCATTTACGACGCAGCCGGCTGGATCGATCTCAGCGGCAATCTGAAGGCCTCCATCGATGCCACCAAATACACCGATTGGTATAATTTCAGTTCCGGACGGGCTATGGTCGAGATCGATAGAGGCGCCAAATACGGTTACTTCGATAAGACCGGCAAACTGGCGATCCCCTGCATCTATGACAGCGCCAGCATGTTCCGGGACGGCTATGCCTACGTTGCCAACACCGACGGCCGCTACGGTTACATCGACGTGGACGGCAAGACGGCGATCCCGTTCCAGTACGAAGATGCCTGCGGCTACGGCGCCGGTCTGTTTTCCGTCGGTCACGCGGCGCAGTTCGATTACAAGTACGGCATGGTCGACAAGTACAACAACGAAGTCGTTCCCTGCACCTACGACGACATTACCCGGGCCTATGAAGATCATGCCTTCGCGATCAAGGGCGGCGAGATCGTCACCCTGATGTTCAAGGATGACCCCGAAGCAGCCAAGGACGTCAAGAACGTCTTTACCGACGTTCCCGACAACGCCTGGTATGCGGATTATCTGCAGAAGGCCTACGACAACCGTATCGTCAGCGGTACCAGTGCAGACAAGTACAGCCCGAATGCGCAGCTGACCCACGCCCAGATCATGGTGATGGTCTCCCAGCTGCACAGCAAGCAGAAGGGCGATAATTACGACTTCGCGGCCAACCAGAAGGCCGGCGAAGCCTGGTATCAGACCTACGAGGATTACTGCGTGGCGGAGGGCATCGTGCCCGCCGAGACCTTTACCGATCCCGGCCTGTTCAAGGGGCAGGAGAACAAGCCGGTCAACCGCGGTCAGATGGCCTTCTACTTCGCCCATACTTTGACGGACGATTCCTACAAGGATAAGAAGGAAGCCGCACTCAGCGACATCGAGGGCAACGTATTCGCTCCCGAGATCGAGAAACTGGCCAAGGCCAACATCGTCGGCGGCTATACCGACGGCACGTTTAAGCCGGGCAATCTCGTGACCCGCGCAGAAGCTTCCGTCTTCATCTCCAACATTCTGGACGCCATGAATTAAGGCGTGCAGACGGGGACAGTTTCCCGCAAAACCGCACAAAACAAGACCCGGCCGCAAGGCCGGGTCCTTTCGTTTCTATGGTCGGGTCACTTCTCCAGCATCCGCTTCCGCCGGGCGGTAAATTCCGCTACCTGGCGGCGGAGCGTCCGCAGCTGCTTCTTGTGGGTGCAGAGCTTTTCGGTGCAGTTGGCGCAGCTCAGGTAGGCGTTCGTGTCCTCGGAAAAGCGCTCCGGATGGCGGTAGAACGTGATCTCCCAGCGCAGCAGCAGGGCAGCGGACAGGGCCAGCAGGCCCCAGGTATAAGGCTTCGCCACGAAGAACAGCGGCGTAAACATCATGGCGTAGTCCCAATTGTAGATGCGGCAGCTGCCGCAGCATTTGTTCTTCAGAAACCAGGTCTCGAAGGGGCAGAAGAACAGGATGCAGATCATGTCGCAGACGGAGTAGGCGGAGGCGATGAGCATCATGATGCCGTCGTCGAAGATGCCTTTCAGATACAGCGCGCCGAAGACGGCGTTAAAACCGATCCAGAGGAGCAGCACCACCAGCGTGGCGTTGTTGTCCGGCACTTCGATGTGCGTGTTGCCTGTTTTGATATAGTTTTGGGCGAACTGCTTCTGGCTGCCGGGGCTTTCCAGGCGCGAGGGGAAGAAGCGCATGATCATCTCCACCGTAAAAACGGCGCAGATGACGGTGATGATGACGGGCCGGTTTTCCAGGAGATCCGTAAATTCCGTGCCGCCGTGGCTGCAGCTGAGGATGTACAGCACCAGAAGTACCAGAAACAGCGCCGACCGGTACACCAGCCGGAAGTAGTGCAGGATGCTGACCGGGGTCAGCCGGATGCGGTTGTTCGCCTGCTTCTCCATTGAAAAACCTCCCTTCTAAAGATATACTAAAATTGAAAATTTCGCAAATGCACAGGGCGTAGGAGTAAGGCATGGAACACTGGATGCACCGCCCGGCCTGGGTCGAGATCGACCTGCGGGTGCTGGAGAACAACATAAAGATCGTACAGTCGCGGATCGCGGAAGGCTCGCAGATGCTGGCGGTCGTAAAGGGCAACTGCTACGGCCACGGCTTGAGGGAATGCTACCCGGTCTTCCGGGCCTGCGGCGTATCGCATTTTGCCGTGGCGACGCTGGACGAAGCCATCGAACTGCGGGAGATCGGCGGGTCCTCCGACCGCATCGTGCTGATGGGGGTCAACCCCGCGTTTTATGCGGATGTCGCCTGCGAATACAATGTGGTGACCCTCATCAAAGACCGGTACTACGCAAAAGCCCTATCGGACGAAGCCGTCCGCCGCGGGCAGACCGTCGAGGTGATGGGCGTCGTCGACACGGGCATGGGTCGCATCGGCTACCAGTGGGACGATCCGCTGGCAGTCGAGGAACTGGCGGAAGCGGCTTCCTATCCCGGGCTGGACATGATCGGCATCTTCTCCCACTTCTCCAGCGAGGACTTCCCGGACAAGTACTGGAGCAGGCAGCAGAAGGAACGCTTCGATTTTGTCCTGCAGCAGTTCCAAGAAAAAAAGGGGCTTGTCTTCCCCTTGAATTCTCTGGCCAATTCCCCCGCCACCAGCCACAATCCGGCGGCGCATTACGGCCTCTGCCGGCCCGGCGGCTCGCTGTACGGCCGCTACCAGGGCGGGTTTAACCGGGTGGAGGGTATTGAGCCCGTTATGACCGTGAAGGCCGTCATCACCCAGGTGAAGGACGTGCCCGACGGATTTTCCGTCAGCTACATGCGTTCCGGACGCACGAGCCGGCCCAGCCGCATCGCTACGCTGCCGTTGGGCTACGGCGACGGTTTCCCCAGAATCTGGGGCAACGGCAAGGGATACGTTCTGATCGGCGGCCGCAGGGCGCCCATCATCGGCGTCATCTGCATGGACCAGTTCATGATCGACGTAACGGACCTGCCGGACGTACAGGAAGGCGACGAAGCGGTCCTCATCGGCCGCAGCGGAGACGAAACGATCGTTTTAGGCGACATCGGCAAGGTCTGCGGCATGCTGAGCAACGAAGTCTCGCTCAATCTGCAGCTGCGTTTGCCGTATCAATATCTAAGATGAACCGTCCCTATCAGTTCAATGCGTGATCACAGAATAAATCCGCCGTCCACGGATAAGACCTGGCCGGTGATAAAGCTGGCCTTCTCAGATGCCAAAAATGCCACCGCCTCTGCCACGTCCTCGGGATCTCCGAGACGTCCCAGGGGCGTTTCGTTTGCCAGCGCTTCGAGATCGGCCGGGGTGTAGCGGTCCAGCATCGCCGTCTCGATGACGCCGGGGGCCACGCAGTTTACCCGGATGCCGGAAGGCCCGACTTCCTTGGCCACCGCCCGCGTAAAAGCGATGATGGCGCCCTTCGATGCGGAATAGGCGGATTCGCAGCTTCCGCCCGCGATGCCCCACATGGAGGAGATGTTGACGATGGCGCCGGAACGTTCTTCGATCATGGAGGGGAGCACTGCACGGGTCATCAAAAACGCCGACGTGGCATTGCTTGCCATCAGCAGGTCCCATTCGTAGTTGCTTACGTCCTGCACCTGGTTCACCCGGGAGATGCCGGCGTTGTTCACGAGCACGTCGATGTGGCCGTATTCCCCCAGCACCTCATCCACCAGGGCGTCCACCGCGGCTTCGGAGCGCAGGTCGGCCTGGATGGGGTCACCCCCGATGCGCGAAGCGATGCGTTCCGCCTCCTCCTTGGCGCGGTAATAGTGGACGATGACTTTATATCCTTCGGATGCGAGTTTCTTGGCGCAGGCGGAGCCGATGCCGCCGGACGCGCCGGTCACCAATGCGATTTTTGCCATGGGAAACCTCCGATCTCATTGAAATCCTACCACTTAAAAGATATACTAAAACTGTAATTTACGCAATCGAAGGGAAAGGAGCACGGGATGGAAAAGTGGATGAACCGGCCTGCGTGGGTCGAGATCGATCTCAGAAAGTTCGACAGCAACGTAAAACTCATCAAGTCCAGGATCGCGCCAGGCGCGCAGATGCTGGCGGTGGTCAAAGCGGACTGCTACGGCCACAACATGCGGGAATGCTACAAAGTCCTGAAGGAGAATGATATCCACAATTTCGGCATCGCATCTATCTCCGAGGGCATCGAGCTGCGCAGCTACGGCGATCCCACGGACCGCGTGGTGCTGTTCGCGCTGGTGCCGCCCCTCTTCGTCGAGGCCGTCTGCGACTACAACATCGTGACCCTCGTCCAGAACCTGGAGTACGCGAAGGCGCTGTCGGACGAAGCCGTTAAACGGGGCATCACCATGGAAGTGATGGGCTGCATCGATACCGGCATGGGCCGCATCGGCTACCAGTGGGACGATCCCGCCGTGGTCGACGAACTGGCGGAAGCCGCCAGCTATCCCGGCCTTAAGATGATCGGCATCTTCTCTCATCTGTCCTGTGAGGACTTCGAGGATAAATACTGGAGCGACCTGCAGCATGCGCGCTTCGAAAAGGTCCGCAAGGGTCTGGAGGAAAGAGGCGTGGACATGTCCCTGTCCTCTCTGGCGAATTCTCCGGCCACGTCCCACCGGCCCCAGCTGCATTACGGCCTGGTCCGTCCCGGCGGATCCCTGTTCGGCCGCTACCAGAACTGCTGTGTGGAACTGCCCGGCATCCAGCCCGTCATGTCCATCAAGGCGAATATCGTGCAGCTGAAGGACGTTCCCGACAACTTCTCCATCAGCTACGAGAGAAGCGGCCGCACCGGCCGTCCCTCCAAGATCGCGACGCTGGGCCTGGGCTTTGCCGACGGACTCGTCCGCTACTGGGGCGCCGGCCGCGGCAAGGTGATCGTCAACGGTTGTTTCGCTCCCACCATCGGCAACATGTGCATGGATCAGTTCATGATCGACGTTACGGACGTGCCGGACGTAAAGCTGGGGGATGAATGCATCCTGGTGGGTTCCGACGGCAAACTCGAGATCCGCATCGAAGAGATGGGAAGCGTCTGCAGCACCCTGGGCAATGAGATCACCTGCGCTATGCCGATCCGCCTTCCCTATAAATTCATTAAGTAGGTACGAATGAAACCGATACACAAAAGGCTCCGCATCGATCCGGGTCTGCGGGTCGACAGCGAGCTGCGAGACAAGTTATCTTACCGGTCCGTAGACGTGCTGCAATGGTGCGTCTACGCTGTTGTTATAGGCATCATCTGCGGCACGATCGCCACGGCTTTCGGCATGGTGATCGACGCGGCGACGGAAGCCCGCAAGCAATACGACTGGTTCGTGTGGCTGATGCCGCTGGCGGGCGTCGCCATCGTGGCGATGTATCATGCAGCAGGCATTACGAAGCCCATGGGCACCAACCGGGTGCTGCTGGCGGTCAAGGAAGAGGAGGGCGTGGCCATCCGCATGGCGCCCCTCATCTATGTGGCCTCCATGCTCACCCACCTTACCGGCGGATCCTCCGGCAGAGAGGGTGCGGCCCTGCAGATCGGCGGCTCCATCGCCAACTTCATTGGCCGGCAGTTCAAGCTCAGCCATCTGGATCTGCGCACCATTACCATGTGCGGCATGGCGGCGGGCTTTTCCGGCCTGTTCGGCACGCCGCTGGCGGCGGGCATCTTCGCCATGGAGGTGGCGGAAGGGTCGCTGCACTATGCGGTGCTGTTCCCCTGTCTGCTGTCGTCCATCGTTGCCCGGGTCACGGCGGAGACCTTCGGCATGCCGGCGACGGCCTTTACGGTTACGGGCTATCCGGCGCTGACCCTGCGCACCACCGCGGCAGCTCTGGTGTTCGGCGTGCTGTGCGCGCTGCTCTCCATCCTGTTCGTGGAGACGCTGCACTGCGTCGACTGGACCTACGCCCACTACTTTAAGAATCCCTACGTGCGCATTATCGCAGCGGGCCTGATCGTCGCGGCGGCCACGACGCTGCTGGGCACCCGGGACTACAACGGGGCCGGCACCGAGGTGATTGCGAGAGCCCTGCAGGGCGAAGCGGAGCCGCTGGCGTTCCTGCTGAAGATCCTGTTTACCGCGCTCACGCTGGAGGCGGGCTTTAAGGGCGGCGAGATCGTGCCCACGTTCTTCATCGGCGCCACGTTCGGCTGCGTGGCGGCGCCTCTTCTGGGGCTTGACCCCAGCTTCGCTGCAGCCCTCGGCATGACCGGGCTGTTCTGCGGGGTCACGAACTGCCCCGTGGCCAGCATCCTGCTGTCCTTTGAGTTGTTCGGCGGCGACAGTCTCGTGCTGTTCGCCCTCTGCTGCAGCGTGTCGTATATGCTGTCCGGCCATTACAGTCTGTACACGGTGCAGCGTCTGGAGCAGGATAAGTTCCACCTTGAATAGACCCTTTGGTTTATGATAAAATAACAAAATGGAAACTCACGAAGAGTACATGCGCATAGCCATCGAGGAGGCGAAGATCGCGGCATCCCTGGGGGAATCTCCCATCGGAGCCGTCGTCGTGCAGAACGGAAAAGTCGTTGGACGGGGTCACAATACCACGGAGACGGCGAAAGACCCCACCTGCCACGCGGAGATGAACGCCATCCGCGATGCGGCCCGGAATCTAGGGGGCTGGCGCCTGCCGCGCTGCAGCATGTACGTCACCCTGGAGCCCTGCAGCATGTGCGCCGGCGCCATCGTGCTGGCCCGCATCGAGCAGCTCTACATCGGCACCCCGGACCCGAAATCCGGTGCCTGCGGGTCCCTTCGCAACATCGTATCTGACGAAAGACTCAACCACCGGGTGGAAGTCCACACGGGGGTCTTACAGGAAGAATGCAGCGGCCTTTTAAAGGACTTCTTCAAACAGCTGCGCAAGAAAAAGAACAAAACCCCGGAGGAACAATAAGTATGAGAAAAAGATTCCCTGCCCTGCTGATGGCAGCCGTCATCGTCCTTGCGTCCGCAAGTCTGGCATTCGCATCGGGCCTGGAGATCGTGGATATCTCGCCGGCCGACGGCAGCAAGGGCTATCAGCCCGCCAACATGGCCGTTAAGATCCGCTTTTCTGAAGACATGATGGACGAATCGGCCATCGCCGCCAACGCGGGCAAGTTTACCATCACCGACGCGGAAGGCACCGAGCAGCCCTACGACATCGTCTACAACGCGGACAAGTATCCCGACGAACTGTGGCTGGTGCTTCAGGGCGACCTGGCGGCGGATTCCGAATACACCGTTACGATCGAACCCGGTGTCGTCAGCAGCTCCGGCAGCACGCTGGCCGAGGGTATGACCACCACGTTCTTCACCAGAAACACCCGCACCGACGGCCTCATCTCCATGGGCCTGATGATCGTGCTGATGGTGGCCATGTTCGGCATGACCGCAAGAGCCGCCAGAAAGCAGCAGGAAGAGGAAGATCCCAGAGCGGCGGAGAAGGCGATCGAGGACAGCCTCAATCCCTATAAGATCGCGAAGCAGAAGGGCATCTCCGTAGAGGAAGCCCAGACGATCGTCGCCAAGGAAAAGGAAAAGCTGGAGAAGAAGAAGGCCAAGGCCGAAGCGGACCGCATCAAGCGCGAAGAGATGAAGGCCGAGCAGCGCAAGAAGATGGAAGAAGAACTGGAGTTCTTCGGCACCGACGACTCCGAGCTGAAGAAGGAGCTCCGGGAAGAGGGCATCTATCTCGTCAAGGCGCCCAGATCCATTAAGAGCGCAGGCGGACGCATTCCCAGAAAGGTGCGTCTGCACAACGAGGCCAAGCGCAAAAAGGATGCGGAAAAGCTGAAGAGAGCGCAGCGCAACAAGAAAAAGAAGTAGCAAAAACCGGGCCGGCGTTCAGGCCGGCCCGCAGTTTGCCCTCATAGTTAAATGGATATAACGGAGGTTTCCTAAACCTTTGTTCGTGGTTCGATTCCGCGTGGGGGTGCCAGTTAGGGATGATCCTGAGAAGGGTCATCCTTTTTTTATGTTTTTGTTTTCTATTTCGCCTCGGGGTCCTGTCACCTAACTGCTTCGCGACCCCTCTGCCTTCGGCATCTCCCCTGGCAGGGGAGTTACCTACATCTTCGCTCATTCGCTCGATGAGCTTCTTTGGGTGCCACCCCTCGGCGTAAGGTTTAACAATTTTTTTTAAAAGCCTTGACAAGATGTTGGAGATAGTGTTTAATGAAAGAGAAGTTAGCAATGGCTAACTAATTATTTGGGGAAATGGTTAGTTACCGCTAACTCAAGAAACGTTTCGCTCAGATCGGGTTTTTTATTCTCCTTATTCCCGAAAAGAACGCTATGTCCGAAGAAACATTGGTAGCACATTGCTCGCCGGTACTGGCGGGACTGAAAACTGCAAACATGTTCAACGTGGAATGCAGCGACGCGCAAAGCCTTTGCCTCCAGCTGAGAGAACTCAATCTCCGGCTGGGGCCCAAGGGCGTCCGCATCCTTCCGCTTCGGTTTTCCGGCAGCAAGGCGCTGCTGTACCTGTACCGGCCCAGCCGGCTGCAGAAGGATCTACAGGACGAAACTGCGGCGGAGATCCTGGAACGCTGCGGTTATTCGCAGGAAGATAAGGGCGGATGTCTGGGTCACCTGTTCCGGCGCCTGCGCAGCAGCGATACGTTTCCTCACGAGATCGGATTGTTTTTAGGCTATCCGCCCGAAGACGTGAAGGGCTTTATCGAAGAAGGCCCCCGGTGCGCGAAATGCACCGGCTACTGGCAGGTCTACGGAGACGAGGAAAAGGCCTTAAAGACATTTGAACGATACAGAAAGTGCACGGACGTGTACTGCACACAGGTCTCCTGCGGAAAGAGCCTGGAGCGGCTCACCGTAAGAGAAAAGAACCATTAAGACAAGAAAGGCTGGTAACACATGAGCAAGATCGCAGTTGTTTATTGGAGCGGCACCGGGAACACCGAGGCGATGGCGAACGCTGTCTATGAAGGAGCAAAGAGCAAGGATCCCGAAGCGAAACTGTTTACGGCAGCGGAATTCAGCGCCGATCAGATGGACGCATTCGATGTTGTTCTGTTCGGATGCCCCGCCATGGGCGCGGAAGAACTGGAAGACGGGGAGTTCGCTCCGATGTACGAGGCCTGCAAAGCGAAGTTTGCGGGTAAGAAGATCGGTCTGTTCGGCTCCTACGGCTGGGGCGACGGCGAATGGATGAGAAACTGGGATGCCGACTGCAAGGCGGCCGGTGCGGAAATGCCCGCCGATTTCGTCATCTGCAACGATGCACCGGACGCAGACGCCGTGGAAGCCTGCAAAGCACTGGGCGCTGCCCTGGCATAACCATTCTTTGAACAGCCTGCCTCCGAGGGCTAACCATACTAAAAATATCAGTTAAACCAAGCAAAAAGACCGGACGAATGTCCGGCCTTTTGCTTTTCGGGTATGTTTACAGTTTCGTCGCGATGGGGGCCACGCTGTGCTTGTTCTTCAGCGTGGACAGGATGACGTTTGTCTGGGTGTGCTTAATGCTTTCGACGCTCTTGATCTTGTTCATCAGCTGCTCTAAGGTCGCGGTGTTCTTCGTCGTGATCTTCAGAACGTAATCGTATTCGCCGGTGATGTAGTGGCACTCCAGGATCTCGTCGAGAGAGTGGACGAGTTTGTCGAATTCCTCGGTCTTGGAGGGATCTTCCATGGAGATCATCATGATGACGGAGAGATCCTTTTCCATTGCCGCCGAATTCAGGACGGTGGTGTACTGCTCAATGATGTTGCTGTTCTCCAGTTTCTTGAGTCGTTCACTGACGGCGGAAAGAGAGAGATTGACCTGCTTGGAGAGTTCGGAGATGGATACGCGCGCATTCTCCTGCAGAACTTCCAGGATCTTAACATCTATTGTGTCCAATGCCATATTTGCCTCCTTTTCTTTTGCGGATAACGTTAATATACCAAAATAATTAAGAAGATGCAACAGTTTTGCCGAAAAGAATTATCGCTTTCTACGCGCTCTTCGGGTCATGCAAAAGGCCCTTGAAACATTTCTTTTGCATCTTGTGATGCTTTCCTATATAATTAACTCTGTATTTATGTAATTTCAACTATTTAGGAGGAAACAATGGCTGAGGATCTTATCAAGAAGGCTGACGGTACCAATTTCGGCACTACCATGGCCGGTAACTTCATCCACGACATTATCGATGAAGACATCAAAAATCAGAAGTACCACAGAGAGATTCGTACCAGATTCCCGCCAGAGCCCAACGGATACCTGCACATCGGACACTGCAAGTCCATCTGTCTGAATGCCGGCACTGCGCTCAAGTACGGCGGCGTCTTCAATCTGCGTTACGACGACACGAACCCCATCACCGAAGATGAGGAATTCGTAGGCAACATCGAAAAGGACGTGCAGTGGCTGGGCTTCCAGTGGGACAACCTCCTCTTTGCTTCCGACTATTTCGATAAGATGTACGAATGCGCCGAAAAGCTCATTCGTGACGGAAATGCTTACATCAGCGCCGAGACGGCGGACGAGATCAAGGCGGGCAGAGGCACCCTCACCCAGCCGGGCACCAACAGCCCCTACCGGGACCGCCCCTGGGAAGAATCCCTGCAGATCTTCCACGACATGAGAGACGGCAAGTACGCGGACGGCGAAGTCTGCCTGCGCGCCAAGATCGATATGGCGTCCCCCAACATCAACATGCGTGACCCCGTCATCTACCGCGTGCTGCACGCATCCCACCACAACACCGGCGACAAGTGGTGCGTCTATCCCATGTACGACTACGCGCACCCCATCGAAGATGCGATCGAAGGCATCACCCACTCCATCTGCACCCTGGAATTCGAGGATCACAGACCTCTGTACAACTGGGTCCTGGAGAAGCTGGAATGGCCCGAACCGCCCCAGCAGATCGAATTCGCCAAGCTGGGTCTGACCAACACCATCATGTCCAAGCGCAACATTAAGCGCCTGGTCAACGAAGGCATCATCGAGAGCTGGGACGACCCCAGACTCTGCACCATCGCCGGCATGCGCAGAAGAGGCTACACCCCCGAAGCGCTGCGCGCGTTCTGCGAATCCGTAGGCGTTGCCAAGGCTGAGAACAAGGTCGACTACGACCAGCTCGAATACTTCGTCCGCGAAGACCTGAAGAATAAGGTCGAGAACCGCATGGTCGTTCTGGATCCGCTCAAGGTGGTCATCGACAACTATCCCGAAGGCAAGAGCGAGATGTGCACCCTGGAGAATTCTGCTGACCCTGAGAAGGGCACCCGCGAAGTTTCCTTCTCCAGAGAACTGTGGATCGAAAAGGAAGACTTCATGGAAGTTCCTGCGAAGAAGTACTTCCGCATGTTCCCGGGCAACGAAGTCCGTCTGAAGGGCGCTTACTTCGTCACCTGCACCGACGTCGTAAAGGATGCGGAAGGCAACGTGGTCGAGATCCACTGCACCTACGATCCGGATACCAAGTCCGGCACCCCCGGCGCAGATTCCCGCAAGGTAAAGGGCACCATCCACTGGGTGGACGCCGCGACCTGCGTCGACATCCCCGTCCGCAACTACACCTACCTGGCGCTGCCCGACGAGACCGGCTACAACCACTTCGACCCGAACAGCAGACAGGACAAGGCTGCCAAGGCTGAGCCGTCCCTCAAGGACGCCAAGGCCGGTGACCGCTTCCAGTTCTTCCGCAACGGCTACTACATTACCGACACCGTCCTCTCCAAGGAAGGTGAACCGGTGTTCAACCAGACTGTCGGCCTGAAGAGCTCCTACAAGAAGTAAAAGCGAAATATCGCAAAGACCCGCCATCCGGCGGGTCTTTTATTGTGGGTCAACCCTGTTTATGCTAAAATAACTGTGTATGGCTACACGCAACATCTTCCTGAAAATCGCATACGACGGCACCGGATTTCACGGCTGGCAGAGGCTGCCAGGCAAAAAAACGGTGTGCGGCACAGTGGAGGAGGCTCTGGCCCGGGTGCTGGGCCAAGACGTGAAGATCGACGGCTGCAGCAGGACCGACGCCGGGGTGCATGCTCTGGGTCAGACGGCGACGCTGCTGCTCGAGGATCACGGCATTCCCACGGAACGCATCCGGAAGGCCCTGAACGACTGCCTCATCACCCAGAAGCGGGAGGGCGTCGGCGAGATCGAGATCCTGGAAGCGAAGGAGATGCCGGAGGGGTTCCATGCCCGCTACAGCGCGAAGGGCAAGGAGTATATCTACAAGATCCGCAACGGTGAACATCCGGATCTCTTTAAGCGGACCCGCTATTACCAGGTCCGCCAGCCCCTGGACGTGGACGCCATGCGCAGAGCCGCAGCGCAGATCGTCGGCACCCACGATTTTGCCTGTTTTCAGACGGCGGGCGGCACGCCCCGGGAGACCACGGTCCGCACGGTCTGGGCCCTGGACATCCGTCAGGACGGAGAATACCTTACGGTTTCCATCAAGGGAAACGGGTTTTTATACAACATGGTGCGCATCATCGTAGGCACGCTGGTGGAAGTGGGCCTGGGAAAGAAGGACGCATCGGAATTAAGCGATATCCTCGCATCCAAAGACCGGGGGAGGGCCGGACACACGGCGCCGCCCCAGGGACTGTACCTGAAAGAGGTGTACTACGATGAGCAAACGACCGACTTGGGATGAGTACTTTATGGAGATGGCGGAACTCGCCCGTCAACGCAGCACCTGCCTGCGCCGGGGGGTGGGGGCGGTCATCGTAAAGGATAACCGCGTCATCGCCACCGGCTACAACGGCGTACCCAAGGGCATCCGTCACTGCGAAGAGACCGGCTGCCTGCGCCAGCAGCTGAACGTGCCCTCCGGCAAGATGCACGAGCTCTGCCGGGGCCTGCACGCGGAGCAGAACGCCATCATCCAGGCGGCCTGCATGGGCAGCAGCATCGAGGGAGGCACGTTATACTGCACGACGCAGCCCTGCGTCATCTGCACGAAAATGATCATCAACGCCGGCATCAAGCGGGTCGTCATCAAGGAGAGCTATCCGGACGAACTGGCCCAGGAGATGGCCAAAGAGGCGGGTCTGGTGATCGACGTAATGGGAGAACTTCATGAGTAATTACCTTGCGACGTTTCTGACGGCTCTGCTGGTCACGGCCGTTTTGACCCCCGTCGCGATCAAGATCGCGCCGAAGATCGGTGCGGTGGATGTACCCAAAGACAACCGGCGCATGCATAAGAAGCCGATCCCCCGGTTCGGCGGCATCGCCATCTACCTGGGTACGCTGGTGGGCTTTGTCCGTCTGGGCGTCTGGAACGAACAGACCATCGGTCTGCTGGTAGGATCCACCTGCATCCTTATCCTCGGCATTTACGACGACATTAAGGGGCTGCGGCCCAAAGTAAAGCTGGCCGGGCAGATCGCCTGCGCTGCGATCCTTTACTTCAACACCATCCAGATCCGCGGCATGGCCAACGTCCTGCCCTGGGGACCCTGGTATATCGCCTTCCCTAAAGTGTTCGCCTTCCTGGTGACCGTCATCTGGATCGTGGGCATCACCAACACCATCAACCTGATCGACGGTCTGGACGGCCTGGCGGCGGGCATCACCTGCATCGCCTGCCTGTCCGTCGCATACACGGCCTACGTAACGAACCGGGTGGAGACCTGCACCCTCATCCTGGGGCTGGCGGGGGCAACGATGGGCTTCCTCATCTGGAATTTCCACCCCGCCAAGATCTTCATGGGAGACGCGGGCAGCATGCTGCTGGGCTACTTACTGGCGAGCGTATCGTTAATAGGCGATAAGCCGACGAAGGGCACCACGTTGTTCGCAACGATCATCCCCATCCTCATCCTGGCGCTGCCGATCTTCGATACCGCCTTCGCCATCGTACGGCGCATGGCGAACCACAAACCCATCATGCAGGCGGACAAGGGCCACCTGCATCACCGCATCATGGCCATGGGATTCGGACAGCGGAGGACCGTTCTGGCCCTGTATTCCATCAGCGCCATCATGGGCGTCGCAGGCATCCTGTGGACGCTGCACGTGCGGCTGGCCTGCGCGGTGCTCACCGCCACCGCCGGCATGCTCATCTTTATCTTCCTGGGCATCGGCATCGTACATGAGCCGGAGGAAAAGCAGGAAGATATGGTCTATCACGAGGAAGATTAATGAAAGTAATGTCTGTATTCGGGACCCGTCCCGAAGCGATCAAAATGGCGCCGCTGGTGCGGGCCCTGCAGGATGACCCGGATGTCGACTCCGTGCTCTGTGTTACGGCGCAGCATCGCCAGATGCTGGACCAGGTGCTGGAGCTGTTCGAGCTGACGCCGGATTACGACCTGAACATCATGCAGCCCAACCAGACCATCTCCATGATCACGGCGAACGTGCTCACGGGGCTGGAGCCGGTGCTGCAGAAAGAAAAGCCCGACGTGGTCCTGGTCCACGGCGACACCAGCACCACCTTTGTCACGGCCCTGGCCTGCTTCTATCAGCAGATCCCGGTGGGCCACGTAGAGGCGGGCCTTCGCACCTACGACAAATATTCGCCGTTCCCGGAGGAGATGAACCGGGTATTGACGGGTCACATCGCGGATGTGCACTTTGCCCCGACGGAGCGCAACCGGCAGAACCTGCTGCGCGAAGCCATCGCAGACGAAAAGATCGTCATCACCGGCAACACCGTCATCGACGCGCTGCTGCAGGTGGCGGGCAAGCCCTACGAATTCGAGGACGAGACCCTGCGCAGCATCGATTTCGAACATAAAAAAGTGATCACCGTTACCTGCCACCGGCGGGAGAATCTGGGCGAATACATGGCTCACATCTTCTCCGCCATCGCCGATATTGCAAGGGAATTCAAGGACGAGGTCGAGGTCGTCTATCCCGTGCACCTGAATCCGAAGGTGCGCGCCGAGGCGGACGAATATCTGAAGGGCATCGACAACGTGCATCTGATCGAGCCCCAGACCTACCAGCCCTTCGTCAATCTGATGGCCCGGTCCTACTTTATCCTCACCGACTCCGGCGGCATGCAGGAGGAGGCGCCTGCCCTGGGCAAGCCCGTGCTGGTCGTGCGCCGGGAGACCGAGCGTCCCGAAGCTGTGGAAGCCGGTACGGCCAAGCTGGCCGGCGTGGAGCGGGAGACCATCTACCGGATGGCGAAGGAACTTTTAACGGACAAAACGGCCTACGATGCCATGGCTCACGCGGTCAACCCCTATGGGGACGGACACGCCTGCGAGCGCATCGTAAAGGCCTTAAAAGAACGGTTTTAAGCGAATGCGGGCCGGCTCCGCGATCCCGGCGAAAGGAGACACCATGAAACTCTACATCGTAGATGCGTTTACCGACCAGGTCTTCGGCGGCAATCCCGCGGGCGTCGTGTACATCCCCGCCGGTGCGGACTTCCCCGACGACGAGACCATGAGAAAGACCGCGGCGGAGCTGCGCTATTCCGAGACCGCATTCCTCAAAGAGCTGGGCGATAAGAAGTACCATGTGCGCTACTTTACCCCGGCGGCCGAGGTGGATCTGTGCGGTCACGCCACCATCGCCACGTTCTACACCCTGCTGAAGAGCGGCAAGATCGCGGCGGGCGACACCTGCGATTTCAAGACGCTGGCGGGCGACCTGCAGGTGCTGGTCACCGAGAGCGGCGTGCTGATGGACATGGGCGAGGCCAAGACCTTCGGCCTCATCGATGACTCGGCCAAGGTCGAGGAACTCTGCAAGGTGATGGGCGCGGAGAGCTGCACCCCAGTATTTGAAGGCCAGACCCTCTATCCCGAGATGGTCTCCACCGGCCTTGTGGACATCATGATGCCGGTCAAGGACATGGCAGCGCTCAACGCGCTGGCCCCGGACATGAAGGCCCTGTCCGACCTGTCCGCCGCCTATAACGTAACGGGCGTGCACGCCTTTACGCTGTCCGAAGCCGACGGCGTCCACTGCCGCAACTTCGCGCCGCTGTACGACATCGACGAAGAGGCTGCCACCGGCACCTCCAACGGCGCGCTCACCTATTATCTCTACAAGCGCGGCATCGTAAAGCCGGAAGCCGACAACCTGTTTATCCAGGGCGAAGCCATGGACCGTCCCTCCAAGATCTCCAGCCGTTTAAGCATCCTGGAAGACGGCTCCGTAAAGATCCGCGTGGGCGGCGTCGCAGCCATCCTGGCCGAGGGCGAGATCTATCTGTAACAAGCAAAAGAGGAGACTGATCATGTACAACGTTTTATGCGTTTTGCCCGTTAACGAAGAAGAAAAGAGCATGCTGATGGAAGCCGGCGGCGGCCAGTGCGAATATTGCTGGTCCACCCAGGAGGGCGTGACCCGCGAAGAGCTGGAATGGGCCGACGTGCTGATCGGCTGCGTGGATACCGGTAAACTGGTGGATCTGCCGAAGATGAAGTTCGTGCAGCTGGATTCCGCCGGCTCCGACGGCTACGCGAAGCTGGAAATGTTCCATGAGCCCCAGAGCTGCCTGCTGTCCAACTCTACCGGCGCTTACGGCGGCACCATCGCGGAGTACATGATCGGCTCGATCATCATGCTCATCCGGCATTTCCAGGTCTACCGCGACCACATGAAGGAACATAAATGGCAGCGGGTGGAACTGCCCACCTGCATCACCGAGCACCATGCGCTGGTCATCGGCCTCGGTGATATCGGGGTCAACTTCGCAGAGCGGATGAAGGCCCTGGGCTGCACCGTTTCCGCCGTCCGCCGCACAAAGGGCGAAAAGCCGGACTGCGTGGACGAAGTCGGCACGCTGGAGGACCTGCCCCGGCTGCTGCCCGAAGCGGATTTCGTGGCCCTGTGCCTGCCCAATTCTCCGGCGACCCAGAAGGTCATCAACAGGGAAACGCTGGCCATGATGAAGCCCGGCGCCATCCTCGTAAACGTGGGCCGCGGCACCGCCGTGGATTCCGATGCCCTGGCGGAAGCGCTGAATTCTGGCCATCTGGGCGGCGCAGCGCTGGACGTTACCGATCCGGAACCGCTGCCGGCGGATCATCCCCTGTGGGATTGCCGCAACTGCCTGGTCACGCCGCACGTGGCAGGGCTGTTCCGTCAGCTGTATCCCTTCCGCCGCATCGTGGAACGGTCTGTCAACAATCTGGGCCACTTCGTAAAGGGAGAACCTCTGGAGAGCGTCGTGGATCTCGCGACAGGCTACCGGGTGAGCAGGTCATAATTGAAAAAAAACTTGCGGGGACAGGTGCTGTAAGGTGCCTGTCCCCTTGAAATTTGCGCATTCATCGGTATCTATGATATAATAACTGTCTGTGCACACGCACACGAGGAGGAATCGCCTTTGCGACATCAGCATAGATATTGGTGGCAGGTCCTCATCCTCGTACTCTGGGCGGCAGTCTTTTCCATATTCGCCTATTGGATCGAAGGATTCGAATCCAATCTGGGCGCGGAGATCGAAGAGCCCCAGCCCGACGCGCTGTCCCATGAACCGGACGACGTGGAGCTTTGGTACGTGGCGAAGGACATTTTCATAAACGGCAACCATCTGCACAACTTTGAGATCGAGCATCCCCTGTACGTGCTTGGCGGAGACAGCGGCCAGCTGTTTTTCGCGTTGGACGAGACCTGGCGCAGCGTGCTGGGTTTTGAGATCGACGTCATCCGCACGGATAAACTCATCCTGATGCACGACGCAGACAGCACCGCGGAGGTGAGCGCGCTGGATACCGGCCGCCTTACCTGCAATCTGACGGATTCTGCGGCGGAGGTACAGCGGGAATACCGCCTGGTCCTGACGGACGATATCCCCGGCGAAGCGGGCAAATCCGAGGAGGAGCGCATCAAGGAAGAGCGCGAAGCCGAGCGCGTCGCTCTCTGGCTGGAAACCTTCCCCTGGATCGAAGATCTGCCCTGGGATCTGGGCGAAAAGCTGGGCTACTCCCGCAAGCTCGTCAACCGGCAGCAGCTGCACGGCTGCGCCTCCATCCTGCGGGAACAGCACGGGCTCTGGTATCTGCCCTTTGACTGGTTCACCGAGAACGAGGAATTCGGCTGGAGCGTCTTCGTAGACGAGATCTCCGGCGTTTACATCAGCACCGACCCGGACATTCCGGCGGAAAGCTACTACAGCGCGGAGAATGCGGCCTTTATCGAAGCTCTGGCCAGCTACATGCGTTCCAACAACCGCCGGCTCAGCTATCCGGAATCCCTCTATTTTGCCTACCTGTTCCGCCATGAAGGCGAGGTCTCCGGCGTGGATCCGGTGTTCCTGATGGCGGTGGCGAGAGGCGAGAGCCAATACCGCAAGAGCGTCGTGGGCGGCAGCGCCATCGGCATCATGCAGATCATGCCGCGGACGGGGGCGCGTTTCGGCTACTCCGTCACCGCGCTGTATGACCCCCATATGAACATCCAGTTCGGCGCCAGCTACATCGCCCGCTTCCTGCACAGCTACGGCGACGTCATTACGGCCATGGCGGCCTACAACGCAGGCCCCGGCAAGGTGGCCAGCGGCGATTACAGCACCGGGTATTCGGAGCGTGTTCTGGGTCACCAGCAGACGATCCTGGGCTGGCTGCGCAGCCGCGGCTGCAATACCGCATTCGATTTCGGCCCCCTGGAGCCTCATCTCGAGACGGAAGGCGAGGCCGGAGAATAGGGTGATCCTATGGCATACAAAGTAAAACTGGACATCTTCGAAGGGCCCTTCGACCTGCTGGTCTACCTGATCGAGCATGCGAAGATGAGCGTCTACGACATCCGGGTGTCCGAAATTACAACCCAATATCTGCAGTACATCGCGGAGATGAAGGCGCAAGATGTGGCTGTGGCCCAGGAATTCATGGTGCTGGCGGCAGAGCTCATCGAGCTGAAGAGCCGCATGCTGCTGCCCCGCAGCGCGGCGGATGAGCCGGGCGAGGAAGAGGAAGATCCGCGGGCGGATCTGGTGTCGCGCATCCTGGAGTACAAGCAGTACAAGGAGATGGCGGCTTTCCTGGAGGAGCAGTCCGATGCGGCGGCTCACAGCCGTACGAAGCCCCAGGAGGATCTGAGCGCCTATGCGGACGATCCGGAGGAACTGCTCAAGACCGACATGAATGCGTTCGTCAAGGCGTTCTATGCCTTCCTGTTCCGCAAACAGCGCATCGAGGAGATGCGCCGGGTCTACGAGCGGGTGGAGCGGCAGAGAATGTCGGTGGAGAACCGCATCCTGCAGATCCGGGAACTGTTCCGGGGTAAGAAGAAACTGATGTTCTCGGAGATGATCAAGGAGGACACCAGTCCCTATAATCAGGTGATCACCTTTATGTCGCTGCTGGAGCTCATCAAGCAGAAGTCGGTCACGGCGGAGCAGAAGAAACGCTATGGCGACATTACCGTAAAACTCATCGAAGAAGCATCCGCGCAGCAGGAGGGATAGGATATGACGAACGAAAGCATCAAATCGGCATTGGAATCGATCCTGTTCGTGTGGGGCGATCCCCTGGACGTCAAGACGGCGGCGGATCTGTTCAACATGCCCGCTTCCGACATGCTGCGCATCCTGCGGGAGCTGGCGGAGGATTACGAGACCCGGCGCAGCGGCCTGCGCATCCGGGAGGCGGACAAGGCGTTCCAGCTTTGCACGAACCCGGAGAACGACGATTACATTACGAAGCTGGTGACTCCGGTCAAGGAAAAGCGGCTGTCCCAGGCGGCGCTGGAGGTGCTGGCGGTGGTCGCGTACAAGCAGCCCGTCACGAAGGCCCAGATCGACGCCGTGCGCGGCATCAAGAGCGACCGGGTGCTGGAGACTCTCATGAAGAAGGATCTCGTGGAGGAGAAAGGCCGCAGCAAGCAGATCGGCCGGCCCATCCTGTACGGCACCACCCGCAATTTCCTGTTTACCTTCGGCTTCGAATCCCTGGATGAGCTGCCCGAGCTCGAGGATATCGGCAGCCTTACGCTGGACGACGATCCGGAAGGCCTGGAGCTTCTCCGGGAAGTGGATCCCGACCAGCTCACCATGCCTCTTTCCGAGGAATAGAGATCTATGAACGATAAAGACAAACACACCGGATTGCTGCTGGCCGCGCTGGCAGCGATCTTTTTCGGACTTTCTTCCATCACGGCCAAACTGGCGTCCAACGGCGCGGGCGGCAACGGCATCTCCATTGCCTTCTACCGCAACCTGTCGGTGCTGCCGGTGCTGGCCATCATCTTAAAGGTAAAGGGTTACGGTTTTAAGGTGACCCGCAAGCAGCTGCTGGCGCTGTTCTTCATCGGCATGACCTGCGGCGGCTTAACGGCCATGCTGCTGTACCTCTCCTACGACTACATCTCGGTAGGCCTTACGCTGTGCCTGCACTTTACCTATCCGGCGCTGGTGGCGCTGGTCTACGCGCTGTTCTTCAAGGAAAAGCTCACGAAGATCCAGGGCTGCTCGCTGCTTCTGGCGTGCGTCGGCATCTGGGTGATGCTGTTCGGCGGCTTGGAGGCGAACCCTGTGGGGCTCACCCTGGCGCTGCTGTCCGGCGTTGCCTACTCCACGTACCTGGTCATCGCGGATAAGAGCGGCGTGCGCGAGCTGAACGGGTTTAAGATCTCGTTCTACAACACGCTGTTCGGGTCGCTGTTCCTGTTTGTTTTCGGCAAGACGCTTGGTTTTTCCTTCGGCGAATGCCGGCCGGCGGGCTGGATCTGGCTGTTCCTGACCGGGCTGATGGTCGTGTGCATCGGCAACGTCATGACCCCGGAAGCGGTCAAGCGCATCGGGCCCACCGTTACGGGAATCCTGGGCATTCTGGAGCCTATCACCAGCCTGGTGTGCAGCATTCTGCTGCTGGGTGAGCCGCTGACCCCGAGAACCCTGCTCGGCGGCCTGCTGGTGCTGCTCTCCGCCTTCCTGATCACGATCGGTGACTATAAGAAAGCGCAGTAACGGTGTCGAAGGGGCGGGTCCTGTCACCAGGGCACCTTCCATTCTTCCGGAAGGCCGGCTTTGGCCTTGGCATCAGCGTGGGATCCGGCCACTCGCCGGCATTCCGTCGAATGGCGCCTCCCTGGCGCCACCAGCCCAGTAACGGTCCCTGAGCTTGTCGAAGGGACATAGATAGTTTATTTTACCGGATGGTGCAAGATGAAAATGTACTACAAGATGCCTCTTTCCAAGGAGAGGCTGGACAAGATCAAGATCCTGGCTTTCGACATGGACGATACGCTGCTGGACGGACACGGCAAGCTGTCCGACGGCAACAAGGCGGCCATCATGCGGGCCATGGAGAAGGGATATCACGTGGTGATCGCGACCGGCAGAGTGCTGGCCGCACTCCCCAAGGATGTGCTGGCGGTGGAGGGCGTGCAGTATGCGGTCACCAGCAACGGCGCCCGCATTACGGACCTGCATACGGGCAAGATCCTGTTTGAAAACCTGATCACCCCAGAGGCGGTGGATGCGGTCAAGCCGTATCTGCACGACGAAGACGTGATGCTGGAGATCTTCTTCGATGACGCGGTGTACGCGGACCGCAAAGATCTGACCCACCTGGCGGACTTCGGCCGCACCAGCGAAAAGAGTCAGCACTATGTGCTGACCACGCGGCAGCCGGTGGACGATCTGCTGGGACTGCTGGAAGAAAACAAGGACCGGATGGAAAACCTCAATCTGATCATGGCGGACGACGAAAAGCGGCTGAGATGGCTTTCGGAGATCAAGAAGATCCCCGGGGTCACGGCCTGCAGTTCCACCCCGGACAACATCGAGATCGGCGGTCTGAACACCTCCAAAGCCGACGCGCTGATCGAGCTGGCGGCGTATCTGGGCCTGGACAAGGACAGCATTATGGCTTTCGGTGATTCTTCCAACGACGAGCAGATGGTGGTCCGTTCCGGCATCGGCGTCGCCATGGGCAATTCCGTGCCCGAACTGCTGGACGTGGCCGACTACATCGCTCCCACCAACGAGGACGACGGCGTAGCCTACACCCTGGAGCACCTGCTGGGGATCTGAAGACCAGCTTCCGTCAGTTCATAGACCGTACCGCAGACTTCTTCGATGTACTTGCGGTCGTGGGAAACGCTGAGGATAGCGCCCGGAAAAGCCGCCAGCATGCGGCGGATGACCGGTCCCGATAGGGGCGAGAAGTTCCGCGTCGGTTCGTCCAAAAGCAATACGTTTGCACCAGATAGATTCAGCCGAAGCAGGAAGATCTTCGCCTGCTGACCCCCGGAAAGCGCGGCTGCCGGATGTTCCATCTCCGCAGTTGTAAAACGGAGTGCGCCGAGAAAAGTCCGCACCATCGTGCGTTCTTCGGCGTCGCCTTTCGTGCAGATACAGTCGACGGGCGTCTTGCTGAGATCCAAAAGATCCGCATAATTCTGAGGCATATAGGCTGCACGGACATCCGTGCGGTTTTTCAACTGATCCCAGATCACCTTCAGGAGCGTCGTTTTGCCGCAGCCGTTGGAACCGGTGATGCAGACCTTTTCCGCGCCGCGCATCAGCAACCGGATGTTCTCAGCCAACACTCTTTCCCCGTCTTCCGTCCAAAGCTGCGGCAGCGCGAAGTCCAGAACGATCTTCCCGGCCGGAATCGGAACAGCATTTTCCCCCAGAGTAAAGTCGATGGGGTTTTCCTGCACGGGCTTTTCCGTCATCTGTGCGTCTTCCCGTTCGAAACGCTTCTTGAGAGCCTTGATCGTATGCATCTTATCCTTCAGGTTTCTAGCGGCTTGCATAGGGTCCGGGTTGTCTTTTCCCGCATGGTTGATCGTCACTTGCGCCCTGTCGACGCTTTGCAGGATGCGGCGATATTTTTCGTCCCGTATCTTCTTTTTTCTCAGATCGCTTTGCGCTTGCTGCGCCTGTTTTTCAAAAGCATTCTGCCGCCTTTCCGTATACTCCCGGTAATCCATATGCGCCACGGTATGGCGGCATTGCTGCTTGCGGTGGATCTGTTCCAGGTGGATGACCAGATTGGCGGTCCTCTCGATCAAGGTCTCATCGTGAGAAATAAAGAGAATGATGCCGGGAAATGTCCGGATCACCCGCTCCAGGTACTCCAACGCATCGATATCGATGTCGTTGGACGGTTCATCCAGGAGCAGTACGGTGGGTTGAGCCAGCAGAAGCCGGGCCAGCTGCACTTTTACTTTTTCGCCGCCGGACAGCGTGCCCATGGGCTGATCACTGTAAAAGAGATCGATCGGCAAACCCAGAGAAGCAGCCGCTTTCGATATGGTCTTCGGCGAACTGTCAAAAAACAGATCCTCTTCGGAAAGAAATCCGTACACAGTCTGCGCCGCATCCTCTGCCGGAAGCTGCTGAGGCAGATAGGCTAACCGTTCACCGGCCTTCGCACAGACTCCCTCGGCCTCTGCATAACTGTCGATCATCTCCGGGCAAAAGATCCATTTGAGGAGCGTGGACTTACCGTTGCCCTCTTCGCCGATGACGACGGCTTTGTCCCCCGGATTCAATGTCAGGGAAAAATCCTTCAGGATGACCCGAAGATCCTTGGAATGTGTTATGGTCAAATGCTGTATCTGAAGCATAAACAAATCACCTCGCATAAAAAAGTCTGTTCCGCATGCGAAACAGACCCAAAAAACAAGGCTATTGACGGTGATCAACAGAGTCTTCCGGGATAATCTGATTCGGCATGCGAAATCAAGAGCCCGAGAGGCCCTGAAAGATACGTTCACATGATCCAAATCAAATTATCTGTTCTCCATCTCTCACCTTTTACTTCTTTCAACGATAACTTGGCTTTATTATAGCGGACATCTGAGCCGCACGCAACAAAGAGACAAGCGGGGACGGTTCTTTCTTATTTGCAGGCCTCCACCAGCCTCTTGAAGATCGGCAGCACGGCGTGCTTATCCGCATTGGTCTCCTGCTCCGGGTGCCATTGTACGCCGACGACGAAGGGGTAGTCTTCTGCCTGGAAGCCTTCGACGATGCCGTCGTAGGCATGGGCGGTCGCTTTCAGGCCTGCGCCCAGGGTCTTTACCGCCTGGTGATGGAAGCTGTTGACCCGCATCTCCGATCCGTAAAGCTCTGCCAGGATCGAGCCGTCTTCGATCCGGATCCGGTGGCAGGCGGCTCCGGGGGTCACTTCCTCCTGATTGTGCTGCTGCGCACCCTCGTGCATAGCCTCGATGTCCTGATACAGCGTGCCGCCGAAGGCTACATTTAAGACCTGCGAGCCTCTACAGATGCCCAGCACGGGCTTTTTCGACTCCAGGATGATCCGGATGAGGTGCAGCTCGCACTCGTCGAATTCCAGCTTGTTGGTCTGCAGTTTGGGATGCGGATCCTCGCCGTAGGTGAGGGGATTGACGTCGATGCCGCCGGGCAGCACGAAGCCGTCGCACAGCGAGACATAGCGGCGGAGCGCCTCATCGTTGTCGTAGGCGGGGAGAAGGATGGGGTCTGCACCCGCGTTTTCCAGGGCGATCAGATAGGTCTCGGGGCAGGTCTCTCCGGCCCAGAGGTCCGTAGTCCGGGGTGCGTGGGCAAATACGCCGATCAAAGGTTTCATGGAAGGCTCCTTTCTTTTTTCTCCGGGAATGATTATACTTTAAGACGGAATCCGTCAAAAGTAAAGAGGAGGGCTATCTATGCAGCTGAGTGAACGTTCGAAAAACTATGCCTTTTCCGGCGTGCGCGCCGTCTTTGAGAAGGCGCTTCAATATAAGGATACGATCAATTTCGGGATCGGAGAGCCCGGCTTTTCCACGGGTCAGAACGTGATCGATGCGACGTATGCGGCCATGAACAACGGCGCGACGAAATATGTCTCCAATGCAGGCCTGCAGCCGCTGCGCGTTGCGATCGCAAATAAATACAGGAAGGAGCAAGGCCTTGACTGCACGACGGACAACGTGCACGTGTTCAACGGTGCGACCCATGCGCTGCTGATGGCGATGCTCTGCACCATGGATCCCGGAGACGAGATCCTGATTCCCTGCCCGTATTATTCAGCGTATATCGGCATGGCGGACGTCGCCTGCGTCGGGATCGTGGATGTTCCGGTCTACGAAAAGGACCGCTTCCACGTCAAGGCGGCGAACCTGGAGAAATGCCTTACGCCGAAGACAAAGGCCATCCTGATCAACAGCCCGTCGAATCCGCTGGGGTCGGTGACCCCGCCGGAGGATCTGAAGCAGATCGCGGAATTTGCCGTGGCTCACGATCTTTGGGTCATCGCGGATGAACCCTACGAAGCCCTTTTATACGACGGCGCAAAGCACGTCAGCCTCGGTTCGTTCCCCGGCATGGCGGAGCGGACCGTCATCTGCAATTCCGTATCCAAGACCTATGCGATGGCTGGCTTCCGCATCGGTTACTGCATCGCGCCGAAGGCTCTGTGCGACCAGTGCACCCGGGTGCAGAGCAGCATGATCTCCAGTGTGTCTGCGCCCATGCAGTACGCGGCGCTGGAAGCCCTCACCGGGCCCCAGGACTACGTGGCGGAGATGGTGGCGGAATATGACAAGCGGAGAAAGATCATGGTGGAAGGGCTCAACCGGCTGAAGGGCTTTTCCTGCCTTTATCCGGAGGGTGCTTTCTATACCTTCCCCAACATCGCGGGGACCGGCATGTCGGATCAGGAGCTGGCGTTCTATCTGCTGGAAAAGACCGGCGTCGTAACGGTGCCCGGCAGCGCGTTCGGCAAGTACGGAGAGGGCTATCTGCGCGTATCGTACTGCACGGAAACGGAGAAGATCCTCGAAGGGCTGGACCGCATGGCAAAACTGCTCGGAACGAAATAACAGACAACACAAAGGGACAGGTACATTGTGCACTGCACAATGTACCTGTCCCTTTGTGTTCTTTGTTTACAGCTTTGCCAGCTCGGCTGCGATCTTGGATGCGCAGCGGGCATTGTTTAAGGCCAGCTGGATGTTGGTGGCGAGGGATTCGCCTCCGGTGAGCTCCACGACCTTGGCCAGCAGGAAGGGCGTGATCTCCTTGCCGTGGACGCCCTTTTCGTCCGCTTCCGCCAGCGCCTGGCCGATGATGCCTTCCATGTAGTCGAAGTCCATGGCGTATTCCGCCGGAACGGGGTTGCCGACCAGCATGCCGCCCTGCAGGCCCAGATCCAGGGAAGTCTTCAGGATGCGGGCGATATCGGCTTCATCTTTGGCGGCATAGTCCACCTTGTGACCGCTCTTGGGGCAGTAGAAGGCGGGGAAGTCCTCCGTCTTGTTGCCGATGACGGGCACGCCCATGGTCTCCAGGTATTCCAGGGTGCGGCCGATGTCCAGGATCTGCTTGCAGCCCGCGCAGACGACACAGACCGGGGTGTGACCCAGTTCCTGCAGGTCCGCGGAGACATCCATCGTCACCTCGCCGTGTCTGTGCACGCCGCCGATGCCGCCGGTCGCGAACACGTGGATGCCTGCGAACGCCGCGCACATCATGGTGGTGGCCACGGTGGTGGCGCCGGTCTTCTTTTCCGTCAGATAGACGGCGAAGTCTCTGCGGCTCACCTTGCCCACGTTTTCCGCCTTGCACATCACTTCCAGATCCGCCTCGGATAGGCCGACCTTGATGCGGCCGTCGATGAGGGCCATCGTAGCCGGCACTGCACCTTCGCTGCGCACGACTTCTTCGACCTTCGCTGCGAATTCCAGGTTCTGCGGGTAGGGCATGCCGTGGCTCAGGATGGTGCTCTCCAGAGCGACGACAGGCTTTCCTTCCGCCAGCGCCTGGGCGACTTCGGGTTTGATATCCAGATAATCTTTGTAATTCATAGTTCCTCCGTTATTCTCTGTATTCTTCGATCGTGCGCCGAACCAGCGCATCGGATATGTCTTTGTTGATGGTGTCTTCGCTCTGCACGGCCAGCACGCCGCAGGCCAGGGCGTAGTCCACCATGTCTTCGGGCGCCGCGCCTCTGCTGAAGGCCGTCGTAAGCCCCGCCGTGAAGGCGTCTCCTGCGCCGGTGGCGTTGGCCATGTCGGTGACCGCCCGGAGCCTCCGGAAGAAGGATCTCCCTTCCCGGTCCGCATAGTAGCATCCCTTGCTTCCCAGGGAGACGGCGATGGCATGCAGGCCCTTGTCCAGCAGGCTCTGCGCTGCTGCCCGGATGCCGTCCTCCGTATCGCAGGGCAGACCGCTCAGGTGCTGCAGCTCGATCAGGTTGGGCTTAAACAGCCGGAGCCGGTCCAAGACCTCCAGGAATTTGCCGCCTTTCGCCACGGACACCGGGTCCGCGAAGATGGGGACGTCTCCCGCGAGTTCCACCAACTGGCGGATCCTCTCCGCCGGCGGATTGGCGTCGCACAGGATGACGGCCGCGCTCTGCAGAGCGTCTTTCTGCGATGCCAGATAGTCCTCGGGCAGCAGATCCATGATGCGCATGTCGTTGGCCGCCACCAGCATGTCGCCGGTCTGGTCCATAAAGGCCATGTAGCAGGACGTGGGGCAGTCGGGGTGCAGATAGATGCGGCTCATGTCGATGCCGGCTGCCTCGCTGTCTTTGCGGATGCGGTCGCCGAAGGCGTCCTGGCCTACGGCGGACAGCAGCACGGGGGCCGCTCCCAGCCGGGCACAGTTTTCTGCGATGTTGCGCATAACGCCGCCGGGGGACGTATGGATCTTCCCGGGGTTGGAGTCGTGCAGGATGACCGGCACACTGCTTTGGATGTGCAGGTCCATATTGGCGCCGCCGAAGCAGGCGATGCTGCGGCGGTCCGTTCTTACCGTTTCGTTCATTCGATCGTCTTTGTGATGGTCAGCACGTTCTGACCGTTCTCATATGCGTATTGGATGCTGTCCATGTATTTCTTGACCATG
Organism: Bacillota bacterium; assembly: GCA_017626845.1. Taxonomy (GTDB): domain Bacteria; phylum Bacillota; class Clostridia; order Peptostreptococcales; family Anaerovoracaceae; genus RUG11894. The sequence continues at coordinate 65,098 of JAGAHX010000040.1, forward strand.
AAGACGCCGAGCCCTCCGATGTCCCGGTCCTCCGCGGCCATCGTAATGTCCGGGTCCTCGTTCTTCGTCGGATCGTAGGGAATGCCGCTGTCCAGCAGCACGATCTCAGCCTGTTTGGGCTCCCCGAAGGTGCGGATCCGGATCTCCGCCTGTCCTTCGCTGTCCGGATAGGCGTAGCTGGCGATGTTCACGAACAGCTCCTCCACGGAGAGATCGATCTGCATCTGGGCCTTGGGCGGGCAGTCCTGCTCCTCCAGGACCGCATCGATAAAGCCCAGCACGTCGTGCAGCTTATCCACTTTGGCGTCTATGGTGAGGGTCTTCGTTTCCGTCATGGGCGTCTCCTTTCCATAGTAGTTGAGACAGAGCATGGTGATGTCGTCGAACTGCTCGGCCTTGCCCGCAAAGGCGCGGATCGCTTCCGAGACCGCGTCCGCCTCGTTCTTGCAGTAGGGCAGCTCCACGCTGTTGAGCGCTTCCAGGGTGCGCTCGATGCCGAACATGTTCTCGTCCTTGTCGTTGGCTTCCGGAACGCCGTCCGTATACAGGAACAGCTGGTCGCCTTTCCCCAGGCAGATCTCGTATTCCTTATACCGGATGCCTTCCATGCCGCCCACCACGAATCCGTGCTTATCCTTCCACACTTCGAAGGCGCCTCCTGCCCGGCGAAGGATGGGGTATTCGTGGCCTGCATTGGCCGCTTTCAGCACGCCGGTGGAGATCTCCAGGATCCCCAGCCAGACCGTTACGAACATGCCGGCCGTGTTGCCCGCGCAGATGCGCTCGTTGACCGCCGTCAGGATCTTCGCCGGCGAATCCTTCTCGATGGCCGCATAGTTGTTGATGAGCATCTTGGACGCCATCATGAACAGCGCGGCGGGAACGCCTTTTCCGGATACGTCCGCCATGACGAGGGCCAGATGGTCGTCGTCGATCAGGAAGAAGTCGTAGAAGTCGCCGCCCACTTCCTTGGCTGCATGCATGGAGGCGTACAGATCGAACTCCGTGCGGTCCGGGAAGGGCGGGAACGTGCTGGGAAGGGAGCCCTCCTGGATCTTACGGGCGATGTTCAGCTCCGTGCCGATGCGCTCCCTTTCGCCGGTGACCCGGGTCAGGTTCTCGATATAGGTCGTAAGATCGGCTTCCATGTCCGCCATGATGAGGCTGAGATTCTCGATCTCGTCGCCCGTGGCGATGCCCAGCTTCGCAAAGTGCTCCGCCTCCTGGCGGCCCTTCCGCTTGTCGTCCACGTACTGCAGCGCGGCGTCGGACAGGCGGTTGATGGGATCGACCACCTGCTTCTGGAGCTGATGCGCCAGCAGACGGCTTCCGGCCAGCACAAGCACCGCCAGCAGCAGGCCGAACTGCCACAGGAAGCGCAGGCAGCTCTGCATTACGTGATCGAGGTTGATGTCCGCGAAGGCGAAGACCTTCATGCCGTTTACGTCGAACAGGTAAAGGGCGCCGGTGCTCTGCACGCCGTATTCGGCCGTGCGGCCCAGATACGAGACGGGCTCTCCCGCGCTCTCTTTGTAGCGGATCAGTTCCGCAGACGCCAGGGGATCCCAGTCTCCCGGCAGCTCCCGGCTTTCCGGCTCCTGGGAGTCGAAGATGTAGACGAAGCGCATGGCTTCTTCGTCCAGAGCTGCCACGTAGACGGCGTCGGCCTCGTTGCTGTCGGTCAGACGCTTTAAGAGCGCGTTGACCTCCAGCCAGGTCTCATCGTCCATAAACTCCTGGAACTGCAGGCGGTAGGCGGCGCTGGCGGGGTCAGCCTGCAGTTCCGCTCCGGCATCGGTATACCGCTGGACGATTTTCCGGGCATACTCATAAACAGCCTGCTCCTCATACTGCATGACGGAGCCGGCTGTGTCTGCTAAGTGTTCTGCTGCCTGCGTATATTCGGTTTTTGCCGTGTAGGCGTACAGCGTGATGCCGAAGGCGACCGCCAGCACGCCGATGAGGATGCTCAGGAGGAGCACCGCATGGAACGTTCTTGCTCCGAGGGAATGGCGGAGCCGTTCGATGCGGGTCATCTCCCGGACGCTTTTCGCGGGCATAGAGCCTCCTTACCAGGTGAGATCGTTCACCTGCTCTAACAATTCGCCGATATTCTTCCGGTAGAGTTCGATCTCCTGCCGGCCTTCCGGCGTGTTCAGTCCATCTCTTCTGAGGATGCGCCGGTACAGCCGCACGTAGCCGATGAGCGCCGCGCGCTGTTCGATCTTCGCCGCCAGTTCTGCGTCGCCGTCCGCGTAGCGCAGCAGGATGCCGTTCCAGGTCCGTTCCGCCATCTCCGGGTCTAGGCCGATAAAGGCGCCGCGTTTGCGGGTGCCGGTCACGTAGAAGCCGGTGTAGGCGTTAAAGACCGACGCCATCTCGAACACGGGGTGACCCATGCAGAGCGTGTCCATGTCGATGAGGATGACCTCGCCGTTCTGCATCATCACGTTCTTGGCGTGATAATCGCCGTGCAGCATGGTGTTGCGCTGGGGCACTGCTTCCACGAGGCTGTGCAGTTTCTTCCACTGGGCCTCGGGCAAATGTTCCTTCAGAAAATCCACCCAGCCCAGGACCGTCTCCCGCATGTCGGGCATGGAACCGGGCTTGACTTCCGTGCCGTGGATGAGCTTGAGCAGATCCGCCAGCTGCCGGATATACTTGTCCGCGTTCTCCCGGTCTTCCATCAGGAGCTCCGCAAAGGACTTCGCGTTCAGCAGCTCGAAGACGGAACCGTAGAGGTCTCCCACCTTCACTACGTCGTAGGGGATCGCAGTGGGAATGCCCAGGATGAAGGCCGTGCGGGCCAGTTCGCGCTCTTTGCGGATATCGTCAAGGGCGTCCGGGTCGAGGTAGACTTTTACGATGGTGTCCGGGTCAAGCCGGTAGACGGTGCCGTTGGCGCCTTCGCCGATGACATCGCAGCCTTCCACCGAGATGCGACGGAACGCCTTCGATACGGGGATGATCTCCGTAAAGCCCGTCATCTCCAGCACGTCGTACACCTCCGCAGAGACGTTGACCACCGTAAGACCGGTGCGGCTCTTGCGCAGACGCAGCAGCACGCGCAGACCTGCGGAAGAAAGGTACTCCAGGTCCTCCGCGTCGACCTGCACCTGCGTGCCGGGCACGTCCTGCAGCAGCGTTTGGATCTCCTGCTCTGCGGCTGTGGCGTTCGTCGAATCGATGCGCCCGGACAGCCGGAGCGTAGGAATGGTTTGATTTGGGATAAGGCTGACCTCTTTCATAAGTCCGCCTGCATTATTCGATCGTCAGGATCTCGGAGAATCCGGTGACCTCAAAGATCTCCATGATCGTGTCGTTGACACCGACGACACGCATCTCTCCCTGGACGTTCATCTTCTTCTGGGCAGCCAGCAGCACGCGGAGGCCTGCGGAAGAGATGTAGCTCAGTTCCGTAAAGTCCAGTGTAAGCTTGTGGATGCCTGCCAGGGAAGCGTTGATCTCATCCTCCAGTTCGGGGGAAGTGGTGGTGTCCAGTCTGCCGGAGAGGGCGAGAGTAAGAGCATCGGATTCGATGGTTTTTGTGATCGTCATAGGGACCTCCTTATGCATACTACATAATCAATTTATTATCTCATGAATTCGCTATTTCGTAAAACAATAAATTATGGGAGAATGCTGAACTTTCCGAAAATGTAGTATACTATCAACTTCTTTCTGAATACGTTGATTTTTCAATGATTCGTAAATGCTTGGATAGACAATTTACCCACTTTTTACCCTAAATGCCCACCTAAGATAGGAACAGTCCCGCATTACTGCGGGGCTGTTTTCTTTTGTGATTGTCATTATAATTACAGTTCGCCTACTGGTGTAATGAATCTTCTTAAATAGTAGTCGTCTTCGTCTACAATTCCAAACACCTTCTTGTGCTCTTTGTTAACAAGGAAGTCATTGGCCATATAGTACTCATTGTATTCAGGCATTGTTCCATCGAAGGGATGTGTTCCGCGCTTACGTATCGTATGTCGTTCTGCTTCGGCTTCCCTAGGATTGATGTGCATATCAGCTATTATTCTTGAAAACGAGCTTTCACATGCACCAGTTATAACGCTTGTAACTCTTTCTTTATAATCTTCAGTAATATCAAAGCCATTGTCCCTATTCCTTGGGATATCTCCAAGAAAAGCGAAAATCGGATATGCATCTCTTGCTTTCGCTATGTTTTCGTCGGTGATAATTGGCGTAATCGAATATACCTGATATACCTTTTCCCAGCCAAGGAGTTCATATATATACCGACAATATCTATAAACTTTATTCATTACCTTTCGAGAGTGCATGTTTTCCAACCTGAAATAGGTCTTTACCAAATCCTTAAGCTCTTCCATAAAGATATCGGCTGAAGACCCTGGCTCAACATATTCTTTTTCCGCTCGGGCGCCAGGGTTCTTTATGCAAGTATTCGTTATGATATTGCTATAAAAGCGAGGTCCTCGCTTATCGATATAATCTAGGATGGTGAAATGGCTTAAATCGATTTGCTCGGAACCATTTCCTTCACATTCAGCATCAATCATTGTCTGCAATTGCTCCGCAGAGATGCGTGTCCCAATAAGTGCATCCTCCATAAAATCAACGAGTGTTGTCTGAGAAGAAATACCCAATAAACTGCTAGGATTGAGCCAAGAGGGTTTTTTACTTATATACGTATCTCTGGTATATGTTATGTACCCTGCCCTTGATAATGATTCAAGTGCAGAAGCAGTGGCCCCACTTAAAAAGGAAACCAATTCGTCATAGTATCTATTTAAATTTAAACGAGTATAGTCCTTTTCAAGCGCTTTATCGATTTTTCTGTCATCTATTGCTTTCGGCTCAGGAATGGAAATGCCATAAACATTATTGATTATTTCTCTTGTGGTGATAGGACTTTGATGTGGACAATCGAAATAATGGTGGAAAATCAAATCTTGAAATACGTTTCCATATTTCACGTTATGTGCGCCACCGTTACTTACACGACCATCTTCAGGGATATAGTTCTCTGCATCATCCACGATATCCGTAATAATAATCTGGTTAGATGCATTTCCAGAAGCGTTAAGCTTTCCAGTCTTTTCCCAGGCCATAAACTTCTTCACATATCTTTTGATGGTATTTTTTGTGCCTGCAGTATAAAGGTCAGCCAGCCCAAGTGCAACATAAAGGTCCTTTTCTTTTTCAAAAGTTGAACCCACATCGATTGACGCAATATTCTTCTGTATTGTTCGGATTAGAAGCTGAATGTCCATAATAAGAATCTCCTTGCCATTTTGGGTCATAATTGAATCCTATAATGTTATTTTACTCCTTCTGCTATAGATTTCAATCCTGCCCCAAAATATTTAATGGTAAAAGGCGTGGCGTTTTGCTTGCAAAACGACGCGCGTAAGTCGAGGACCAGTCCCGTGCAACGGGATTTCCGAGACTTACTACGTGGATAGCCTAAAGCGCGAGCTTTAGGCCTTTCTTCTTTGTTCTTTTCTGCATTCCTTCTCTTGAGATGAAGGGGGGGGATTTTTTTATATATAAGGAAAGCGCAATTTCGAGAAAACTTCCCCCTTTCGCTCATGCAGCAGTTCTTCATCATAGTGGCCGAACCCCGCTAGGCGGCCCTTCCCGCCGCCAGCCTAGCGGGGGGGGGGAGAGAGAGGGGGAACTTTTGTCTTATATAAGGAAAACGGAAACTTTGAAAAACTTCCCCCTATGGTGATGGATGATGGTTTTGATTATGTATGGGAATATAATTACGCTCGTGTTTTTATAAAAGACACTTGGGGCTGATAGTTAGAAGTGTTTAGTTTATAATTGTGAGGGCTGCTGAACTACGGTTTAGCAGCTCTGTTTTTTGTTGAAAGTTAGCAACTGCTAACTCATAATGGGAGTATGCGTTTCTTTGGTAGGGTGTGGGTATTACCAGGTCTTCTCCTCCTACTTCATTTACATGAGTTTTGCCCCCTGTAGTATAATGTATTTGGTAAAGTGCATTCTTTAAGACCGTTGAGTGGGACAGTCTGCTTAGTAGAGTTACTATGACAAATTGTCTTGATGGAGGTCCTACTATGCCAGAACTGAATTACGCAAGCTTTTCATGGAGAATCATAGGCGACCACAGTGCGACTAAGCAATGTGACAAGTCGTTCTTTGATTACTGTGTTACAGGTGTGCCACAAGACATCTGCTGGTTCTTTGGCGTAGATGACTTAAGCCCTGGTGATAGGAAGGACGTTACGCTTCATTACGATGGCAAGTCCTATGCGGCCTATTTCACCGTTGACCAGTATTCACGTGTCAGATTGTCCTGGGAAACGGCTTTAGGTAACAGCGTGGCTGCCTATAAGGTCATTACGCCTTATCCTTTGGCACTATACGAGAAGGTCGATGAAGTCCACTATAACGTCCACATGCTTGTTGGTACAGAGCGGTTACTGTACAGGAATGCAGCAGAATGGATAGTTCCGAGCAATCCGAAGATTTACGATGCTGCTGGAGCATTTTACGACTTGATAAAGGTTGACTGGCACCAAACAAGGCCCTTAGCCAACATCGAAGTCGATGATATCGTTTATATCTATACATCAGCTCCTGTAAAGGCCATTACCCATCAATGCGTTGTAAACAAGGTTGGCATTCCTTCGTTAGAGATTTCTGACGCCAAATACTATGTTGGAGGTTCAGACCCCTTCTCCAGTGGCCCATTCGTAGAGCTGCAGTGTGTAAGGGAGTTTGACGCCCTTGATGGTTTAACTCTGGCAGGATTGCGTGAGCATGGCTTAAATAGCAGCATGCAAGGGCCTTTAAAAGTTAAGAATGAACTCTATGACCACATGCAGGCCATGGTTGCTGAGCAACAGACAATAGAACGTTTAGCTGGTGGACCTGAGCACTACATGGGTGTAAGTCGTGGAGATTTTTCTGAAGTAGATGAAAGAGTAGCATCTCAACTGGACGATGATGAGCTGAAGGCTATTGCAATAAAGCACCAAGCCACTTCAGTTGAAGTACGTGAGGTTACAACGAAGCAAAGACAGCGTAATCCCTATGTTGCTGAGTATGCAAAACGCAGAGCAAATGGCCGTTGTCAGCTATGTGGTAATCCAGCACCATTCGCTGATAGTAATGGGAAGCCTTACTTGGAGTCCCATCACCTTGTATGGCTGGCTAATGGCGGTACTGACACTATAGACAATACTGTTGCGTTGTGTCCGAACTGCCACAGGAAAATGCATGTACTGAATGATGCTAGAGATGTTGAGAAACTGAAAACAATAACTAAAAACAATGCAGATAACTAATGTCGCTTCTGAAGTGACCATATATCTATATCGTTCCTGTACACTGTTTATAAATACGACAGTCTATATAATAGAGGTATAACGATGTCTGAGAATCAGAAGAATGAAATTAAAGCCACTGACGGAAATACTGTTGAAACTGTGCAGGATGATTATGATTTAGTTATTCAACCTATCGAAGTTCCTGATTCTGAGTGGTTATCAGCTCATGGATATAAAAGACTTGCCCCTGAAGTTGCTGCACATGTGTCCGAACTATTTCAAGGTGTTCCTGCTCTCGTTGTTAATCAGGCAACCGTAAGTGCGGCAAATGACGCCACGTCGAAAATGGCAGAAGGTGCATATAAAGCTATTCTCAAAGAAGGGACTCATCTTGCAAAGTCCAAGGTGACGGAAGGAACTTTCAGAGGAACCCTTCTTTCGAATGTTAACAATCAGGGGTTTGGCCAAGCTGAATTTGCACCGTTAAAACCAATTGAACTAAGTTGCACACCGCAGGTGGTATTGGGTGCGTTTACCGCAATCTCAGCTGTGACAGGTCAGTTTTTCCTTGCAGAAATCAATAACAACCTGCGCAGTATTGAAGATGGTTTAGATGAAATTCGTAATTTCCTCAGTTCTGGTGAGAGGGGTAAGATTACTGCAGGTGAAACGACTGTCGGAAGCTATATTCGAGATATTCAGTCTATTAATGGCAACTCACAGCGTAAAGCTGCTGTGATAACAAACCTTGAGACACTCAGGACAGAAGCTTTAGGCTACTGTAATTCATATGCTGAAAGAGTGCAGGACATTAAAAGCAACCTTACAAAGAAAGGTAAGAAAGGCAGCTTCAAAAGGGCAATTGTTGCTGCTGAACAAAATCTTCCACTTTATTGGCGCGCTATTAATCTATACGGTAAGGCCTCTTTTCTTCAAGCCGTCCTAGTAGAAGAAACCTCTCCAAATTACTTGGAAAACCTTTATGCCGATTTGTCTGGATTGAAGCATCGCTATTTGAAAGATTATTCAATTTGTAATGATGCACTTCAATCTTCGATTAATAACAATCTAGTGTATAAGATATCCAAACATGGAGCCAAGTTAGTTAGCCAGACTGCGGATATTTCTATTATGGAAGCTGAAAGTGTAACTGGAACGATTGCTTCAGGAATTTTTAAAGGTGGAGCTTTAATAATTGATTCTGCACTTCAGAATAGTAAAAAGGGTCATCTGGAACATGTACGCGGCATTTTTGACATTTGTGGCAATATGGGACCAATTGACGCGACACTAGAAGATATATGTCGATATAAAGAATATCAGACAGAACCTATTAGCATTATTCAAACCAAGGATGGGGCATATATCGCTTATTGCAGAGAAGCAGATGATGCAGATGAATTAGCTGCAATAAATAAAGAAAAAGTTAAAGTCCCAATTAAGTAGTATTTAACCTCTAAAGGAGTCACTCATGACTGAAATCACAAACGTTGGCGTTAATATCGCTGAAAAATCAACTGTAATCTGGAACGTGGCAGACATGCTGCGTGGACCATTTAAACCGCATGAATACGGTCTGGTTATACTGCCCATGACGGTTATCAAACGGTTCCATGACTGCTTGCTGCCTACGCATGACAAGGTATTGGAGCAGTACGAGAAGGTAAAGAAGCTCGAGGTTATCGATGGCTTCCTGACAAAAGCTTCTGGCTATCAGTTCTACAACATTTCAAAGTTCACTTTCGATACGCTGCTCTCAGACCCCGAGAACATCGAAGCAAACTTCAGAGACTACCTTGCTGGGTTCTCCAGTAACGTACAGGATGTCTTATCCAAGTTCGAGTTTGATAACATCATCAAGCGTATGGTTGAGAGCAATACGCTGTACCTGGTCATCAAAGAGTTCAACAGCCCCAAAGGTTACTTGGGCCCTGATAAGGTGTCTGCTGTAGACTGCGGCTATATCTTCGAAGACCTGGTAAGGCGGTTTAACGAGTCCTATGGGGAAGAGGCTGGAGCTCACTTTACTTCCAGAGACGTCGTTTACTTGATGACCGACATTTTGCTCTCTGATACCAAGTTCAACGGCCAGAACATAACCGTGTACGACATGTGCATGGGCACAAGCCAGATGCTCTCCTGCATGGAAGAAAGAGTCCATGCTCTGGACTCTGAAGCTACGGTTACCTGCTTCGGTCAGGAGTTCAACCCGTCTACCTTCGCTATTGCTAAGGCTGACATGATGATTCGTGGCGGTGACCCGAACAATTTCAGGTTTGGTGATACGCTTTCTGATGATAAGTTCTCTGGTTACACCTTTGACCGCATCATCAGCAATCCTCCCTTCGGCATTGACTGGAAGAGAGAACAGAAAGCCGTAGAAGCTGAAGCAAAGAAGGGTGTTAATGGACGTTTTGCACCTGGACTTCCTAAGATTTCTGATGGTCAGCAGCTGTTCGTGCTGAATGGCCTTGCAAAGCTTGCTGAAGATGGCAAGATGGCCATCATCCAGAACGGTTCTCCGCTGTTCTCTGGTGATGCAGGTTCTGGCCCGTCGGAAATCAGAAGATATATGCTGGAGAATGACTGGCTTGACGCTATCATCCAGCTTTCCACTGACCAGTTCATGAACACAGGTATCAGCACGTACATCTGGGTATTCAGCAAGGACAAACCTTCCTACAGAGCGGGTAAAGTACAACTGATTGATGCTTCACACTGCTATGAGCCTAGGCGTAAGTCCATCGGTACAAAGCGTAACGATATTACAGATGCCTGCCGTAGTCTGATTGTAGAAGCTTATGGCGACTTCCAGAACAAGGTGTACGGTGACAAGGATGGTATCTACTGCGAGAGTAAGATTTTCGACTCTGTAGACTTTGGTTACAACAAAATCGTAGTGGAAAGACCTCAGAAGGATGAAAGCGGCGAAATCGTAAAGAAGAAGGGTAAGCCTGTTGCGGATAGTTCTCTGCGTGATACGGAGAATGTACCCCTGGATGAAGATATTGACGCTTACTTTGCCAGAGAAGTTCTTCCCTACGTGCCTGATGCTTGGATTGATAAGACCAAGACTAAGGTTGGCTACGAGATTCCTATGACACGGTATTTCTATGAGTACCATGCGCCTGAGAAGGTCGAGGATATTATGGGAAGGATTACAAAGATAGAGGCTGAAATTGCTGCTAGCCTGCAGGAATTGTTCGGCAAGGAGACTGAATGTTAAGTTTCATTTTCGATAGACTCACAGACCCGTTAGGATTACCTCTTCCTGCTTGGCAAGAGTATATTGTGCTAGCAGGGATTAATGAGATTGCTAGGTTTGTTGCATATTATCTGACGGGTGAACTGTATCGGTCGGGTGATATACATTCTGGCTTGGCTGGTAAGGGTGCTCACTGGGGATTTCGTCTTTTGACATTCCTTCCAGTGTGGGCTGTTACATATGCTGCGATTGTCGTATTTGGATTTGTACGTGCACATTCAACTGAAGTGTTAGTTGGGGTTTTCGCAGTCTTTTGGATTGCGTTTGTTGCATGGGATTTATATAAAAAGAGGCCCAATAATGCGTAAGATGAAGAATTCTGGCGTGCCATGGATTGGTCAGATTCCAGTGGCATGGAAAGTATGTCCGTTAAAAACGTCTATAAAGTGGAAAAGCGAAAAAAACCATGCTGATGCAATGGTACTGTCTTTATATCGAGATTACGGTATTGTCCCAAAAGATAGTAGAGATGACAATTTTAATGTCACTTCGCTTGACACGTCTGGATATAAGTATGTTGAAGTCGGTGATTTAGTCATAAATAAGATGAAAGCGTGGCAGGGTTCTATCGCCGTATCTGATTATGAAGGGATTGTAAGCCCTGCATACCATGTTTGCCAGATTACTAATGAAAGTGTATTTAAGAGATACCTGCATTATCTTCTCCGCAATTCATCATATCTCCCAGAGTATATGCGCCTTTCGACTGGTCTGAGAATCGGACAATGGGATTTAGGGTTTGATGACTTTAAGAATATACCGATTATTCTTCCAGATATAGATGAACAGAAGCGCATCGTCGCTTTCCTTGACACCGAATGTACCCGTATTGATGCTGTCATCGAGCAGACCCGCACCTCTATTGAGGAATACAAGAAGTTGAAACAGTCCGTCATCACACAGGCAGTCACAAAGGGTATTAGGCCTAATCGGAAGATGAAGGACAGTGGCATTGAGTGGATTGGGGAGATAGCAGAAGAATACAATGTCTATAAACTGAAGTATGTTCTTCGGCAACAACTTCAATATGGAGCAAATCAATCAGGTGTCCCTTATGATGAATTGTTGCCTCGTTATATCAGAATTACTGATATTACTCTTGATGGGAGATTAAAAAACACAGGGGCATTATCTCTAGTTGAGGAAGATGCTCAGGACTATATACTCCAAAACAATGATGTTCTTTTTGCTAGAAGTGGTGCAACTGTAGGTAAAGCGTTTATTTATAAAAGTGAATACGGCAGGGCAGCTTTTGCTGGTTATCTAATTAGAGCATCTCTTAAAGATGACCTGCTTCCTGATTTGCTGTTTTATTATACGCAATCATCAATTTATGACGAGTGGAAGAAACAAATTTTTATTCAGGCTACAATACAGAATATTGGCGCTGATAGATATAGAGAGTTACCTGTTATTCTGCAGCCAATTATGGAGCAAAGGGAGATTGTGTCGTACTTAAAGTCCAAATGTGAAGAGATTGATTCTTTGATTGATAGAAAAGAATCCTTGCTCGCTGAACTCGAAGGGTATAAGAAGTCCCTCATCTACGAATACGTTACAGGCAAGAAAGAGGTACCAGCTTAAATGTTGCTACGCATTATCGAAGAGGTTCAGAAATGCATTGAGAACGAATGCTACATAGCTGCCCTCACGCTTGGCTTAACCATTCCAGATATCTGTGGTAAAGCTGAATTCCCTGATTTGGGTACGGGAGAACGATATAAACGTTGGTATGACACTCATGTTGGCTACACAGAGTATTCATTCGGCTTGTCGCCATACATTAGTGGAGAGGTCATATATCGTTTACGAAATATGATGCTTCACCAGGGAACCCCAAACATAGAAGTCGACAAAATTAGGGATGTTCGCAACAAAGTTGATAAGTTCACTTTAACGATTGCGGATGTTATAGACGGTGGTGCAAGCTCATATGCAAGAGATTACGATGGGACGGTTAAAAGCAGAACCCTAGAAATCAACATTGTAAATCTCTGTGCAAAACTATGTGCGGTAGCAAAAGGCCATTATGCTGCACAGCCTGATTCCTTCAACTTCTTCGATTACGAGCTTAAAGATAAACGTACTGAAGCGCTATAAATGGAGGTAGGCATATGCCTATTACTACAACAACTG
>JAGAHX010000041.1 GCA_017626845.1 Bacillota bacterium
GCTGTGCTATCTGGATGCGACGGACTGCTACGTGGTGAACGTGGGCGATTCCAGAGCGTATCTCGTCCGGGAAGGCGTCATGCGGCAGCTGACGGAGGACCATACGCTGGTGCAGGATATGCTGCGTTCCGGCCTCCTTACGAAGGAGGAAGCCATGACGCATCCGGACCGCAACATGATCACCCGGGCCATCGGCGGGGAAGAGACCATCGAACCGGACTTCTACCGCTTCGAGACCTGCCCCGGCGACGTCATCTTGCTCTGCACCGACGGGCTGTACGGCGAAGTGAGCCCGGACAGGATCTTGCAGCTGTCGACGGAATACACTTCCATGCACAAGCTGGCGAAGAAACTCGTGGATGAAGCCAATGAGGCGGGCGGCAAGGACAACATCTCCGTCGTCTGCATCCGGATAGGGGGATAGCGTATGGGCAGCAGAATTTTAGCAGGAAGATACGAGGTGCAGGACAAGATCGGCGAAGGCGGCATGGCCGTCGTCTTCAAGGCAAGAGACCGTCTGCTCTCCCGCTTTGTCGCCATCAAGATCCTCCGGCCGGAATATACGAAGGATGCCATGTTTATCGAGAGCTTCCGCAGGGAATCCCAGATCGCGGCAGGCCTCGTGCATCCCAATATCGTCAACGTGTACGACGTAGGCAAAGAGGGCAACATCTACTACATCGTCATGGAGCTCATCGAGGGCAGACCTCTTTCCGACATCATCAAGGAAGAAGGTCCGCTGGATCCCTACCGCGCGGCGGATATCGCCAAGCAGGTGGCATCTGCGCTTTCCATGGCGCACAAGCACCAGTTGATCCACCGGGACGTTAAGCCCCACAACATCATGATCACCCAGGACGGCACCGCCAAGATCACGGACTTCGGCATCGCGAAGGCCGTTACCGGCGGCACGCTGGTCGGCGAGCAGCAGGAGGCCGTCATGGGCTCCGTGCACTATTTCTCGCCGGAGCAGGCCAGAGGCGCCTACGTGGACGAGAAATCCGACATCTACTCCCTGGGCATCGTTCTCTACGAGATGCTGACGGGCAAAGTGCCCTTCGACGGCGATACGGCGGTGGCTGTGGCGGTCAAGCATATGAACGAGGAGATGACCCCGCCCAGCGAGCTGAATCCCGACATCCCGCAGGACCTGGAAGAGATCGTCATGAAGGCCACGAACAAGCTGCAGACCGGTCGGTACCGCAGCGCGGACGAAATGATCACAGCACTGAATTTCGTCAAGTTCTCCAAGACGGCCAGAAACAGCGGCGGTCTAACGCCGGCGCTGGCCAAGGGCGTCAAGGGATCCGAAGAGACCACTTCCGGCAGCCGGAAGAAGGGAGAGGACGCGGAAGGCGAGCCGGATGAACCGGGCGGCGGAAAGCGCTTCAACTGGGCCTACGTCGTGCTCATCCTCGCGGCGCTGATGCTGGCGATCCCCGCCAGTGCCTTCGTCCGCAGCATGATGAGCGGCAGCGATCCGGATGCGATCCGTCCCGGCGACATCGTGCAGGCGCCGGAGATCGTGGGTCACACTCTGGACGAAGCGGAAGAGATCCTCAAGGAATTCGGCCTGGAAGTCAAAGTGGGCATGGAACTGCCCAGCAACGACGTGGCGGAGGGCGTCATCCTCAGCCAGACCCCGGATGCCGGCGCTTCCATCAAGTCCGGTCAGAGCATCGAAGTCAACGTCAGCAAGGGCAAGGTGGACGGTTCCGTCCCCGACGTGGTGGGGAAATCCCTGGCCAACGCACGCACCATGCTGGAGACTTATAAATTCAAGGTGGGCGTCGTTTCGGAAGAAGTGAGCGAGAGCGTTCCCAAGGGCACGGTCATCAGCCAGAGCCCGGTCGCGGGTACGACGTATCCTGACGGTCAGGAGGTTACGCTCGTTGTCTCGCTTGGCTCCGAGAAGGACGTTGCACGCGCGGAATTCAACGTCGAGGGCAAGAGCCTGGACGAAGCGAAGAAGCTGATCGAGGAACTGGACCTGAAACTGGGCGAGATCTCCTACGTGGAAGACAATAACCGCAAGGAAGATACGGTCATCAGCCAGAGTCCGGCACCGGGCATGGCCATCGCGGAAGGCGATACCATCGATCTTGTGGTGTCCAAGGAACCGGTGGCACCGGAACCCGTCATCGAGCCGGAGCCAGAGACGCCGCCCGCACCGGTCACGAACGCCGTGGCGGTCTGGATCGACTACAGCCCGGCCGTCAATGAGGACTTCACCATGACGGTCACCGTATCCGATTCCGTCAACAGCCCCAGAACGCCGATCAGCCAGGCGGCGCGCCATAAGAGCGACAACGGAGAATCCTTCAGCGCAGAAGGCTCCGGCGCCGAAGGCAAGGTCCTGGTGTTCTTCGACAACGCGCTGGTATACGAGTACGACGTCAACTTCGAGACCGGAGAGATCCATTGATGGGCGATTCTTTGCAAGGCACCATCATTAAAGGCATCGCGGGATTTTACTACGTGCTCGCCGGAGAAGGCGAGTCCCGGAAGGTCTATGAATGCAAGGCCCGCGGGATCTTCCGCCTGGACGGCGTCACGCCTCTGGCGGGGGACCGGGTGACGATCTCCCTGCAGGAAGACGGCACCGGAAGCGTGGAGCAGATCCTGCCCCGGGTCAACGAATTTGACCGGCCGCCGGTGGCCAACGTGGAGACGATGGTCCTGGTGGCGGCATCCAAAGAGCCGGAGCCGAACTTTCCGCTGCTGGACCGCTTCTGCGTGATGGCGGAACAGAAGAACTGCCGCATCGCGGTGTGCGTCAACAAGGCGGACATCGGCGACCCGGCGGTGCTGCAGCGTTTCCGCAACGTATATGGACCCATCTATCCCGTCTTTATCGTCAGCACGGTAACGGGGGAGGGGTTCGGCGAGCTGCACGCCTTTCTGAAGGGCACCCAGGCCGCTTTGGCGGGTCCCTCCGGCGTGGGGAAATCCAGCATCGCCAACGTTCTGCTGGATCATGAAGCCAGTGCGACCGGCGAGATCAGCCGCAAGACCCTGCGGGGCAAAAATACGACCCGGCATACGGAACTGTTCGACGCGGGCGACTTCCGCCTGTTCGATACGCCGGGATTTACCAGTTTCGAACTGGGCGAAACGGAAGAAGCGCAGCTGCAGCATTTCTTCCCGGAATTTGCGCCTTACCTGGGCAAATGCCGCTTCGATAACTGCCGGCATCTGGAAGAGCCAGGGTGCGCCGTAGCCAAGGCGGCGGAAGAGAAAACGATCAGCCGCAGGCGCTACGCGTCCTACAAGGACATGATGAAGACTCTGCAGCAGATGGAAAAAGAAAAGTATTGAGGAGGAGGCCATGGCCTATTTGACCCCGTCGATCCTGACGGCAGATTTCGCAGATCTTAAGACACAGCTGAAGGCGCTGGAAGAAGGCGGCGCGGACTTCGTGCATCTCGACGTGATGGACGGCAGTTTCGTACCGAACATCACCTTCGGACAGCCCGTGGTGAGAAGCATCGCCAAGGCGACGACGCTGCCCCTGGACGTGCATCTGATGATCGTCCGTCCCGAACTGTGCCTGGAGGAGTTTGCGCTGCCCCAGACGGAATTCATCACCGTGCACCAGGAAGCCTGTCTGCACCTGCACCGCACCGTGCAGCAGATCAAGGCGCTGGGCAAGAAGGCGGGCGTGGCGCTCAACCCGGCAACGTCTCTTGCCACGTTGGATTACATCCTGCCGGATCTGGACATGGTGCTGCTGATGTCGGTCAACCCGGGATTCGGCGGCCAGAAGTTTATCGAATCCAGCTGGCAGAAGATCCGCGAACTGGACAAGCTCCGCAAAGAGAAGAATCCCGGCATGCTCATCGAGCTGGATGGCGGGGTCAACCTGAACAATGCGGCGGCTCTAAAAGAAGCCGGCGTCGACGTGTTCGTGGCGGGCAACGCCGTGTTCTCCGCAGAGGATATGGCGGAAAGAGTAAGGGAGTTCCAGCGCATTTTAAAGTAGGCATCTATGGTTTCTGAATATATCAAGAGATGCTGCGTCTGCATCGCCGGACTTCTGATGTGCGGCACCGGCGCATATTTTACGATCCAGGCGACTTCGATCGGCGTCGGCGCCTGGGAGACGTTCCAGACCGGCATCTCGCTAAGCACCGGTATACTGTACGGAAACGTTTCCGTCATGGTGAGTTTTACCGTCATCGGCGTGGATCTTCTGCTGCGCGGCAAGATCGGGATCGGAACGATCCTGAATGCTCTCATCGTCGGGAAGACCGTAGATCTTTGGCATCTGGCCTTCGATTTTCTTCCCGCAGCACATTCGATCCCCGTGGGATTGTGTTATCTTCTGATGGGTCAGCTGCTGAATTCCTTCGGCAGCTATGTCTATATGAAGCCTGCTTTGGGCTGCGGCCCCCGGGACACGCTGATGGTGATCCTGGCACAGCGTTTCCCGAAGGTGAACATCGGCATCGTGCGGTTCTGCATGGAACTGTGCGTCTTTTTCGCCGGCGTGCTGATGGGCGCGCCCTACGGGTGGGGCACTTTGTTTGCGATGGGCATCACCTCGTATATCATGCAGGCGGTCTTTAAACTCTGCAGGTTCCGGGCCAGGGACGTGCAGCACGAAAATCTGGCGGATACCGTCAGACGGATCAGGGGGAAACAGCCATGAAAGAAAGATCGGATATCGCAGTCGTAGGCCTGGGCGTCATGGGGAGCGGCATCGCCCGCAACCTGGAGAGCAAAGGCTATACGGTAAGCGTCTATAACCGCAGCGAGGATAAGTGTGCTGCGTTTTTTGAACGGTTCGGAGAAGGAAACTTCCGCCGGGCGGACAGCCTGGAAGAACTGTGCGGTCAGCTGGAAACACCGAGAAAGGTGCTGCTGATGGTAAAGGCAGGGGAAGCGGTGGACGAGACCCTGCAGCAGCTTGCGCCGTATCTGGAACCCGGTGACGTGGTGATCGACGGCGGGAATTCCTATTATAAAGACACGCAGCGGCGGATGCAGAGCATGGAGGAACAGGGCTTTCTCTACGTGGGATGCGGCATCTCCGGCGGGGAAGAGGGGGCGCTGAAAGGACCGTCTCTGATGCCCGGCGGCAGTGAGGGGGCGAAGGATCTCCTCATGCCGGTCTTCCTGGATATCTGCGCCAGGACCGAGATCGGCGAAGCCTGCTGCAGCTGGATGGGAAGCGGCGGCGCCGGCCATTTCGTGAAGATGATCCATAACGGCATCGAATACGGTGAAATGCAGCTTCTCTGCGAGACGTACGAGATGATGCACCGCTATCTGGGCATGGACACCGCCATGTGCGGCAGGACCTTTTCCCGCTGGGCGAAACAGACGCCCGGTTTCCTGCTGGAGACGGCGGAAAAGGTGCTGCTGAAGCCGGATGAAGACGGAACGCCGCTGGTGGAGAAGATCCTGGATGCGGCCGGTCAGAAGGGGACCGGTGCGTGGACGGTGGATGCCGCCATGGCGCTGGGTGTGCCGGTGCCGGTCATTTCCGAGGCGGTGAACGCGAGATCTCTCTCCGCCCGTAAAGAACTTCGGACAGTGCTTTCCGAGAAGTACGGCAGACCCGGCTATACCGGCCAGGTGATGCCGGCGGAAGTCCGCTTCGAGAAGCTGCAGATGCTGCAGACGGCGCTGCTGCAGGCCCGGATCCTCTGCTATGCACAGGGCTTCGAAGTGCTGCAGGCCGCATCGGACGTTTACGGCTGGAACTGGAATCTGGGGGAGATCTCCCAGGTCTGGCGGGCCGGCTGCATTATCCGCAATAGCTTGTTAAGCGACATAAAACAGTCTTATGTATACGATCGGAATCTAA
Source organism: Bacillota bacterium (assembly GCA_017626845.1). Taxonomy (GTDB): domain Bacteria; phylum Bacillota; class Clostridia; order Peptostreptococcales; family Anaerovoracaceae; genus RUG11894. Next base: position 5,813 of record JAGAHX010000041.1, read on the forward strand.
CGCAGCTGCTGGATGCAAACCTCATCCACAGCATGCTGTCCGAAGGAAACGGCGCCCTGACGGCCGCATGCATCGCGGCTGCGGAGAACGGGATCGCTGTTCCCGCATTCTCTGCAGCGCTGCAGTATTTCAACGGGTATACCTCGCTGTATCTTCCCGCAAATCTGCTGCAGGGCATGCGGGATCTGTTCGGGGCTCACACCTACGAACGGACGGATGCGGCGAAAGGAGAATCCTTCCATACGGAGTGGTGACCCGTAAAAAATGCCGCCATATAATGTATAGTCAAAAATTTATCCTGCATATTCGGAAAAATAATTTTAAAAATGGGGTTGACAGCCCCATACGCCGGATGCTAGAGTAGATGCATAGTTCAACTCAGCATTCAACGAATGGAGAAGCAATGACTTACAGATTCGCAAACAACAGCATGATGATGCCCATGCACATGGTTATGGCCATGTGCGACGTTTGCGTGTTTCAAAAGTCAGACGCTTTCCATCGGGCATCTTAACGTGGTATTTTACCGGTAATACCATACGAGACGCAATTGCAGCGGGAAGTCATCTGACTTCCCGCTTTTTACTTTGTTTCAGACAGAAAGGAAAAATACCATGAAAAAGATCTTCGCATTTGTACTTGCACTCACTCTCACGTTTGCTTTTACCGCCTGCGGCTCCGGCGATGCGGACGCTGCGGCGGTCATCAAGATCGGCGTTCCCAACGACACCACCAACGAAGCCAGAGCGCTGCTGCTCCTTGAAGAGAACGGCATTCTCACCTTAAACGAAGGCGCAGGCATTACGGCGACCAAGAACGATATCGCAGAAAACCCGTTTAACGTGGAGATCGTGGAAGCGGAAGCGGCCCAGCTGCCCAACCTGCTCCAGGACGTAGACTATGCGGTCATCAACTGCAACTATGCGCTCTCTGCCGGGCTCAATCCCGTCGCCGATTCCCTGCTGATCGAAGGTTCCGCCTCCGCCTACAGCAACATCCTGGCGGTGAAGGAAGGCAACGAAAACAGCGATAAGATCAAGGCTCTGAAGGCAGCGCTGGAGAGCAAGCAGGTCGCAGACTTCATTACGTCGCAGTATAACGGTTCCGTCATCAGCGTCGTGGAGAACCCGACCGACGGTTACGACGCTGCTGTCGATTATGCAGCTCTCGCCGGCACGACCATCTCCGTCGCAGCAAGCCCCGCACCCCACGCAGAGATCCTGGCAGTAGCCAAGAAGATCCTCGCGGCAAAGGACATCACCCTGGATATCCAGGAATATCAGGATTACGTCGTTCCCAACACCGTCGTGGAAGACGGCACCGTGGACGCTAATTACTTCCAGCACGTTCCGTATCTGGACGATTTCAATGCCCAGCAGGGTACGCACATCGTATCCGTCTCCGAGATCCACGTGGAGCCCATGGGCGTCTACGGCGGCAAGCAGAGCACTCTGGACGTACTGAAATAAGAAGATTTGAGGTTAACCATGATCGAGATACAGAACGTAAGCAAGACATTCGTTTCGGGCAGGACCCAGGTAGAAGCCCTGCGCGACGTAAACATCAGCATCGGAGACGGCAGCATCTTCGGCATCATCGGTTTGTCCGGTGCAGGCAAATCCACGCTGGTGCGCTGCATTAATATGCTCGAACGGCCCACGTCCGGGGAAGTCTACGTAGACGGACAGAACATGGGCGATCTGGCTCCTTTACAACTTCGCGCAGCGCGCCGGGGGATTGCCATGATTTTCCAGCAATTCAATCTCCTGATGCAAAAAAACTGTCTGGCTAACGTCTGCTTTCCCATGGAACTTGCGGGCACGCCCAAGGCGGAAGCCCGCAAAAAGGCCCAGGAGCTCCTGGCACTGGTAGGCTTGCCGGATAAGGAGAAAGCGTATCCGGCCCAGCTTTCCGGGGGTCAGAAACAGCGTGTGGCCATCGCAAGAGCGCTAGCGACCGATCCGAAGGTGCTGCTGTGCGACGAGGCGACGTCCGCCCTTGACCCCAGCACCACCCGCCAGATCCTGCAGCTCATCCGGGACATCAACCAGAAGACCGGCATCACCGTGGTGGTGATCACCCACCAGATGAGCGTCGTGGAAGAGATCTGCGACCACGTGGCCATCCTGGACGGAGGCCGTGTGGCGGAGCAGGGGCCGGTGTCCACGGTCCTGTCTTCCCCCCGGTCCGACGCCGGCAAGCGCCTGGTCTTCCCGGGACGCACGGATGAACGGATCTCCGTTTCCGGCCGGGACAAGCGCCTGCGCATCATCTTCCGGGAATCCGCTGCGACGAGCCTTCCTCTGGTCGCCACCATGGCGAGGGAAAAGGGCATCATCGCGACGGTGCTGGAAGCCAATACCCGCAAACTGTCCGGCGACGTGTACGGAACGACGCTCATCGGTCTTCCCGAGGCGGATCTGTACGAAGCCGCGAAATTCCTGAGTTCTTTCGAAAATGTCAGCGTAGAGGAGGTGCCTGCCGATGTTCAGTAACGTATTTACGCCCGAACAGATCGAGGCGGCTGCCCTCTGTCTGAAGACGGAAATTCCCTTTGCGATCTGGGAAACGCTATATATTACGGTCCTGTCCACGCTGCTGGCCTGCGTTCTGGGCCTGCCCCTGGGCGTTCTGCTGGTAGCAGGGGAGAAGGACGGCGTACGGCCGCTGCCCGCCTGGCTTCTGCATCTGCTGAACGGGCTCATCAACCTGCTGCGCTCCGTGCCTTTCCTCATCCTGATGATCATGGTCTTTCCGCTGTCGCGCCTCCTGATCGGCACGGCCGTGGGAACAAAGGCGACGATCGTACCGTTGGTCGTGGCGGCGTTCCCCTACATTGCACGGCTGGTGGAGGGCAACCTGCGGGAGCTTGACCCCGGCATCATCGAAGCGGCGCAGTCCATGGGCGCAACGCCCTGGCAGATCGTCACGAAGGTGATGATCCCGGAGAGCGTGCCCGGTCTTTTGAACAGCTTTACGCTGGCTCTGACGACCATCCTCGGCTATTCCGCCATGAGCGGCATCATCGGGGGCGGCGGTCTCGGCAAGATCGCCATCAACTACGGCTATTACCGCTATCAGTATCTGATCATGTACCTCGCCGTGATCCTGCTCGTCGTCCTGGTGCAGCTGTTCCAGAGCGCCGGCACGAAGGCCGTCGGCAAGGCGGATAAAAGATTGAAATAACGCTTGCAATTCAGGGAAATGCCCTGTATACTCTACTGGTGATATTTTGTAAAGTGGGGTGAATAGAAAAAATGGCAAATATCAAATCTGCTAAGAAGAGAATCGGTGTTATCGAAAAGAAGACTGCGATCAACAGACGCGTCAAGAACAGCCTGAAGGGCACCATCAAGGGCTTTGAAAGAGCTGTCGCCGCCGGCGATATCGATACCGCCAAGGAAAAGTTAGCACTGGCAGAAAAGAAACTGATGAAGGCTGCTGCAAAGGGAACGATCCACAAGAACGCAGCTTCCAGAAAGGTTTCGAGACTGACCAAGGCCTTCAACAAGGCTAAGGCAGAGTAATCTCACCCGTCCCCACACGCGCATAAGTTAAATGCGATAAAAGCCCGGAGTGTCTCCCGGGCTTTTTCCTTACTTTTCTTTCTTCTTATCTTTCAGCGTTTTCAGCGGATGTTCGATCTCGTAGAGCGTTGTGATGCGCTCCTGGATGCGGAACTGGTCCTCCTTTTTGAGGGCATAGTATTTGCGGGCGATCTCGTTCTCTCTTTTATCGAGGGCGTAGGGGATATTCGTCAGCCCGAAGATGTAATCCAGGGTCACACCGTAATATTCCGCTGCCTCGCGGAGAACGTCCACCGGGATCCGCCGGTAGGCGGTCTCGTACCCCTTGTAGGTGGAAGGATGGACATGCAGGGCTTCTGCCACCTGTTCCTGGGTCTTATCTTCTTTTTCTCTTAATTTTCTCAATCTCGAAGCGATCAGCTGCATCACCAAGTCCCTCCCGGAAAATTATGAACGAAAGGTTTTGAACGGCTTGTCGTTGGTTTCGCTTTTTGATGAAAAAGACGCGAAACGCGTCGTTTGAAATTGAGGCGGAAAGACCTGAAAGGAATACCGACGGACAGTGCAATATGGTATAATTACTATGTATAACTGTGAAAAAAGGGTAATAATATGAAAGACTATCAGCAATACATACGCAATTTCTGCATTATAGCACATATCGATCACGGCAAGAGCACTTTGGCGGACCGGCTTTTAGAAAACACCGGCAGCGTGGCGAAGCGCGACATGAAGGAGCAGTTCCTGGACAACATGGACCTGGAACGGGAACGCGGCATTACGATCAAGCTGCAGACCAGCCGCCTCGTCTATAACGCCAAGGACGGAAACGAATACATCTTCAACCTGATCGATACCCCGGGCCACGTGGACTTCAATTATGAAGTTTCCCGCAGCCTCGCCGCCTGCGAGGGCGCTGTTCTCATCGTGGACGCCACCCAGGGCGTGGAGGCCCAGACGCTGGCCAACGTGTATCTGGCGCTGGACGAGGACCTGGAGATCGTGCCGGTCATCAACAAGATCGACCTGGCTTCCGCCCGGCCGGAGGAAGCGAAGCAGGAGATCGAGGACGTGATCGGCCTGGATGCTTCCGACGCACCGCTGATCTCGGCGAAGGAGGGCATCAACATCGAAGGCGTTCTGGAGGCCATCGTAGAGAAGGTGCCTGCACCCAGCGGAGATCCGGATGCACCGCTGAAAGCGCTCATCTTCGACTCCTATTACGACAACTATAAAGGCGTCGTCATCTATACCCGCGTGTTCGACGGCGTACTGAAAGCCGGCGACAAGATCAAGATGATGAACACGGGCGCCGTATACGACGTAACGGAGGTCGGCGTCAACGCCCCGTACCAGACCCCGGTGAAGGAACTGTCCGCCGGATCCGTCGGTTACGTCTGCGCCTCCATCAAGCAGGTGCGGGATGCCCGCGTCGGCGATACCATTACCCTGGCGGACCGGCCGGCCAAGGAGCATCTGCCCGGCTATAAAAAGGTGCAGCCCATGGTGTACTGCGGCATCTACCCGACGCCGGACGAAAAGTACGAGAACGTAAAGGACTGCCTGGAAAAGCTGCAGGTGAACGATGCGGCCTTCGTGTTTGAGCCGGAGACGTCCCAGGCGCTGGGATACGGCTTCCGCTGCGGTTTCCTGGGCCTGCTGCACATGGAGATCATCGTCGAACGGCTGGAGCGGGAGTTCGACCTGGAGATCATTACGACGTCGCCTTCCGTTATCTACAAAGTCGTGATGCACGACGGGTCGGAAGTGATGATCGAAAATCCCTCCAACCTGCCCAATCCCACGGAATACGACCACATCGAAGAACCGATGGTGAAGGCGACGATCATGCTGCCCAAGGAATACGTGGGGTCCATCATGGCGCTGTGCCAGGACCGCCGGGGCAACATGACCCACATGGAATACATTACGGAAGACCGGGTGGCGTTGCATTACGACATGCCGCTGAACGAGGTCATCTACGATTTCTTCGACGCGCTCAAATCAAAAACGAGGGGATACGGTTCCCTGGACTACGAATTCGACCGCTATGAGCGCTCCAACCTCGTAAAATTGGACATCCTGCTGAACAAGGAGATCGTGGACGCCTTCTCCATGATCGTCCACGAAAGCAAAGCCTACGGCAGAGCCCGTTTCGTGTGCGAAAAACTGAAGGAGGTCATCCCCATGCACCAGTTCGAGGTGCCGATCCAAGCTGCAATCGGACAGAAGGTGATCGCGCGGGAGACCGTAAAAGCCTACCGCAAGGACGTGTTGGCCAAGTGCTACGGCGGCGACATCTCCCGGAAGAAGAAACTGCTGGAAAAGCAGAAGGAAGGCAAGAAGCGCATGCGCCAGTTCGGTACGGTGGAAGTGCCGCAAGAGGCGTTTACGGCGGTGCTGAAGTATGACGACAACAAATAAGGATGGCAGGGTCCTGCTGACAAAGCACAGAGAGGATTATCTTGCCGAAAATGCGCAGTCTTCGTTAAAGCCGCTGGGGCTCTACCTGCATATCCCGTTCTGCGTGCGCAAGTGCAATTACTGCGATTTCGTGTCGTTCCCGGAGCAGAGCGGAGACGTGATCGAGGCCTATGTCGGAAGGCTTTGTGAGGATATCGCGGCAGCGGGCGAAACGTATGGAAGCCGCTACCACGTCGACACCGTCTTTATCGGCGGCGGCACACCGTCGCTTCTGACCCCGCAGCAGCTGCAGAGGATCCTGCAAGCTGTGGACGATGCGTTTCTCGTCGGCTGTGAATTTGCGCAAAACTGCGGGGCAGGCTTGAAGGGTTGTGACGGGTTGGAGATCTCCATGGAGTCCAATCCGGGTACCTTCGATGCAGAGAAACTGAGGGCGTTCATCGATGCAGGGGTCAACCGGCTGAGCATCGGCGTGCAGAGCCTGGATGATGGCATTCTGAAACGGCTCGGGCGCATCCACGATGCCGACACGGCCCTGAGGGCCATGCGGGCGGCAAAGGCGCTTAACCTGAATTATAATGTGGATTTGATGTTGGGTATCCCTGGCCAGACGCTTGCCGTCTGGGAAGATACGCTGAAGCACACGATCGCGGAGGAACCGAAGCACATCTCGTTCTACAGCCTGCAGCTGGAGATGGGCACGCCGTTCTACCGCGATTTTAAGGAAGGGCGGCTCTCCCTGCCGGAATGGAACGAAAACCGGGCGATGTATCATATGGCGCTGGAGATCTTAAAAGACGCTGGCTACCAGCATTACGAGATCTCAAATGCGGCGGTTCCGGGTTACGAATGCCGGCATAATCTGAAGTACTGGACCATGAAGGATTACCTGGGTCTGGGCATGGCGGCTCACAGCTTTCTTGACGGGCGCCGGTGCTTTACGACGTCGGATCTGAAGGAATTTCTGGCAGGCCCTGCGGAAGCTGTTTGGGAAGAAAGCGAGCCCTGGGACCGGAAGACGGACTTCGTGTTTACGGAACTCCGGCTGATCGACGGGTTCCGCAAGGAAGATTATAAAACCATGTTCGGCAGCGCGTTCGAAGACGACTTCGGACCCGCTTACCGAAAACTTTTGCAGGAAGGGCGGATGGAAGAAAAGGACGGCCGTGTTCGGCTCACACCCGCCGGCCTGGACGAAACGAATCCTGTGATGGAGGAATTGCTGAATGTCTAAATACGTGATGGCGCTGGATGCAGGCACCACGAGCAACCGCTGCATCATCTTCGACCGCGAAGGCAATCAGATCGCGGTGTCGCAGAAGGAATTCAAACAGATCTATCCCCATCCCGGCTGGGTAGAGCACGACCCGATGGAGATCTGGGCGACCCAGCTGGGCGTGGCGCAGGAAGCCATCCTGATGGCCCGCACGGAGGCGAAGGAGATCGCTGCCATCGGCATCACGAACCAGCGGGAGACGACCATCGTGTGGGATAAAAATACGGGGCTTCCCGTCTACAACGCCATCGTGTGGCAGTGCCGCCGGACCGCGGATTACTGCGAGACTCTGGAGAAGGATTACGAGGACATGATCCGCGAAAAGACCGGTCTGAAGGTCGACGCCTACTTCTCCGGCACCAAGATCCGCTGGATCCTGGAAAACGTGCCCGGCGCGCGGGAAAAGGCGGAGAAGGGCGACCTGCTGTTCGGTACGGTGGATACCTGGCTCATCTGGAACCTCACCCGGGGCAAAGCCCATGTGACGGATTATTCCAACGCCTCCCGGACCATGCTGTTCAACATCCACACGCTGCAGTGGGATGACGAGATCCTGGAGCTGCTGGACATTCCCAAGTGCATGCTTCCGGAAGTGCGGCCGAGCTCCGAAGTCTACGGGGAAACGGACTACACGCTGTTCGGCGACGGCATCAAGATCGCCGGCGCCGCGGGTGACCAGCAGGCAGCGCTGTTCGGCCAGACCTGCTTTAAACCCGGCGAAGCGAAGAACACCTACGGCACGGGCTGCTTCCTGCTGATGAACACCGGCGAAACGCCTGTGACCAGCACGAACGGCCTCGTAACGACCATCGCCTGGGGCTTAAACGGCAAGGTGGAGTACGCGCTGGAAGGGTCCATCTTCGTGGCAGGTGCTGCCATCCAGTGGCTGCGGGACGAGATGGGGCTGGTGGAGAACTCTCCGGCGTCGGAGCGCTATGCCCGCATGGTGGACGACACCAACGGCGTCTACATGGTGCCGGCTTTCGTGGGCCTGGGTGCGCCGTATTGGGACCCGTACGCCAGAGGCGCGATCGTGGGGCTCACCCGCGGCGCCAACCGCAACCACGTGATCCGCGCAACGCTGGAAAGCCTGGCGTATCAGACCTGGGACGTGCTGCACGCCATGGAGGCGGACAGCGGCATTAAATTGGACAGCTTAAAGGTGGACGGCGGCGCCTGCGCCAACGATTTTCTGATGCAGTTCCAGGCGGACATGATCCGTGCGGAGGTGCGCCGCCCCGTATGCATCGAGACGACAGCCATGGGCGCCGCCTATCTGGCAGGCCTCGCCGTGGGCTACTGGAGCAGCCAGGAAGATGTGAAATCCAACTGGCAGGTATCCGGCAGCTTCGTGCCGCAGATGGATGCGAAACTGGCGAAGGAAAAACTGGACGGCTGGCACGCAGCGGTAAACATGCTGAGATCGCCCGGACAATAGGAGGAAAACAATGCTGATCTATCCGGATGAGATGGCTCTCATCAAGGGTCATCCGTATTTTGCGCATATCGAAAACGATGCGGATATCAAATGGTTTCTGCAGTGCATGGACGCCAAACTGGAGACGGTGGAGGCGGGCACTGCGCTGTGCAGAGAAGGGGAAAAGAGCGAATTCGTTCCCGTGGTGCTGAAAGGCGAGACGGATGGGGAGATCCCCCGGTTCGGCTCCTGGCAGCAGATCGAAAGCGAAAGCGGTCTATCGCATTCCATCATCGCGCTCATTCCGCCGGTCACGGTGACCACGACCAGCGAATGCTTCGTGCTCTGGATGCGGGTCATGCGCCTCTTAAAGCCCTGCAACCACCACTGCGATTTCCACGAGTATTTTGTGAAGAATATCGCGTAATAAAAATCCCGGTGATGAACAACTCACTGAACAACTCACCGGGATTTTTGTTTGTCCTTATTCTAGCTTTAAGTCGCCTTCCTTGATCCAGCCGATCTTCTCGAAGGCCTTGCGCAGGATGGGGCAGAGGACGGCGGGAATGACGAAGCAGATGAGCAGCAGGCCCAGCCAGTCCATGGCGGCAGGCGCGATGGCGACGGCGCCTTTTGCAACGGCTGCTTCGGAGGGAGCCAGCCAGCCGGTCCAGACGCCGATCTGACCGCACAGACCGCAGGTGCCCATGCCGGAATTGATGGGTGCGCCGTTCATCTCCATGTGGAAGATGCAGGTGGCGATGGGGCCTGTGATGGCTGAAACGATGATCGGCGGCAGCCAGATCTTCGGATTCTTTACGATATTGGGCATCTGCAGCATGGAGGTGCCCAGACCCTGGGAGACGAGCCCGCCGACCTTATTCTCCTTAAAACTCATGAAGGCAAAGCCGATCATCTGCGCGCAGCAGCCTGCGACGGCAGCGCCGCCCGCAAGCCCCGTCAGCGAAAGCGCGGCGCAGATTGCAGCGGAGCTGATGGGAAGGGTGAGGGCGATGCCCACGAGAACGGATACGACGATGCCCATCAGGAACGGCTGCAGCTTCGTAGCAGAGTCGATCATCAGGCCGAAGGCGGAGGCTCCTCTGCCGATAGGCGGTGCGATGAGCTTCGCCAGAGCGACCCCCACCAGGATGGTGACTGCCGGGGTCACGAGGATATCGACGCGGGTCTCCTTGGAGACCGCCTTGCCGAACTCCGCCGCGATGATGGCGATCACCAGCACCGCCAGCGGCCCTCCGGCGCCGCCTTCCGCGTTCGCGGCCCAGCCGACGGCGGCCAGCGAGAAGAGCACCATGGGGTCTGCCTTTAACGCGTAGCCGATGGCGACGGCCATGGCGGGTCCGGAAACGGCCATCGCGTAGCTGCCGATATCGGTCAGGAACTGGATGCCGGCCTGCTGACCCAGGGTGCGGATGATCGTACCGATGAGCAGGGAACAGAACAGACCCTGCGCCATGGCGCCCAGCGCATCGATGCCGTAGCGCTTGAGGGATATCTCGATATTCTTGCGTTTTAAGAATTCTTTCATAAGTTATCTCCGGATAGTTAGATTGTCCCTTCGACAGGCTCAGGGACCGTTATAGATAATGATCCTGGTTGGACAGTCGTTTGATGGTCGTAAAGGAGATCGCGAACATGACGGCGATAAAAACGACGAAGATCCAGGAGTTGCCGATGGACGCGATCAGGTCGTAGGTGCCGTGGATAAGCATCGGGACCATGACCGCCATGGTGCGGCATACCATACTGGTGTCTTCCCGGCCCCACAGCTGCTGTTTCTTCGCCAGGCCGTACCAGGTGCCCATAAAGACGCCGAAGCAGGCGTGACCCGGCACAGCGGTGACGGCTCTTACCAATGCGGTGCCCAGACCGTAACTGAACACATACTGCACGTTCTCCCAAAGCGCGAAGCCCAGGGAGACGAACACCGCGTAGACGACGGCATCGAACCGGCAGTTGAAGTGGGGGGAATTCCAGGTGCTCGTGCGAAGCAGCAGGTATTTGAAGCCTTCTTCGGACAGTCCTACGACGAAGTACATTACGACCACATAGTAGATGAAGGATCCTTCCTGGAACAGCGTTCCGCAGATCCCCATGCCTATGCGTTCCGTTACGACGGCAAGTGCCGTAGCGATAATGCCTTTCAGTACCAGGCTGAGCAGCATGCCGGGCGGTTCGGGTTCGAGCCGGTCGTATTTATAGACCTCGAATAGGAGGATGAGGGCAGGGATGACTGCCGCTGCCATCAGGATCGTAAGGGGATTGAGCAATAGGAACATAATTTCTTGACCTCGCTTTTTATTTGTAACTATTATAAACGCTATTGTGCTATAATGGGTGCGTTCGAAAAAAAAATTCCATTTTTGCATTCAGTTTAAGCATATGAAAAGAATCGTTTCCATCGTTATTCTGTTGGCGCTCGTCCTGGGGATGACCGCCTGCAGCGGCTCAGGAGGCCAGGATTCGCCGGATTTTGAGGCGAAAAACATCCAATGGATCTCTGCAGCCTCCGCTTCGAAAGAAAGCCGCGTGGACGGATTTACGACCGTCTGCGAGAAAGATCATGCCGTGGTCACCGAAGGCACCGTAAATATCTTCTGCGCACCCTGCGACGCGCCGGAGGGCTTTAAGACGCCGGATGGCTACGCCTGGCAGAAGCTCAACATGCGGATCACGTTCGGAGACGAGAATGCCAACGAAAGCGGCTACCGCTACTGCTATCTGATGACGGATTATTACGACATGGCGAAGCTGCAGAGCAGTCTGGCGTACGACGAATCCAAACAGTGCGACACGTTTACGGTACGCTGGAACGATAAGAAATATAAGAAGTGCGTCGCCATCATCAACAAGACCGCGGAGGACTGGGTGATGGACGAGGAGAGCGGCCTGCAGAGCTGCAGCGAGATCCTCTCCTGGACGCTTCTGCTGCCGGAAGGCTACGACGGCATCTGCTGCGGCATCTACAATGCGGCGCTGGAAGGAAAGGTCGAAACGGTGTCTGCGTTCACCGAAAACTACGATCCGGCCAGTTTCGTCCTTTACCGCCTGGATGCGGTAAAATAGCGCTCCTGCGGACGCAAAATATTTTTCAAAATCTGTTGACATACCCCCGTCCCGGGGGTATATTTATGTAGGATGTTAGCACTCAGGTGTTGAGAGTGCTAACAGGATAAGAAGGCAGTTATGAATCCGAACGATCTAAACGAAAGAAAACTACAGATCCTGCAGGCTATCATCGCAGACTTCATCACCACCGGCGAGCCCGTCGGCAGCCGTTCTCTCTCCAAGAGCCACGACATGGGCATCAGTCCGGCGACCATCCGCAACGAGATGTCCGATCTGGAGGATATGGGATACTTAACGCATCCGCATACTTCCGCCGGCAGAGTGCCTTCAGACAAGGCATACCGGCTGTACGTGGACGAGCTGATGGATACCAGCGAGCTCCCGGAAGAAGATAAGCAGAAGATCCGCAGCAAGCTGCTGGAGAGCCGCAACGAGCTGGACAGCACCATCGAACATGCGGCGGAGCTTCTTTCCGACATGACGAATCTGACGTCCTTCGTGCTGATGCCCCGCAAAGACGAGAGCAAGCTGAAGTACATCAACTTCCTGCCGGTGGACTCCAACACGGTGGTCCTGATGATCGTCGCGGAGGACGGACAGGTGATGAACCGGGCCATCCGGCTCTCCGTTCCGTATACGGAAGAGAACCTGCAGCTGATGAGCAAGGTCATGACCCACAATTACCGCGGCAAGAGCATCTCCGCCGTCATGGCCATGGACATCATCGACAGCTTTACGAACGACATGCAGTCGCTGTCGGGGCTGGCGCAGGATGTAGTTCCCAGCTTCCTCAAGACGCTGGAAAAGATGCTCAACGCAGACCTCGTCATGAACGGGTATTCCAACATCTTCAGTCTGCCGGAATTCTCGACAGACATGCAGAAGACGCAGAACTTCCTGAAGATGCTGGAAGATAAGAGCAAACTGACGGACGTGATCGTCAACCGCGACAAAGGCGTGATGATCACCATCGGCGACGAGAACTCCGAGGACATGAAAGATCTGTCCCTCATCACCGCCGATTACCGGGTCAACGGCGAATTGGTCGGCCGTCTCGGGGTCATCGGCCCCACCCGTATGAAATACGGCAAAGTCACTTCGGTGATCAAATATATCAGCGACAACATCTCCCAGACGTTCGAGCTGAAAGAAAATAACGATGTAAAGGACGATAGTAACGATGACGGATCAGCAGACGAACAAGACAGCTGAAGAAGTAAAAGAAGAAGAGGTTCTGGAACAGGAAGAACCTGTCGGGACCGCGGAAAACGGTGAGCCGGAAGATGCTCCGGAAGAGGCTCCGCAGGAACCGGAAGAGGACTGGCAGGACAAATACACCAGACTCTACGCGGAATTCCAGAATTTCCGCCGGCGCACGGACAAGGAGAAGAGCGACATCTACGCCTTCGCGAATGAAAAGTTTGCCATGGGCCTTCTGGAGGTCGTGGATAACTTCGAACGCGCCATGGAGCACGGATCGGAGACCGATCCCAAATTTGCAGAAGGCATGCAGCTTATCTTAAAGCAGCTGCAGGGCGTTCTGGAAAAGAACAACGTAGAGGAGATCGAGGCGCTGGACAAGCCCTTCGATCCCAACTATCACAACGCGGTAATGACCGAAGCAGCGGAAGCCGAGAGCGGCACCGTTACGAAGGTTTTACAAAAAGGATACATGTTAAATAAGAAAGTGATACGGCCCAGCATGGTCGCCGTAGCACAGTAGGAGGTATAGAGAACAATGAGTAAAGTTATCGGCATCGATTTAGGAACGACAAACAGCTGCGTGGCAGTACTGGAAGGCGGCGAGCCTACCGTTATCGCCAACGCGGAAGGCAACAGAACCACACCGTCCGTGGTCGGCTTCACCAAGGGCGGCGAGAGACTCGTGGGCGAGACCGCCAAGAGACAGGCGATCACCAACCCCGACCGTACCATCTCCTCTATCAAGAGACACATGGGAAGCAGCTACACCGTCTCCATCGACGGGAAAGAATATACGCCGCAGGACATCTCCGCGATGATCCTGGCAAAGCTGAAGGCGGACGCCGAAAGCTATCTGGGCGAAAAGGTGACGGAAGCGGTCATCACCGTTCCCGCTTACTTCTCCGACAGCCAGAAGCAGGCCACCAAGGACGCCGGCAAGATCGCAGGTCTGGACGTAAAGCGTATCATCAACGAACCGACGGCAGCGGCTCTGGCCTACGGCCTCGACAAGGAAAACGAACACCATAAGATCCTGGTCTACGACCTGGGCGGCGGCACCTTCGATGTCTCCATCCTGGAACTGGGCGACGGCGTCTTCGAAGTTCTGTCCACCAACGGCGATACCAAGCTGGGCGGCGACGACTTCGATAACGTTCTGATGAACTACATGGCAGATCAGTTCGCCAAGGAAAACGGCGTCGATCTGAGAAACGATAAGATGGCGCTGCAGAGACTGAAAGAAGCAGCCGAAAAGGCCAAGAAGGAGCTGAGCTCCAGCCAGACCACCAACGTCAACCTGCCGTTCATCACGGTCAACCAGGACGGTCCGCTGCACCTCAACATGGACATCACCAGAGCGAAGTTCGACCAGCTGACCGAACATCTGGTACAGCGCACCATCGAGCCGATGAAGAAGGCCATGGCAGACGCAGGCGTTACGATGGCAGACCTGGCCAAGGTCATCCTGGTGGGCGGTTCCACCAGAATCCCCGCAGTCCAGGAAGCCGTTAAGCGGATCACCGGCAAGGAACCCTTCAAGGGCATCAACCCGGATGAATGCGTCGCCATCGGCGCCAGCATCCAAGCGGGCGTTCTGACCGGCGAGGTCAAGGACGTGCTGCTGCTGGATGTCACTCCGCTGAGCCTTTCCATCGAGACCCTCGGCGGCGTAGCCACCAGACTCATCGAGAGAAACACCACCATCCCCACCAAGAAGAGCCAGATCTTCTCCACGGCTGCGGATAACCAGAGCGCCGTAGACATCCACGTTATGCAGGGTGAACGCCAGATGGCTGCCGACAACATTACGCTGGGCAGATTCCAGCTGACGGGCATTCCCGCAGCACCCCGCGGCGTACCTCAGATCGAAGTTACGTTCGATATCGACGCCAACGGCATCGTGAACGTATCCGCCAAGGATCTGGGCACCGGCCAGCAGCAGAGCATTACGATCACTTCCTCCAGCAAGCTCTCCGAGGAGGAGATCAAGCAGAAGGTAAAGGAAGCTGAGGAATACGCCGAGGCCGATAAGAAGAAGAAGGAAGACACCGAGGCCAGAAACCAGGCAGAGACCCTGGTCTACGAGACCGAGAAGAACCTGAAGACCCTGGAAGGCAAGTTGTCCGAAGCGGAAGTCAAGGAGATCACCGACGCGAAGGACGAACTGCAGAAGGCGCTCAACGCCGGTACCACCGAGGAGGTCAAGGCCAAGACCGAGGCTCTCACCAACAAGTTCCACATCATGAGCACCAAGCTCTACGAGCAGGCTGCCGCACAGCAGCAGGCGCAGCAGGGCGGCGCAGGTCCCCAGGGCGGATTCAACCCGGGCGCAGGCTTCGGCGGCCCGCAGGGCGGCGCAGCTCCCAATGACGGCGTCCAGGATGCGGACTTCGAAGTCGTGGACGACGACAAATAGATCAACGGATAAAGGATAACGCGAAGGCGGGCATACAGTCCGCCTTTGCGGCGATTTAAAACATGGCAGACAAAAGAGATTATTACGAGGTCTTAGGACTGGAAAAGGGCGCCACGGAAGATCAGATCAAATCGGCTTTCCGCAAGATGGCCATGAAGTATCACCCGGACAGAAACCCCGGCGACAAGAGCGCGGAGGAGAAGTTCAAGGAGATCAACGAGGCCTATTCCGTTCTGTCTGACCCCGATAAAAAAGAAAAATACGACCGTTTCGGCTTCGCCGGCGTGGATCCGAACTCCGCTTACAGCGGCGGAGGCGGGTTCGGCGGCTTCGATGCGTCCGGCTTCGGCGGGTTTGAGGACATCTTCAACATGTTTGGCGGCGGTTTCGGATTCGGCGGCGGCAGCCGTCAGTCGAGGAACGGTCCGCGGCGCGGTGCGGATATCCAAAAGCGCATGAACATCACGTTCAACGAAGCGGTGTTCGGCTGCAAGAAGGAGATCCGGCTGACGAAGGACTGCACCTGCGATGCCTGCGGCGGCACCGGCGCGAAGAAGGGCACCGGCAAGAAGACCTGTCCGCACTGCGGCGGCACCGGCCAGGTCCGCACCGTACAGAACACGCCTCTGGGCCAGTTCCAGAGCGTCCGTACCTGCGATCACTGCGGCGGCACCGGTCAGATCATCGAAGATCCGTGCCCGGCCTGCGGCGGCACCGGCAAGGTCCGCAAGACCATTACGCTCAACGTTACGATCCCGGCAGGATCCTACACGGATTACGTGTTGACGCTGCAGGGTCAGGGCCAGCCCGGCAGCAACGGCGGTCCGGCAGGTGACCTGTACATCGTGCTCAATGTGGGCGACCACAAGCTGTTTACCCGCAAGGGCGACGATCTGTGGCTCAAAGTGCCCGTCACCTTCAGCCAGGCGGCCCTGGGCGATACCGTTACGATCCCCGGACTTTCCGAGAAGCTTGCGCTTAAGGTTCCGGCAGGCACGCAGCCAGGTGACGTGCTCCGCATGAAGGGCAAAGGCGTGCCCAATGTGCGCAGCAAGCGACCCGGCGACCTGTATGCCGAGATCGTGCTGGAGGTCCCGACCAAGCTGTCCGCAGAGCAGAAAGAACTCATCAAGAAGTTCGGCGAGACGAAGACCACCACGGGTTACGCCAAGAGAAAGTCCTTTATGGATAACCTGAAGGATCTGTTTAGCTAACCCGATCGAAAATAGCGACCAAAAGACATCCATGGAAAAGTGGGTGTCTTTTTGTATTGACAAAATATGGAGAACACCATATTATGGAAATGCTGGTATATTTTAAGGCTTGATAGTTACGATTGAATAGGGTACTATTAAATAGGAGATATCATGACCCGCACATTTATACAAACCTTTGAGTTCAGTAAAAACTGGGACGCGCTGGGTTTAACGGACGAGGATCTTCGCAGTCTGGAAAATGAGATCCTGGAAGATCCAAAAGCTGCACCTGTAATTCCCGGTACAGGAAAACTTCGAAAAATGCGTTTTTCTTTTGGTGAGAAAGGAAAGCGGGGAGGACTAAGGGTATGTTATGTGGATTTCGTGATCTTCGAAACGATTTATCTGATAACAGTATATTCTAAAAGTATAAAAGAGAACCTTTCCAGAAAGGAATGCAAAGAAATTGCTATTGCGATCAACCTGTTGGAAGATTCTCTGCATGGTGGCCAAAATGAGTGAGCTCTATAAAAGCATTATGACTGGTCTTCAAGAGGCGATCGACGATGCCAATGGTGTGGGACAAAAGCTTCCCCGCAGGAAGGTCGTGATCGAGCCTGTCAAGCAATACAATGCAGAAGAGATCCGCGTGATCCGCAAGAAAACAGGCTTATCGCAGCGTTTGTTTGCAGCATATCTCGGTGTTTCTTCCAAAACCGTAGAAGCCTGGGAATCGGGTATCAATTGTCCGTCCGGTCCGGCTAGCCGCATGATCTCTATGATCGAGTCCGATAGCACTTTTGTGGAAAAATATCCATTTGTGGTGCAGGGATAACGGAATTTCCCGTCTTTTCTGAATTCCCCAGCAGAGCGGCAAAATTTGCCGCTTTTATGCTATAATGGATTTGGTTAAAGAGTATGACACCAAAAGGAAGGTGAGTATTATGAGGTACAGAAAACCGTTATGCACGCTTCTCTGTGCTTTTTGTGTGCTTTTTTCTTTCTTCCCTGTCCATGCTGCGGGAAGCTATAAAGATGTCCGGGTAGGTGTGAGCGGACATATGCAACCATTACTCTTTATAAATGAAGATGGTATTCCACAGGGTGTTTTTGTGGATATTATGGATGAATTAGCTCGAATTGGCGACTTAAACATTGAATATTTGATATATGATAAGCAGATACAAGCAGTAGAGGCATTAGATAAAGGAGATGTGGATATTGTTCTCGGGTCGATCGAAAGCGATTCAGCTAATTATCCCTCTTTGCGACAATCTGCTGAGATTTATTCTGCTTCTGTATGTTTGGTGACGGAGAAGAATAAGAGCGATTATATTCTCGAACATCCGTCCATGTATGGTTTCAAAACCGCTTACGAGATGGGAACAGCAAGTTATTCTCAAGTCTCTCAAATTCGAGCAAACCCCATCATTATCATGTCAACGCAAGAGAGTCTGTTCAATGCATTGCAGAATGGTGATGTTGATATGGTTATTGCAGTTAGGGATTGTGTACAGTATTTCTTGAATTCGAAGGAATTATCTGAACAGTAAGTGATTGCGCTGAATTATATGAGCAGTGCCAGTTATTATATTCTTCTGAGAAACAATGATCATCTACGAGTCAATTCAGTCAATGGCAGTATTAACCGGCTCCGTTCCAGTTCCGATTACGATAAGATCATCGAAAAATGGATAGTGAATACAGATTTGGAGCGGGCGGAAAACCACATACAGCGGCTGACTACGATTCTAGGAGTTGTTTTTGGTATTGCCGGCATAGTCTTTGCCATTATCTTTACGTTTAACCAACAGTTACGGCGTCTTGTAGACGAAAAAACCGGTGAACTCAAAGAAAAAGTTGAAGAACTGGAGAATGCCTATACGTTGCGGAATAAACTGGTTGAACACAGTAATGCCGCTAACCTGGTCGTAAAACTGGACGGAACGGTCCTTCTGATGAACGATATCGCACGCCGCATGGAGAATATCCCCATTGAACAGCCAGATCTGCCAAATATCGGATCGATGCATATTATAGGGGAAGCCTGGGAGCGGTCACCGGCGGAGATGGAACAGCCGGAACTGCTGGTGCTGCGTGAAGAGAACGGCAGCCGGCACACCTACCGCTACCAATGTCACCGAACATCCATTCCGGATGAGCGGGTATTTATTGTAGAGGACGTGACCAGCGAAGAGCAGGAGAAGCAGGAAATCTTCGAAGAGAGCAAGAATAAAGCGCTTAACCGTATCATCTCCGGTATCGCTCACGAGATCAAAAACCCGCTTACGACGATAAGGACTTACGCTTCGCTGGCGAAAGATCAGGGAGATGACCCGGAATTTCTGGACTCCTTTCAAGAATATGTGCCACGGGAAGTGGATAGAATCTCTAAGATGATAGAGACTCTGATGAACTATTCCCGTCCGCCAAGGGGGCAGATCGAGCGGTTTTCCATGGCGTCCGTCGTGGATGACTGCCTGGGGATTGCCTATATCTCTGCCAAGAAAAAAGTTCGTATCGAAACAGATCTGGAACGCGATTTGTATGTCAGAACCAGTAAGGAGCCCATTCGCCAGTCTTTGGTCAACTTGTTGATGAATAGTGTGGAATCAGTGGAGGCCAAACTTTCTGATGGCGCCGATCCTGCGGATCTTTTCGTACGTGTCAGGGTCTACCGCAGAAATGAGTCCGTTGTGACGGAGGTTTATGATACTGGCACAGGAATGACGGAAGAGCAAGTGCAGCAGTGTACAGATCCGTTCTTTACGACGAAAGCGACGGGTACCGGCATGGGGCTGGCGATGTCGAAAATGTATATCCGGGAGACCGGCGGATCGCTGGAAGTGGAAAGCGCGCTGGGAACCTACACGGTAATGCGTATGGTCTACAAAGAGGATAGAGAACATGTCGAAGCCTAGGATCTGGATCGTGGACGACGAGCAGGGGATCTGTATTTCCCTGACGTTCGCTTTAAAAAACACCTATGACGTTAAAACCTTTCAGAATTCTGCGCCTCTGCTGGAACAGTTGCAGCGGGAATCGTGCGATGCCATTCTGCTAGATCTGAAGCTTGGGGACGAGAACGGACTGGATGTGTTGCGTGCGATAAAAGAAGCAGATTCGACTATTGCTGTCATCATTATGACAGCTTACGCCAGTATCGGTACATCAGTGGAAGCTATGAAAGCCGGAGCATTTACCTATCTGACGAAGCCTCTGGATCTGGAAGAGTTAAAGATCGTCATTGGGCAGGCACTGGAATTTCGCCAGCTGACAGAACGGGTCTCCTATCTCTCGGACGAACTGGAGAGCAGCCGGCATTACGACCGTATCGTCGGAGAAAGCCCCAGTATGCAGCGGGTCTACGAACTGATCGATACGTTGAAGGACATCGATTCCAATGTTCTGATCACCGGAGAGAGCGGAACAGGGAAGGAACTGGTGGCAAAAGCGATTCATGAGGGTGGAAAGCGCCGGGATGAACGGTTTATCGTGGTCAATTGTGCAGCGATTCCGGAGAATCTGCTGGAATCCGAGTTTTTTGGATACCGCAAGGGTGCGTTTACCGGTGCAGATGCAGATCGAAAGGGCAAATTCGAACTGGCGGACCGGGGAACGATCTTCCTGGATGAGATCGGCGATATGCCTCTGGCATTGCAGGCAAAGATCCTGCGGGTGCTGCAAGATAAGGAGTTTACACCGCTCGGCGCAGCGGAACCCCGCAATGTGGATGTCCGTGTGATTGCCGCCACGAATCAGGACCTGCACACCCTGATCGATCGGAAACAGTTCCGGGAGGATCTGTATTACCGTCTGAATGTAATGTCGATCGAGATCCCTCCTCTGCGGGAAAGACGGGAAGATATCCTGCTTCTTTGTGAGCATTTTATCCAGCAGAATTCTTTCGAAATGAGGAAGTCCATTTCCGGCATGACATCGGAGGCGAAAGATCTTCTGATGCATTATCCGTATCCGGGCAACGTGCGACAATTAGCTAATATTCTGGAATACGCCTGCATCGTTTGCAAGGGCGGGCAGATTGGAACGCAGGATCTTCCTGCGGAGGTGCGCCGGGAGTTTTCCGAAGGGGAGGCTTTCCCCTCCGGAATGCTGGAAACTTATCTGTCCAGCCATTCTCTGAAAGATATCGAAAAGTTGGCGATCAAGCAGACTTTAAAGAAAAACGGGGGCAGGAGAGATAAGACCGCAGAAGATCTGGGGATCTCAAAGAGAGGCCTGTTGAACAAGATCAATGAGTACAAACTAAACGACGATTAATCGGCAAAAAATGCGCGTAAGACGCAAAAATTGCCGCGCAAATATTGCGTTTGCATTACAAAATCCTTGAAATTTCAAATACCGTGCCTGTTGGCACGGTATTTGCTTGTATATACAAGGCAAATGGTCGAAAGACCGCGCTCAGGTATTTATCGATTTAGGAGGAAAAACATGAGTAAGAAGATTCTTGCACTACTGCTTGCTCTGGCTATGATCTTCTCCCTGGCTGCCTGCACCAGTGGCGGCGGCACAGAACCCGCTCAGCCTAGCGGAGGAGAAGGCGAAGCAGCCGGCGAGCCGCACTACAAGGAAGAGATCGTCATTGCGATGGCTGATGAATTTACTACGATCGATCCTACTGCGACCACCGCAGAAACTAATCAGATTGTCCAGGACCTTGTTATCGATATGTTGACCGATACGGATCTTACGACGATCACTAACCACGGAGAACTTGTCGATCATTGGGAAATGGTTGCTCCTGATGATTGGATTTTCTACCTGAAGCCGGGTATCAATTTCCATGATGGCACTGTTCTCGATGTTGATGACGTTGAATTCTCGCTTATGGTGAGAGGCCCTGAGAAACCTACTGCTGCAAACTATGTTGCAAAGATTAAGGAATTCATTAAAATTGATGACTTAACCTTCGAATGCAAACTTGTTTCCGGAGACGTTGACTTTAACTATACCTTTGCAGCCAACGCTCTGTCGATCCAGTCTAAAGAGGCATTTGAATCCATGCCTGAAGAAGAAGCTGTTAAGATCGGCACCGGCCCGTTCATGTTCGAAGAGTTCGTTCCCGGTGACTATGTCTCTCTGGTTCGTTTTGAGAATTGCACATCTGCGCCTGTTCCCAATACAAAGCGCCTCGTCTTCAAGATGATTCCCGAAGCATCTGCTCGTATGATTGCGCTCGAAAACGGCGAAGTTGATGTTATCATGTCGCCGGCAGCTACTGACTATTCAAGATTGTCTGACAGCGATGAATTCCAGCTGCTCACTACTACTGGTCGTGGTCAGCACTTCATTGCGTTCAATCTGCAGAATTCTAATTCTATCGTTTCCAACCCGCAGTTCCGACTGGCTGTTGCAAAAGCAATCGATAAGGATGAAATGGTCCTCGCTGCATGGGATGGTTATGCACAGGTATCCACTAGTATTCAGTGCAGAGACGTTGAGTTCTATGCCGACATCGAAGGTATCCCCTATGATCCAGAAGGGGCAAAAGCCCTGTTTGAAGAGCTGGGTGTTGTCGGTTCCACAATCAAACTTGTCACTTCCGATGCTGACCACCGTGTCAAGATGGCTGAAAATTTCCAGGCACAGATGGCTAAGTATGGGATCAAGATCGATGTTGAATACATGCAGCAGTCTGCTCTGATCGAACTCTTGACTTCTGATGGTCCCTCCAGTGGAGTTGAACTCTCTATCGTTTCTTGGACTCCTGGCAAGAATGCTGACTATATGTACCGTAACCCGATTCATTCTCAGGGCGGACGTAACTATGCGCACCTGCAGGATCCTGAAATTGATGCTTTAATCGATGAAGCGGCTGGAGAAGTCGACCGCACCAGAAGAGCTGAACTGTACAAAGAATTACAGGAAAAACTGACCTGTGAAATCATCAACTGGGTACCTATCGCGCAGGCTACTCTGACGATGGGTGCTGCAAAAGGTGTTGAAGGCATCCTGCTCCACCCGGCTCTTGTTCACTCCTTCAAGGGTGTTCAGAAACTGATCGAAGAATAATCGACCGACCAAACATAGGTAATTCCGGTTTTCCCCGGTCAGTTTTGACTGGCCGGGGAAAAAAAACTTTACGGAGGCCCATATGCATCGATACATAATAAAAAGGATCCTTATGATGATCCCCGTCTTATTGGCGGTCTCTTTTGTAGTTTATTTTCTGATGGATCTTGCCCCTGGAGATATTATTTCTTCCATGGCGCCACAAGATGCTACAGAAGCAGAAATCGAAATGATGCGGGAAGAACTGGGTCTAAATGGCACTCTAATGGAACGTTATTTCCGTTACATGAAAGGTCTGATTAAGGGTGATTTGGGAATGTCACTATCATTGAAACGACCTGTAGCTGAGTGTTTCTTCCAACGGTTTCCCGCTACTCTTAAACTAGCTTTCGCCAGTATCATTGTAACGCTATTAATATCAATACCACTGGGTATAGCAGCAGCCACACATCACAGATCTGTTTTGGATGGTGTTAGTATGGTAACCGCTCTGTTAGGCGTATCTATGCCTGCATTTTGGCTTGGCTTGCTGCTCATTCTAGCCCTATCTCTGAAATTGAAGCTCTTTCCTTCTGGTGGAAGCGGCGGGATTGAATACATCATTTTGCCTGCTCTCACATTAGGCGCGGGCAATGCAGGTCATATGACTAGAATCACAAGATCATCAATGCTGGATGTTATACGACAGGACTATCTGCGTACTGCGCGTGCTAAAGGCGTTAGTGAGAAGCAAGTCATACGCAAACATGCATTGAAGAATGCGCTAATTCCGATCATTAATGTGTTTGGTACTACGTTTGGCAATTCTTTAGGTGGTGCAGTTGCTATTGAAACGGTATTTGCTTGGCCTGGCGTCGGCAGATTGACTGTTTCTGCAATTAATAATCGAGACATGACCCTCGCCACTGGTTGCATCATCATGTTTACAATTTTCATGAATGTTACGATGCTGCTGGTTGATATCGCCTATGCATATGCTGATCCGCGCATCAAGGCACAGTATTCGAATTGAGGTGCCATATGGATAATACGAACAGAATCAGTTTGGACGAATATAAGAAATATAAGAAAAGGTCCCTAGCTGCAGATGTTTGGCACAACTATAAAAAAAGCCCCAGTGCGATGGTAGGCCTTGTTTTGATTGTCATCATCATTATTCTGGCAATCGCAGCTCAGGTAATCTACAACTACGAAGTGGACATTGTACAGCAGGATCTGTCACAGCGTTTTATCGCTCCGAATTCTGAACATATTTTTGGTACCGATCAGTATGGTCGAGATGTATTAACGAGAGTACTTTATGGGGCTAAGTATTCGCTAGCTGTCGGTATTGTGTCTGTGGCTATTTCCTGCGTTATAGGCGCAACATTAGGCTTGATTGCTGGTTATTACGGTAGTGTGACAGAGAATATCATCATGAGATTCTGCGACATTTTCATGGGGATACCGTCTGTCTTGCTGGGTATCGCCATTATGTCCGCATTCGGCCAGAGTCTTCTTGTATTAATGCTGGCAGTCGGTCTGGTATATATGTCAGCATTTGCACGAACAGCTAGATCTGCGGTCTTACCGGTACGTGAACAAGAATATATAGAAGCTGCGAAGGTTGCTGGTGTCAGTGATTTGAAGATTATTTTCTCCCATGTTTTACCTAACTCGCTTTCCCCAATCATTGTACAAGTCACGATGGGGGTTGCGAATGGCATCCTGACAGCATCCTTCTTAAGCTTCCTCGGTTTAGGTGTTCCTGTACCTGCTCCTGAGTGGGGTGCGATGCTTTCGAGTGCTAGACAGTATATCCGGGACTACAGCTACCTTACGAATTTCCCTGGATTAGCCATTATGATCACAGTACTTGCATTTAACCTGATGGGCGATGGTCTGCGTGATGCGCTCGACCCAAAATTAAAACAATAGGAGGTCCGAAATGAGTCAGACAGAAACAACAAAAGATCTGGTCTTGGACCTTGAAAACTTAAACGTTCGGTTTGAGACAGAAGACGGTATATGCTACGCAGTCAATGGTCTGGATATGAAGATCGAACGCGGAAAAGCGATCGGTCTAGTTGGTGAGACTGGTGCCGGCAAAACGACGACTGCTCTTTCATTGCTACGTCTTGTTCCGGATCCTCCCGGAGTTGTGGAATGCGACAAGATGGTCATTAATGGCCATGATATGTTGAATATCAGCATTAAGGAATTAGAAAAAATACGCGGCAAGGATATCTCCATGATCTTTCAGGATCCGATGACTGCACTGAATCCTGTATTTACAGTTGGTGATCAGATTGCAGAAAGCATTATGCTCCACGAAGGCGTATCAATGGCAGATGCACAGAGAAAAGCAATCGATATGCTCGAACTGGTAGGTATTCCTGGCGAACGGGCAGGAGAGTATCCGCATGAGTTTTCTGGTGGTATGAAGCAGCGAGTTGTTATCGCTATTGCGCTCGCATGCCATCCGCAACTCCTGATTGCAGATGAACCGACGACGGCTCTTGATGTAACCATACAGGCGCAAGTTTTAGACTTGATGCGCAACCTGCGTCAGCAGTACCAAACGTCACTCATCATGATTACGCACGATCTCGGCATCGTTGCTGAAGTATGCGATGACGTAGCAGTCATGTATGGTGGAAATATCGTTGAAGAGGGCACATTGGAGGACGTTTTCAATCATACTCTTCATCCCTATACAGAAGGTCTATTTAATTCATTGCCAAATATTAATGATCGTAAGGCAAAACTGACACCGATCCGCGGATTGATGTTGGATCCGATGGATATGCCGCCGGGATGCCCATTCAGCCCGCGCTGTCCATATGCTGATGAAAAATGCGATGAACCACAGGTCAAGAAATATGTTAGTGAAACGCATGCAATCCGATGCTGTGCGTATGAGCGGCCTGGATTCCATATTGACCGGAAGGAGAGATAACGATGGCTGATAATATCCTCGAGGTGAAAAATCTCAAGAAATATTTCAAGACAAAACGTGGTGTCCTTCAAGCGGTTGATGATGTCAGTTTTACACTCGAACGAGGAAAAACGCTGGGTTTGGTTGGTGAGTCCGGCTGTGGTAAATCTACGACCGGTAGAAGTATCCTTCGTCTGATTGAGCCTACTGCAGGTGAAATTATTTTCGATGGGAAAGAAATTCACAAATTATCCAAGAGCCAGATGCGTCACGTTCGAAAGGATATGCAGCTTATCTTCCAAGATCCTTACTCTTCTCTGGACCCTCGCAAAACTGTAAGCCAGCTGATTGCTGAGCCTATCATTGCAAATAAGTTGATGAAGACAAAGAGTGAAGTCGATTTGCGTGTGGCGGAGTTGATGTCGACTGTAGGCCTTGCTCCCCGTCTGTTCAATACCTATCCGCACGAATTGGACGGCGGAAGGCGCCAGCGTATCGGTATCGCGAGAGCCCTCGCTATGCGACCGCAGTTTATAGTTTGTGATGAACCTGTTTCTGCGCTGGACGTGTCTATTCAGGCGCAGATTCTGAACTTGCTAAAGGAACTCCAGGAGCAGTTTGAGTTGTCCTATATCTTCATTACCCATGACTTGTCTGTTGTAAATCATTTTTCAGACGATATCGCGGTCATGTATCTTGGCAAGATTGTCGAAAAGGCACCTTCTGAAGAGTTGTTTGCAAACCCGCTTCACCCTTATACGAAGGCCTTGCTTTCTGCTATTCCGATTCCGGAACTTGGTGAAAAGAGAGAACGTATTATCATCAAAGGTGAGATTACTTCCCCGATCAATATGCCGGATGAATGCAGATTTTACAAACGATGCAGCTATGCCTGTGACAGATGTAAATCGATCCCTCCTCTAGAAGAGGTCTCACCGGGACATTTTGTTGCATGTTCTTGCTTAGACTCCATATAACATCATAGTCATTGTTTAGGGGGATTTGCCATGTATTTTAAAAAACTTGGTTTTCCAATTATCAAAAATTTCTCGGGTGATATTCGGGAGTTTACTCCGGTTTTGTTTGAGTATTTGAAGGGGTTCGACGTACAGCCCGTTCTTGAAAATGGGTATGGATCTCGTTTGGGCTATACCCATCAGGATTATCTGAAAGTATTCCCGGAGATTCGTTTCGCTGATCGGGAGGAGGTTTTTCATCAGGATCTGCTGATTACATTGAAAAATCCTGATCTTGACGATCTAGAAATGCTGAAAGACGGTTCTGGTCTATTCTCGATGATACATTACGAAACTAGACCGAAGTGTGTGGACTTGATCCATCGTAAACATTTACATTCTTTTTCCATGGATGCGCTTGTCGATGATCAGGGAATTCGTACTTTTGTCGATTATTTCGGTACTGCTTATGCGGGCTGTGAGACTGCATTTGGCGTTATTAAAGATACTAGGAAGGACTTTGCTTCGCCTGACAGAGACCCGTTTGTTGTAACAATTGTTGGTGCTGGCGGTGTTGCTCAAGGTTGTGTACGTTCATTTGAGGTGATAGGTGACCACGAATTATTTGCGAAAAAACTTCCTGGTATCCTAACTCAAGTTATTACCAGAAGCATAACAACAGATGACAACAATCTGAAAAAGATTCTTAAAAAAACAGACATTCTCGTTGATGCAACCAAGCGGCCAAATAGCAGTACATTTATCATTACTAACGAACAGCTTGGCTATCTTCCGGAAAATGCAATCATCCTTGATTTGGCTGCTGATTATTATGATGCAACAACGAATATGGTGAAGGCATTTGAAGGTACATTAAAAGGGACGTTTGACAAAAGGGTTTTGTATCCAGATGACCCTGAATATGATGACATACCTGAAGGCATTGACAGGGCAAATCGCCGCATAACTGTTAGTTGTGATGCATGGCCAAGCATTAATCCACACACATCAATTGCTTACTATGAGGGGATCATGAAAAATTATCTGAATCTTCTTCTTACAAGGGATTCAGAATCCTTTAAGGCAAATAGTAACGACTGTTTCGAGAGAAGCCTATTTCGTTCGACTATTTCATATTTTGACGAAAATAAAAAGAAATAAAATAAGCCTAATAATTATTTAAAAACCAGGAGGAACAAGAGCAAAATGATATTCGGAATCTTAAAAGACATCAAAGAAGGCGAAAACAGAGTTATCTGCACGCCTGCAGAGGTAAAATCCATCGTAGCCTGCGGCCATAAGGTCCTGGCACAGCATGACTGCGGCAAGGGATCCTGCTTCTCTGATGAGATGTACGAAGCAGCCGGCGCCGAGATCGTCGAGACCATGGAAGAGATGTATGCCAGAAGCGAATTCATCGCTAAGGTAAAGGAATTCGAACCCTGCGAATACGATCTCATCCGTGAAAACCAGATCATCCTGGGCTGCATCCATCCGGCCGGTCATCCCGAGGAAGTGGACGCTCTGCTGAAGAGCAAGTGCATCGCCTTTACCGCGGAAGACTCTCACAGATACGGTTCTCCCAACTGCGAAGCAGCAGGAAAGCAGGGCGCTCTGTTCGGACTGGAATCCATGCTCACCATCAACGGCGGCAAGGGTAAATTCGTCGGCGGATTTGCCGGCGCTCCCGGAATCAATGTCCTCATCCTCGGCGCGGGCAACGTCGGCAGAGGTTCTCTGCAGGTGCTGCATGCTCTGGGTGCAAACTGCACGGTCATGGACATCAATGTTGGCATCCTGCGCACGGTAGGGGAGATGTATTCCAACAAGATCAATACGATGTACTGCAACCAGGAGAACATCGCATCCGTACTGCCTCAGATGGATATGGTCATCAATGCGGTCAAATGGCCGAAGCAGAGAAAGGATTTCCTCATCACGAAGGAAATGCTCAAGCTGATGGAGCCCGGCAGCGTTCTCGTCGACATCTCCAACGACGATCCCGGTGCCATTGAATCTTCCCACGAGACCCATCACGATAATCCCAGATACGTGGTAAACGGTGTTGTTCATTACTGCGTTTCCAACATTCCCGGTGCGGTGGCACAGTCCACGTCCGTATCCTATGCCGGTGAAATGCTGCCGTTTATCCTCGGCATCCTGAACGACGGCATCGAAAAGACCTGCATCAAGGACGGTTTCTACAGAAGATCCCTCACCATGTACAAGGGACTGCTGACCCACGAAGAGACCTCCGGCATTCAGGGCAGACCCTGGATCCGTCCGGAAGACGTTCTGGGCATTGCGGATCAGAAGCTGGATCCGGCTCCTCCCGCAACGACCACCAGATCCGACAATTTTATTAAACTGTAACGATACGTTTATCGCCGCCTGCCTGCCATGTGTACCTCCTTTCCGGGCAGGCGGCACTTTTTTGCAGGTGATCCTCCCATGACAAACAAACAGAAATCGGAAATTCTCCTGAACACCGCCAGAGCCTATCTGGCAAGAGGCGGCTGGATCCAGTACGACCAACTGAGCATGGACCGTTTCGTGCGCTGCAGCCCGAGGCGCAGTGCTTTTGCACCGCCGGAGGCCGGCACGGAAGATCTGCCGCTCTTTTTGGATTGTTCCTCCTTCATCTGGAACTGTTATTACCAGACCTTCGACTATATGCTCCCGGCGGACCTCACCTGGCACATGATCGATGTGCTGCCGAACCGCGTATTCTACTACGAGCCGACCCATGAGGAGACCCCGGCAGAACAGCAGGCGGTATGCGAACAGGTCCGGGAACTGCTGCAGCCGGGCGATATCGTAACCTTCGAACGGACGGTGCACAGCGGTCATACGATGCTGTACGCAGGAGAGGGCCGTTTTCTCCACAGCACGCAGCAGCACGGCTTTAACGGCTACAAATACGAGGAGATGCGCAACATCCTGGATCCGGCAGGCACGATCTGCGAGGATACCTGCGATCGCTGGTTTACGCCCTGGGACGGCAGCGACTGGACGAAGCTGTACCTGCTGAAAAATAACGTAAAAAGGTTTTCTGTACACCGTCCGCTGGACGTCGTTGGTGACCCCACCGAACAGGCCATGCTGCGCTATACGAAGGCGAAGGACCTGGTCTGCAGCGTTACGGCGGACTGTAAGCCGGGTCAGACCGTGCCTAACGGCAGTCCCGTTGTCTATACGGTGGAAGTTCGGAACGCAGGCTGCAAGGATCAGGTGGCGGAGATCGACTATTTTGCAACGCGCGGCATCGTCGAGGATAAAAAAGGATTCCGTGTGGTGATCGTCAAGTCGGGGGAAACGGAACGCATCACGTTTACTCTTACCGCAGATACGGACGGACCGTTCATCGAAGAACCGCAGGTGTACATCAATGGTCTGCGCATCTGGGCGCCCCGGATCCTGGCCGGACCTGCCGCCAGAAGCGCAGGGGCCGGAATATTTCCGGAGGATTTCGATATCCCTGGGGAACTGCACCGCCTGTTTTTCCTGCACGATACGGAGCTTGCGGACGTGGTGTCCCGCAGACCGCAGCAGCCGGCAGTAGACGGCTGCGTCTATGGACTGTACGGAGGCATCGGTGTTATTACACCGCAGAACGCTACTGGTGCGCAGATCCGTACGACGCATATCACCCGCAGCTATCTGCAGCCCGGAGATCTTATTCTCTGTGCGGACGATGCACTGTTTACGAAGGCATACGGCGTTCTTTGGACCGGAGAAAGCCTGACAGGTCGTTTCGAATACGGCGCCGTATCTTCCGAACGGAGCGGCTCAGATGCAGACCGCTGGATCGATACGCTGTTCGGAAGGTTTGTCTTTGCCGTGCTGCGGCCTGCGCTGAAGACGGTATAGGAGGATGCTATGCGATACCCGGATTATCCGGTCCTGCAGGCGGATCTGCATGCGATCGCACAGAATGCGAAGGTCATCTGCGGATTATACGAAAAACAGGGCATCTCAGTGGCCGGCGTCATCAAAGTTTCCGACGGCAGTCCTGAGATCGCGGGAGCCTATTTGGACGGAGGCTGCAGACAGCTGGCATCTTCCCGGATCTGTCACCTTGCCTTGCTGCGGAAGGCGTTCCCGAACGTTCCGATGCTGCTGCTTCGGATTCCGCAGCCCTGCGAAGTGAGGGATGTAGTCGAATATGCCGATTACAGCCTGAATTCGGAGGCGTCTGTGCTGCGGACCTTAAACGATGCGGCTGGACGTCTGGGAAAGACACACAAAGTTATTCTGATGCTGGATGTGGGTGACCGCAGAGAGGGCGTTACAACGGTCGAGGATCTTGCGGCGCTGGCATCTGAGGTCAAACGGACGATGCCCTATCTGGAGGTGGCCGGCGTAGGAACCAATTACGGCTGCGTTTCCGGCGTTCTGCCGGACGATGCGAATCTGCAGATGCTCTGCGATGGTGCAGAGGCGGTCGAAGCTGTCCTGGGTCATCCGCTGGAGATCGTTTCCGGCGGCAGCTCTTCGTCGCTCATCCGCAGTTGGAAGGGCCTGGCCTTGCCGGCGAAGATCAATCACCTTCGCATCGGCGGCGCCATCGCAAACCCGAACAACATCATGATCAACCGGGGGATCGAGATTCCCGGCGCTAACATCGACACGTTCCGGCTGAAGGTGCAGATCGCTGAGTGCAAAGAAAAGACCGGCGTGCAGGGCAGCGGCAAGAACTGGAAGGGCGAGACCGTGCATTTCGACGGAGGCGGTCTTCGGCGCAGAGCGATCGCTGCCGTCGGGTCACAGGATATCGGCGATCCGTTTAATCTGCTTCCGGTCGACCCGGACGTGCATGTGATCGCCGGCAGCAGCGATCATACCGTTCTGGATGTGACGGACTGCAAAGAAAGAGTAAACGTCGGAGATGTGCTGGAATTCCGCCTTCGCTATGGGGGTCTGCTGCAGATCTTCTCCACAAAACACGTGAAGATCCAATTTCGATAGGGGTAACGATGCATTACGAAACTGATTACAGACTGGAAAACTTTATTCTTGACACCCGCTGGAACGACGTTCCCGAAGAGGTGAAGATGCGCATGAAGGGCTGCCTGCTGGATCTGACCGGCGCTTTGATCGTCGGATCGCGCAGCGGTCAGTTCGAGGCGGGGTTAAAGTTGGCGGAACGGGTGTTCCCGGCAGGAGACATTCCCGTGGTTGGTTCTGAGAAAACGTTTGGCGTTCTGGGCGCAGCGGCTGCCATGGGTCACTCGTCCAACGCCTACGATATCGACGACGGCCATAACATGACCCGGGCCCATCCCGGCACATCCGTGATCGGCGGCGTGCTAGCCGCAGCCATGGAAAAGGGGCTGACCCTGGAGAAGTTCCTGGAGACGCTGCTGGTTTCCTACGAGACGACGATCCGGAGTGGTGCAGCCATCATGGATTACTATCAGTGGGCGCACAGCAGCGGCACATTTGGCGCTGTTGGGACAGCGGCTGGTGTAGGCAGGATCTACGGATTTACGAAGGAACAGCTGAACAATGCGCTTTCTGTCGCGGAGTTCAACGCACCCATCGTGCCCGGGATCCGCAGCGTGGAGTATCCCTCCATGAACAAGGACGGCGTGCCCTTCGGCATCATGGTGGGCATGCTGGCTGTGGAGGAGACGCTGTGCGGTTTTACGGGCAATAAGAATCTGCTAGAATCCGATGACCACAAGCATTACCTGGACGACTTGGGAAAGAAATGGCAGGTGATGGACCTGTACTTCAAACCCTATACCTGCTGCCGCTGGGCGCATCCGGCCATCGATGCGGTGGTGGACGTGATGCGGGTCAACGGGCTGACCGCCGAGGATATCGAAGATGTTACGATCGAGACGTTCCTGAAGGCTACGATGCTGTCCAAGATCGTTCCCAAAGATGCGGACGAAGCGCAGTACAACATCGCGTATCCGGTGGCTGCGGCCGTCTGCTACGGCGATTTCGGTCTGGCGCAGTGCAACGACAAGTTCCTGGGCGATCCCAAGGTGCTGGATATGATGAGAAAACTGCATTTCGTCTGCGATGAGGAATTGGACAAGAAATTCCCGGCGCAGCGCATCTGCCGCGCGGTCATCCGCACAAAGGACGGCAAGGTGTACCGCTCGGCGGAGTACGAACCCCGGGGCGAAGCGAAGGAAAATATCCAGTGGCCCTGGCTGGAGGAGAAGTTCCGGCGGGTCACCGGCCCTGTGTTTACAAAGGAAGGGCAGGATTCGGTCGTTTCCATGATCCTCGGCAGCTAAGATCTGCCGATCAGAAACTATGTTGAGACGATCAACGACCCGGTGTTCTGGAAAGCACTATAACGAAATGCAAAGCATTTCTTCATAAACCTCCATTCCTGCAAAAGAGCTCTCTCGCTTTCTGCCGCACGAGGGGCTCTTTTGTGTTATACTTCTTAGGAACTGATCGAAAAAGAGGTGTATCCAATGGAAAACAGAGTAACTTTGCAAATGATACAGGAAGCGCGGGCCGCGATGGCCGGGGTCACGGAGCTGACCCCCATCGTAACCTCGACGCGCCTGGGAAAAAATCTATACATCAAATCCGAAAACCTGCAGAAGACCGGCTCCTTCAAGATCCGGGGCGCCTTCAACAAGATCCGCAATCTGTCTGCGGAGGAAGCGGCGAAGGGCGTCATCGCCTGTTCCGCCGGCAACCACGCCCAGGGTGTGGCGTTGTCCGCGGCAAGACTCGGCATCCACTCCGTCATCTGCATGCCGGAAGGCGCGCCGATCCTCAAGGTCGAAGCCACCCGCAGCTACGGCGGCGAAGTGGTGCTGGTGCCCGGCAACTATGACGATGCGGCGGCAGAAGCAGCCCGGCTGGCCAAGGAGGAGGGCTACACCTTCGCCCATCCCTTTAACGATCCCTACGTGATCGCAGGACAGGGAACCTTAGGTCTGGAGATCTTGGAACAGGTGCCGGATGTGGATCAGATCGTCGTGCCCATCGGAGGCGGCGGCCTCATCAGCGGCGTCGCTGTCGCGGTGAAATCCATGCGGCCCAACGTCAAGGTGATCGGCGTACAGGCGGCTACCGTTCCGTCCATGTTCGTATCGGTGCGGAATGGCGCCATTACGACGGTAAAGGACGGCCCGACCATCGCCGACGGCATCCACGTGCTGACCCCGGGCGATCTGACCTTCGACCTGGTATCCCAATATGTGGACGACATCGTAACGGTGTCCGAGGACGAGATCGCGGCGGCCATCGTGGCGCTGCTGGAGGGTCCGAAGACCGTGGCGGAAGGCGCCGGCGCGACGACGGTGGCAGCCTATCTGTTCGGCAAGGTCGATACGTCGCTGAAGACCGTCGCTCTGGTCTCCGGCGGCAACGTGGACATTACGACGCTGTCGAGGATCATCACCAAGGGCCTGCAGAAGACCGGACGCATCATTAAACTCACGACAAAGCTGGTGGACAAGGCCGGCAATCTGGCGCATCTGCTGCAGGTGGTAGCGGATAACGGCGCCAACGTGCTGGAGATCGACCACGAGAGAGAAGACGCCAAGACCGAGGTGAATTCCTGCGTCGTGACCCTGACATTGGAGACCAAGGACACAGACCATATCCGCAAGATCCGCAGAGATATGGAGGAGAACGGATATCAGCTGTTCGATTAAGCCATGAAATACAAAGAGATCAAGATCTATCCGAAAAGAGAAGAACTGGACGCGCTGGTGGAAGCCCTCAATGCGGCGGGGAGAACGGACCTGGTCATCAACGACCCCGGGGAGCTGGAAGGCATCATGCGGGCCAGAGACGAGCACGTCTGGGATTACGTCGATCCGGAGGTGATCGAGGACCTGCAGGGCAACCCCTACGTCTGCTTCTATCTGCAGGAGGGGGAGGATGACCCGGCAGCGATGGATATCGCCAAGGGTTATGCTTTTACGCTGACCCACGTGGACGACGAGGACTGGCTGCACAAGTGGGAAGAGTACTTTATGCCCACGAAGATCTCGGAGCGCTTCGTCGTAAAGCCCGCCTGGCGGCAGTACGAACCGAAGGAAGGGGAGGATGTCATCACGATCGATCCCGGCCTCGCCTTCGGCACAGGCACCCACGCCACGACCTTCCTTACCCTGCGGCTGATGGAAAAGTATCTGCAGCCCGGAGACGACGTGCTGGACGTGGGCTCCGGCAGCGGCATCCTGTCCATCGGGGCGGTCAAGCTCGGTGCGGCACGCATCTGGGCCGTAGACCTGTTCGATGACGCCGTCCAGAGCACGAAAAAGAACGCGGCATTAAACGGCTGTGGGGAAAAGATCGAGGCGTTTCAGGGCGACCTGACGAAGGGTCTGGACGTAAAGGCGGATCTGGTCTGCGCTAACCTGATGGCGGACCTGGTGAAGATGCTGTCCAAAGATGTTGCCAAGCATCTGAAGGGCAGGGGGCTCTACATCTCCAGCGGCATTCTGGACGAAAAAGAAGAGGATGTCGCCGGCGCCATAAAAGGCGCTGGGTTCGACATCCTCGATGTTATCCATGCAGACGGATGGTGCGCTATTTGCGCGGCTTGGAATCGAAACTTTCCACCACGGACTTGACGTCGTTTTCCACCCGGACCTGACCGATGCGGGTGAAGTGGGGCTCTTTGCCGTGCTTTGCCAGGGCATCGCCGTTCTTCCACATCTCCAGCAGCAGGATCTCGTTGGGATCCTCGTAGCTCAGGAAATAGTCGTAGCAGATGTTGCCTTCTTCGGCGCGGCAGGCCTGGGGCAGACCTTCGTCGAACAGCTGCTGCAGGAAAGCGTCACGCTGGCCTTCGGGTGTTCTGTATTTTACGCGTACGATGATCATTTTTTCTCCTCCGTTCTTTACAGAGAACATTTGTTCTGCTATAATCAGGTTGCTGTTACGTATATTATACAACGTTTTTTCCGGCCGCGGAGAGCAAAGTTAGGAGGACAGTATGAGAACTATGATTTTTATGGATTCCCCCATCGGTAAGCTGCAGCTTGCGGAAGAGGACGGAAAGCTCACCCATCTGCTCTTCGCGTGGCACAATACGCTGGCGGACTACGGTCTGGAAGCGGAAGAGAAGGAGACGCCGCTCCTGAAAAAGGCGAAAAAGCAGCTGAACGAATATTTCGCGGGAAAGCGCAAGGTCTTCGATCTGCCCCTGGCGCCTTCCGGCACGGCGTTTCAGCAGAAATGCTGGGAAGGGCTGCGCACCATTCCCTACGGCGAGACCCGCACCTACCGGGACATCGCGGCCTATGCGGGCAATCCGAAAGCCGTCCGGGCAGCAGGCGGCGCCAATCACAACAATCCCATCAGCATCATCGTTCCCTGCCACCGGGTGGTCGGAAGCACCGGCTCCCTTACGGGCTTCGGCGGGGGACTGGAAGCCAAGGCCTTCCTGCTCAACCTGGAGCAGAAGGGCATCGGCGGAGACAAGGTATGGCAGGCGAAATAGGATCTTTAAAAAAGAAGACCGTATCGTTTTTTACGCTGGGCTGCAAAGTAAACCAGTACGAGTCCCAGGCACTGGCGGAAGCGTTCCGCCGGGCCGGATGCGAAGTAACGGATTCCGAAGACAGCCCGGCGGATATTTACGTGGTAAACACCTGCAGCGTAACGCGGCTGGCCGATCGCAAGTCCCGGCAGTACATGCGGCGGGTCAAACGGGAGAATCCCGGCGCACTCGTCATCGTCATGGGATGCTATCCCCAGACGAACCCGCAGGAAGTGGGGGCGATCGAAGAGGCCGACCTCATCCTCGGCACGACGGAGAAG
Source organism: Bacillota bacterium (assembly GCA_017626845.1). Classification (GTDB taxonomy): domain Bacteria; phylum Bacillota; class Clostridia; order Peptostreptococcales; family Anaerovoracaceae; genus RUG11894. Next base: position 42,024 of record JAGAHX010000041.1, read on the forward strand.
ATGCGGGCGGTGGAGCTGGCGGAAGAATGGTTCTCCTGTGACCCCTCCAGCCGCCTCCGGCGCAATCTCGTGGAAGATCCCGTCGTGCATCAGACCGCATACGAGCAGCACGAGGGCATCACCGGCATGGAGACGAAGACGCGCGCTCTCATCAAGATCCAGGAGGGCTGCAACCGGTTCTGTTCCTACTGCGTCATCCCTCACGCCAGAGGGCAGGTGCGCAGCCGCAGCGCCGCAGCCATCAAAAAAGAGGCGATGGCGCTCGTTTCCGCAGGCTATAAGGAAATTACCCTTACGGGCATCAATACGGCCCTCTACGGGGCGGAAAAGGGCTTTACAGACGATCTTGGTACGGGACTCGAAGGTGTGGAGATCATCGTAAAGGCGTTAAACGACATCCCCGGAGATTTTCTCATCCGTCTGGGCTCCATGGAGCCGACCGTCATCGACGCGGACTATATACAGCGGCTGTTCCGCTACGAAAAACTGGCGCATCACGTGCACCTGTCCATCCAGAGCGGATCCGATGCCGTCATCGCGCGGATGAACCGCCATTATACCGCGGCAGACTATCTGGAGATCGTCCGGCGCTGCCGGGACTTCGATCCTCTCTACGGCATTACGACGGATATCATTACGGGTTTTCCTGGGGAGACGGAGGCCGATTTCGAAGCCAGTAAGGAGATCGTAAAGCAGGTTAATTATCTGCATGTGCACTGCTTCCCCTACAGCCGCAGAATGTATACGCCGGCGGCGGACATGCCGGATCAGATCGCACCGCCCGTCAAGAAACAGCGCAACAAAGAACTCATCGTCGTTGCCGAAGAGGTCTCGAAACAGTTCCGTTCTTCCATGATCGGCTCCGTGCAGCGGGTGCTGGCGGAGGAGATCGAAGAAACGGAGCAGGGCAGGCTCTGGAAGGGTCACTGCAGCAATTACTGCGTCGTCTATTTCCGCGATCGGTCCATGACCGATCCGTCCCGCGCCGCCTCCCTGGAAAACCAGTGGATCGACGTAAAAGTCGAGTCCGTTTACCGAGACGGCGTATTGGGAAGTATGATATAATATATCGTCCCTTCGAATGCTTCGACGAGCTCAGCAACCGCAGGGACCGTGTAAAAGAAAGGAGGAGACCCTATGTCCGATTGCTTATTCTGCAAGATCATCGCGGGGGAGATCCCATCCAATAAGGTCTACGAAGACGACGAGATCCTGGCCTTCAACGACGTTGCGCCCCAGGCGCCCGTGCATTTTCTCATCGTTCCCAAGAAGCACATGGCTTCCCTGGACGACACGACGGACGAAGACGCGGCGCTGCTGGCTCACATCATGCTGAAGATCAAGGACATCGCCAAAGATCTTGGTCTGGAGAACGGATACCGCGTGGTCATCAACACCGGTGAGGACGGCATGCAGTCCGTCAAGCATCTGCACGTCCACGTGCTCGGCAAGAGAAGACTTCTCTGGCCTCCCGGCTGATTTGACAATCCGTCCAGCTGGTATATAATGTTCTTTGTCTGTCACTTTGTATCTGACAGACAAAAGGAGAGAAAGATTATGGCAGAAGAAATCAAAGTCAACAAATTCGACGACGAAGAATACAGACAAACCTATTGGCATTCCTGCTCCCACGTCATGGCGCAGGCGGTCAAGAGACTGTGGCCTGAGGTAAAGCTGGCCATCGGCCCTTCCATCAAGGAAGGCTGGTACTACGACATGCTGGCTCCGTTTGCGTTTACGCCGGAACACCTGGAAAAGATCGAAGCGGAAATGAAGAAGATCTGCAAGGAAAACCTGAAGATCGAGCGTTTCGAACTGCCCAGAGACGAAGCCATCAAATTCATGGAAGAAAAGGAAGAACCGTTCAAGGTAGAGCTCATCAACGACCTGCCTGAGGGCGAACCCATCTCTTTCTATAAGCAGGGCGAATTCACCGACCTGTGCGCCGGTCCCCACTTGGACTACACCGGCCGCATCAAGGGCAACGCTCTCAAACTGCTCACGGCAAACGCTGCCTACTGGAGAGGCGACTCCAACCGGGAGACGCTGCAGCGCATCTACGGCATCGCTTTCCCGAAGAAGGAAGAACTGGAAGAATATCTGGAACGCATCGAGGAAGCCAAGAGACGCGACCACAGAAAGCTGGGCAAGGAACTGGGCCTGTTCATGTTCCGGGATGAAGCCCCCGGTTTCCCGTTCTATCTTCCCAAGGGCATGACCCTGCGCAACACGCTCATCGAATACTGGAGAGACGTGCACCGCAAGTGGGGCTATACCGAGATCATGACGCCTCAGATCATGAAGCGCACGCTCTGGGAGACCTCCGGCCACTGGGATCACTATAAGGAAAACATGTACACGACGGTCATCGACGATGAGGACTTCGCCATCAAGCCGATGAACTGCCCCGGCGCCATCCTCACCTACGAGAATGAGCCCCACAGCTACAAGGATCTGCCGCTGCGCTATACCGAACTGGGCATCGTGCACAGACACGAGCTGTCCGGTGCGCTGCACGGCATGTTCCGCGTCCGCTGCTTCACCCAGGACGACGCCCATCTGCTGCTGGCCAAGGAGCAGATCCGGGAAGAGGTCACCCGCATCGCCAAGCTGATCGACGAGATCTACGGCGTTTTCGGTCTGCCTTACAAGATCGTTCTTTCCACCATGCCGGAAGACCATATCGGCACGAGAGAAGACTGGGAGAAGGCAGAGCAGAACCTGGCGGATGCCATCACGTCCATCGGCAAGACCTATGAGATCAATCCGGGCGACGGCGCCTTCTACGGCCCGAAGCTGGACTTCCACGTAACCGACAGCCTCGGCCGTACCTGGCAGTGCGGCACCATCCAGCTGGACTATCAGCTGCCCGGCCGTTTCGGCATCGATTATATCGACAGCAATTCCGAAAAGCAGACGCCCGTCATGATCCACCGCGTCGTCTTCGGTTCCATCGAACGCTTCATCGGCGTCATTACCGAACACTTCGCCGGCGCATTCCCGACCTGGCTGTCCCCGGTCCAGGTCAAGATCCTGCCGGTCACCGACCGCGCGCTGGATTACGCCAAGAGCTGCGCACAGATGCTGGAATCCTCCGGCTTCCGCACCGAGATCGACAGCCGCAACGAGAAGATCGGCCGCAAGATCCGCGACGGACAGATGGAGAAGGTTCCCTACATGCTCATCGTAGGCGACAGAGACGTGCAGCACAACACCGTTGCACCGCGTCACCGCAGCGAGGGCGATCTGGGCACCATGAACATCACGGAGTTCACGGAGCTGCTGCGGAAAAAGGTGAACAGCAAATCCCTGAAATAAGTGGTTGCAAACAGCAGAGAACATGGTATAATTTATCTGTTACGAATTTGAAAGGATAAGGAGGTGAACAAAGTTATGGCACAGGTAATCGTAAGAGAAGGCGAAAATCTGGAAAGCGCTCTTAAGAGATTCAAGCGTTCTTGCGCCAGAGACGGCGTCATGTCCGAGCTCCGTAAGAGAGAACACTATGAAAAGCCCAGCGTAAAGCGGAAGAAGAAGTCCGAAGCTGCACGCAAGAAGGCGAATAAGAGATACTAATCCGATCAAAGCAAACCTTAGCCGAAGCCGAAAAGCTTCGGCTTTGTGTTTTCAAAGACAGGCAGTTTATGGTATCATATAGGTTGAGTAATTATAGGGAGGATCGTTTTTGAGCGAGATCAGGATCAATCAGGATACGGATCTGGGCCCGAGGGACGTCTTCGGCACCCTGGATGCCAATTTAAAAGCGATAGAAAAGGATTGCGGCGTGGAGATCGCCGTCCGCGGCGATGAGATCATCATCAACGGCGAAGAGGCGGAACGCGCAGCTTCCGTCATCGAGGAGATGTTTAAGGTCTCGGATGCGGGTCAGCCTCTGGACGAACAGAAGGTGAACTACATCCTGGAGCTTTCCCGGGAAGGGATCTCCTATTCCCAGAGCGCGCTGTCCAAGGACGTGGTGTGCTTCACCCATAAGGGAAAGCCCCTGAAGGCGAAGACGCTGGGCCAGAAGCAGTACGTGGACGCGGTGCGCAAGAACGACATCGTGTTCGGCATAGGCCCGGCAGGCACCGGCAAGTCCTATCTGGCGGTGGCCATGGCCATCAACGCCCTGAAAAACAAGGAAGTGGAAAAGATCATCCTGGCCCGGCCCGCCGTGGAAGCGGGGGAGCGGCTCGGATTTCTGCCCGGCGACCTGCAGGAAAAAGTGGATCCTTACCTGCGGCCTCTGTACGATGCGCTGTACGACATCTTAGGCAGAGACGCGGCGCTGCGTCTGAAGGAGAAGGAGACCATCGAAGTCGTTCCTTTGGCCTACATGCGCGGCCGCACGCTGGATAATTCCTTTATCATCCTGGACGAAGCGCAGAACGCCACGAAGGAGCAGATGAAGATGTTCCTCACCCGTATGGGTTTCGGCAGCAAGGTCATCGTAACGGGCGACGTAACACAGATCGACCTGCCGAGAGGCAAACGCTCCGGCCTCGTGGACGCCATGCATATCCTGAATCACGTGGAAGGCATCGCATTCTGCCGGCTCACGGACAGCGACGTCGTACGGCATCCGCTGGTGCGCCGCATCGTTAATGCCTACGACAGATACCTCCAGAAGCACCCGGAATGGGCGCAGGACGAATAGCTCATGTATATTTATTTTGACGACGAAGAAAGAGTAGATAAAAAGACTTCCGCGCAGATGTACGCTGCGGCGGCGCTGTGCGCGAGAGAAGAAGACCTGGACGACGACAGGCTGTCCCTGTCCGTTTCGTTTGTGGATGCGGACGAGATCCAGCGGCTTAACCGGGAATACCGGGATAAGGACGCCGTTACCGACGTGCTGTCCTTTCCCCAGTTTGACCCTTACGAATATATGCAGGACTGGGACGAAGTGGCCCTGGGCGACGTTGTGATCTGCGAAGAGCGGGCGAAGCAGCAAGCCGAGGAATACGGCCACAGCTACGAACGGGAACTGATCTACCTGTTCGTGCATTCCTGCTTCCATCTGCTGGGCTACGACCACGAGACGGAAGAGGAAAAGAAGGTCATGCGGGAAAAAGAAGAAAAGGTCATGACGGAATTGGACCTGAGGAGGGCATAACGTGAAACCGACAGATAAAGAACTGTTTCGCATGGCGGTCAAGGCGTCGGAGAACGCCTACGTACCGTTTTCGAATTTCCATGTAGGGGCGGCGCTGCTCGCCAAGGACGGGCAGATCTTTACCGGCTGCAACATCGAGAATTCGTCCTACGGCGCTACGATCTGCGCGGAGCGGACGGCCATGGTCAAGGCCGTATCCGAAGGCGTACGGGAATTCGAGGCCATTGCCATCGCCGGCAACGGCGGCACCAGCTGGCCCTGCGGCATCTGCCGGCAGTTCATGTTCGAGTTTTCGGAAAATATGCGGGTCATCAGCGGGGAAAATGAGGATGAACTGAAGTCCTACCGCTTAAACGAGCTTCTTCTGGAGGGATTTAAATTATGAAGAGCGGTTTTATCGGCATCATCGGCAGACCGAACGTGGGTAAATCCACGCTGCTGAACTCCATTCTGGGAGAGAAGATCGCCATTACGACGGAAAAACCACAGACCACCCGGAACACCATCCGCGGCATCTACACCAGGATGGAAGGGGAAGGCGAAGACAGAGAGCCTTCCTGCCAGATGGTCTTCATCGACACGCCGGGCATCCACAAGCCCAAAAACAAGCTGGGCAGCTACATGACGGACGCCGCTGTGAATACGTTGAAGGAAGTTGACGTAATCCTGTTTTTAGTAGATTCTGAATTCGAGGGCGAAGGCAGCGGCGACGCTTATATCCTGGATCTGCTGCGGTCCAACCAGACGCCGAAGCTGCTGGTCATCAACAAGATCGACAAGATCGATCCGGATACGTTCCGCCGGATCTACGAATATTACGAGGGACTGGAACTGTTCGATGCCATCATCGGCACCAACGCCAAGACCGGTCAGAACGTAGACGAGCTGCTGGTGACCCTGGAAGATCTGTTGGCGGAAGGGCCCATGTTCTTCCCCGAAGACATGATCACCGACAACCCCATGCGGTTCCTGGCTTCGGAGATCATCCGGGAAAAGGCGCTGCTGTACCTGAACGACGAAGTGCCCCACGGCGTGGCCGTGGAGATCGAGCGCTTCGACGAACAGCCGGGCATCGCGAACATCTCCGCCGTCATCTACTGCGAGAAGGATTCCCACAAGGGCATCATCATCGGACGGGACGGCAAGAAGCTCAAGGGCATCGGCAAATCCGCCCGGATGGAGATCGAAGCCTTCCTGGGTACGAAGGTCTATCTGGAGCTCTTCGTCAAGGTAAAGAAGAACTGGCGCCAGAGCGACGTAATGCTGGGCAACTTCGGCTATGTCGCTTCCTGGAAGACGGACCTGCACCGGTAGGGCGCCATGGTAACGGATACCGAGGGTCTGGTGCTTCGCCAGATCAAGGCGGCGAACGGCCGGCGCATGATCGTCATCCTGACGAAGCGCTACGGCAAGATCTCCGCCGGCACTTCCATCAGCGAAGGGGGAAAGAACAAGACGGCCCTGGCGCTGCGGCCTTTCACCTACGGCCGCTACGAGCTGTTCAAGGCCCGGGATTCCTTCAGCATCAACGGGGCGGAGACGCTGCAGAGCTTCTACGCCATCGGCGAAGACGTGGATAAATACATGACGGCATCCTATGCGTTGGAACTGACGGATGCCATGGCACAGGAGGACGAGCCGCAGCCGGCGCTGCTGGCCCTCATCCGGGACTTCCTCCAGCTGTTGGATGAAAGAAAGAGCGCCTTCGGCACGCTGCTGGTCGGCTTTCAAATGAAGGCCCTGCAGATCGAAGGCAGTGCGCCCCAGCTGGACCGCTGCATGCGGACCGGAAACCGGGACGACCTGCAGGTGCTCAGCGTAGCGGACGGGGGAATGCTGTGCGGGTCATGCGCAGACGAGGCCCCGGCGGATCCGCTCCGCTTCGCGCTTACGCCCGAACAGCTGTCGGCCCTCCGCTATATGGCGGCGCGGCCCATCACGGCGCTCAAAGGCATTGGATTGAACGAGGAAACGGAGAAAAAGCTCCGCAGACTCTTTAAAGCATATTTTGCATATCATCTGGGGATAGAAAACCTCAAGAGCGAGAGTTTATTGATCTAGATCGGCTCCGGCCGGAAAGGGGAAACTATGGAAATCACACTGGAAAAGATCGAACTGGTAAAGGACAGAACTGGCGTAGGGTATAAGGAAGCGAAGGACGCTCTGGAAAAGACCGACGGCAGCGTGGTGGATGCGATCATCCTCATCGAGGAGACCATCGACGACTCCACGAAGGAGACCGAGAAGAAGAACGTCCAGATCCTGGATACGATCAAGGAAGCGGTCCGCAAGGGCAACGTGAGCAAGATCGTCATCAAGAAGGACGGAGACATCGTGATGAACCTGCCCGTGAACATCGGCATCATCGGAACGGTCCTGTTCCCCTGGGCAGCCATCGGCGGCTGCATCGCTGCGCTGGGAACCAAGTGCAGCATCGAACTGGTCAAGGAAGACGGCGACGTTGTGAACGTTTCCGAAAAGGCTTCCAGGACCTTCGAGACCGTAAAGGATAAGGGATCCGTCATCTACGACGAAGTGAAGGATAAGAGCGGCGACCTTTTCGAGGCGGCAAAGGACAAGGGCGGCGAGCTCTTCGAAGCTGCCAAGGATAAGGGCGGCGACCTGTACGAAGCCGCAAAGGACAAGGGCAGCGACCTGTACGAGGCGGCGAAAGACAAGAGCGGCGACATCTACGGCGCAGCCAAGGATAAATTCACCAAGGACAAGGCCCCCGCAGAACCTGAAGAAACCTACGCAAGGAACAACGATTTTGACCTTTCCGACCTGGATCTGGACGGAATGGAAGAGGATAATTAAAACATTTAGGAGAACAGCATGAAAAAAGAACTGACGATGGACCAGATCGTAGCGCTCTGCAAGAACAGGGGATTCCTGTATCCCGGCTCCGAGATCTACGGCGGACTGGCGAATTCCTGGGATTACGGCCCCCTCGGCGTGGAATTCAAGAACAACGTAAAAAAGGCATGGTGGAAGAAATTTGTCCAGGAGAGCCCCTATAACGTGGGTCTGGATGCCGCCATCCTCATGAACCCGCAGACCTGGGTGGCATCCGGCCATCTGGCCAGCTTTTCCGACCCCCTGATGGACTGCAAAGCCTGCCGCGCCAGATTCCGTGCGGACAAGCTCATCGAGGACTTTGCCGGCGCGAACGGCATCGACCTGGGCGGCTCCGTGGACGGATGGTCCAACCAGGAGATGGAGACCTTTATCGCAGAACATAAGATCCCTTGCCCCGAATGCGGCAAGACCGAGTTTACCCCCATCCGTCAGTTCAACCTGATGTTCAAGACGTTCCAGGGGGTCACCGAAGATTCCAAGGCGGAGCTGTACCTGCGCCCGGAAACGGCCCAGGGCATCTTCGTCAACTTTAAGAACGTGCAGCGGACCAGCCGCAAGAAGGTGCCCTTCGGCATCTGCCAGATCGGCAAGTCCTTCCGCAACGAGATCACCCCGGGCAACTTCATCTTCCGCATCCGGGAATTCGAGCAGATGGAACTGGAATTCTTCTGCCAGCCCGGCACGGACCTGGAGTGGTTCGCCTACTGGAAAGAGTACTGCAGAAAGTTCCTGGAGAGCCTGTCCATGAACATGGAGAAGCTGCGCCTGCGCGACCACTCCAAGGAGGAGCTGTCGTTCTACAGCCGCGCCACCACGGACTTTGAATATCTGTTCCCCTTCGGCTGGGGCGAACTGTGGGGCATCGCAGACCGTACCGACTACGACCTGGGACGCCATCAGGAAGTTTCCGGCCAGAACCTGGAATACATCGATCCCGTTACCAACGAGCGCTATCTGCCCTACGTCATCGAACCCTCCCTGGGTGCCGACCGCGTAGCGCTGGCGTTCCTGTGCGACGCCTACGACGAGGAAGACCTGAGCAAGGACGGCAAGACCGACAGCCGTACCGTCATGCACTTCCATCCGTTCCTCGCGCCCTATAAAGCCGCTGTCCTGCCGCTGTCCAAGAAGCTGTCCGAGCAGGCCATGGCGATCTATCAGGATCTGTCCAAGTATTTCTCCGTGGATTACGACCAGTCCGGCAGCATCGGCAAGCTGTACCGCCGCCAGGACGAGATCGGCACGCC
>JAGAHX010000042.1 GCA_017626845.1 Bacillota bacterium
CTGCCGGATATGCCCTTCGAAGGCATGCATCTGGACGAGAGCAACACCTATCAGTACGGCCCCGTCTGCGTCGACGTGTCCGTCCGCGGCACCGGCGTGTTCGAGGAGATCTTTAAGGAAGCCCTCAAGCTCTACGAAGACCGCTATCCCGTCATGGTAACATTCATCAACCAGATCAACCCCAGAAGCTACGCGGCTCATACCCGCAAGGCCCACATGACCGAGATCGGCAAGTTCGACTTTAACGATAACCACTACTGGATGATGGCTATCCGCACGAAATGAACGCATACTACTTCAGCCCCACCGGAAACACCCGCAAGGTCGTAAAGGCCTTCGCGAAGGGCTTCGGCGGCGGGCTTACGGAAACCGATATCACGCTGCCGGAGGCGCGCAAAAATCAGACCAATCCGTATCTGGTCCGCACCGGCGGTGCGGCGCCGGAACCTCTGGATGACCCCGGCAGCACCTTCTCCCGTCTGACCGTCCTGGCAGGCCCTGTCTACGGCGGCCGCAGCTTTAAGATGCTCACGAATGCGATCGCCAAGCTGGACGGAAACGGCTGCCCGGCGGTCCTGATCTGCACCTACGGCGGTCGGCATTACGACATGGCCCTGGCAGATCTGTACGAGGCGGCGGTGAAAGCCGGCTTTACGGTGGCCGCCTGCGGCGCCTTTATCGGGGAGCACAGCTTTTCCCGGAACATTCAGACCGGCAGGCCGGACAAGGACGACCTGGAGAAGGCGAAAGCCTTCGGAGCCGAAGTGCGCAGCCGCCTGGCAGCGGGCACGCTAAAGCCCATGAAGGCGGAGGAGATCCCCCAGAGACCCGTGGACGTGGAAGCCATCGCCATGCACCGGGAAAATCTGGGTCACCTTACCCCGAACCGGCCTGCACCCCTGCCGCACTGCCTGCACTGCGGCGCCTGTGCCTCCGTGTGCCCTCTGGGGCTCATCAACGTAAACGACAGCGACGACATTAAGCCCGGCTGCCTCAAGTGCAACACCTGCGTCAAGACCTGCCCGGTGGGCGCCATGCAGTTCCGTCAGGAGGCGTTTATCGCCGTGGCGAAAAACTGCGAGGAGACATTCGGCCGGGAAGAACGCGAGCCGGAAGTCTGGTTCGCGGAATAATCCGGATAAAGCAACGCCTGGAAAGGAGTTTCTATGCCCTTTGCCCAGACAACAATGCAATACTTTACACCGGCACAGAATCTGGACTTTCTGCTGCGTCTTCTCGTCGCCTGCGCCTGCGGCGCCGCCATCGGCTACGAACGCAGCCGGCGCTTTAAGGAAGCGGGCATCCGCACCCACGTCATCGTCTGCTGTGCGGCGTCACTCATCATGATCGTGTCCAAATACGGATTCGTGGACCTTGGGTATTCCGCAGTGGGTTTCCTGGACGGCACCCGGGGCGCTGACCCTGCCAGGATCGCCGCGGCCGTCGTCAGCGGCATCGGTTTTCTGGGTGCCGGCGCGATCTTCCGCAACAAGAACGCCATCAAAGGTCTTACCACGGCGGCGGGCCTCTGGGCCATGGCGGGCATCGGTCTTGCGGTGGGCTCCGGCATGTACTGGCTGGGCATCGCCGCAGCGGTGATCATCTGCCTGATGCAGTATCTGATGCATCGCTTTACCGTGGGCTCCGACGCGTTTCAGAACAGCGTCCTGGAGTTCGACGTAGACAGCGAAGTGGACTTCCAGCCCCTTCTGAGCGAATTCGTGGAGAGCCTGGGAGGGCAGATTTCCAGCTACAGTTTTGCCGTAAACGGCGGCATCACCCACTACAGCGTCACCTTAAAATCTAAAAAGCCGATCACCATGGAATTGGTGAACGGCTTTTCGAAACAGCATGCGGGCATCCGCGGCGCTAGCGCCAGCAAGATGTGATGGCCAGGATGAGCAGGGCCAGCGCGGCGAGCACCGCTGATGCGGTCCAGTAGACGGCTCCCAGGGAGCTGGACGTTCCGTAGATGTCCAGGACGCCCCGGAACAGAAAACCGGTCGTGAGGGTCGCGGCCGCAGCGTGCCAAAACTTACAAGCAAGGGCGGGGACAGTGGTCCCCGTCTTTTTGCATGCCTTTCCCAGCAGCAGGAAGGCCAGCCCGCCCATCAGCAAGGGCACTGCGAAGGCGAAGATCATAAAGGGCGAGTAGACGCCGAAGCTGAAGTACTCGTAGATCGCGCTGAAGACCGCTACGTTGACCGCGGCGAGAACGTAGAGCCTTGCGGCATCAAAACAGTTGAAATATGTGCGTCTATCGCTAATAACCGATGTAAACAATGTCGCTCACGCTCCTCTCTTTTACGGAGTTTCCGCTGGTGGTGGGGTTGTTGACGACCTCCCCCTGATACACCATGGTGGAGGATCCGCCGCCGTCCAGGTTGTAGGCGGTCTCCACACCCAGCTCCTGCAAGAAGTCCGCCAGCTCGTACAGGCTGAGCCCTTCGCTCTCATCCGTCCTGCCGTCGCTCACCACGAAGACGTAGTGGCCCTCTTCCACGATGCCGATGGCGGTACGGGGGTTGGAGGCCATGGCCTTGCCTACTTCCTCGTTCTGCGTTACGGCGATCTCCCCGTCTTCGATGAGCGCCGGCCCGAAGGACAGCACCTGCACCGCGCCGTCTGCCAGCAGCTGTTCGGCGGTCACCTCATCCTCGTCGATGATGGCAAAAGAACCATCTTCATAGATCACCAGGTCCTCGGCACCGGAGGAAGTGCTCCGGTACAGCACTCCGTTTCGGATCACATAGCCGCTGTTCCTGGCGCCGTAAAAGTCCCCGTTGATGGCCAGGATAGCATCCACGTCTTCCGCGATGTCCGAGGTCGCATCCTTCACGTTTTTGCCGTAGGTGCCCTCGGCGAAGGCCGTCTGCAGCTGCGACGGGTCCGTGACCCACACATCCGCCACATAGATAGTCGTGTTATTTTCCCGGTATTCGGTGAGCTCGACGGTGATGCCGTCCTGTGTGGTTTCTTCCTGTTCGAGCTCTTCCTGCACGGAAGTCTCCTGGACAGCCGCCTGCACCTCTTCCGCCGCGATATCCACAGTCTGCGGCACCGCGCCGTAGCTGCGGGGGATCACAAACGTGTCCAGCAGTGCATATCCCGTAAATACCGTCAGCGCCAGCGCCGTCACAGCGCCAAAGCTCCATTTCCTTTTCCGTTGTTTCATATCGTAACCTCTTTCCCGGAACTCCTTTTATCGTTTCAATACTATATTCGTAAAAGAGCTGCGCAGAACTGGGGTGAACGGGGCCTTTTTTCGGTATATAATGGTCTTGCAACGTACTTTTGCATTTCGAGGTGACCCATGGACAAAGATATTTTTGAAAAAGCAGTCGAACTGAGACACGAGATCCACAAGTATCCGGATCTGTCCAACGAAGAAAGACCCACCCTGGAGCGGGTCATGAAATTCTTAAAAGAAAATACGAACAACATCGAGATCCACGACGCCGGCCACTATGTGTGGTGCGCTTACCGCAGCCCGGATCCGAAGAAGCCGAACATGGCCTTCCGCGCGGACTGCGACGCCCTGAAGGCGCAGGATCTGATCGATAAACCCTACAAGTCGGTGTACCCCGGCAAGGGTCACAAGTGCGGGCACGACGGCCATACCGCGGCGTTGGCGGCCCTCGTGCTGTCCGTGGACCGTCATGGCGCAGACCGGGATGTGTTCTTCATCTTCCAGCCCGCCGAGGAGAACGGCAGCGGCGCCAGATCCTGCCTGGATTTCATCACGGTCAACAACATTCAGGAGATCTTTGCGGCTCACGGCCACGGCAAATACTATCCGGAGGCCATCGCGTCCAAGCGCGGCACCATCCAGTGCGCCAGCAAGGGCATGATCGTCGAGATGACCGGCAAGCAGGCCCACGCGGCGACGCCCCAGGACGGCATCAATCCGTCGCTGGCTCTGTGCCGTCTGGCGGAATACAGCCAGGAAGTCCTGAAGGACCCTGCGTTCAAGAGCTTTATCCTCGCCACCATCGTGCAGGTGGACATCGGTGAGCACGAAGCCTTCGGCATGAGCGCCAGCCACGGCCGGCTGCTCCTGACGATCCGGGCGGAGGACGAGGCGGAACTGGACGAGCTGCAGGCAAAGATGGAGGCGAAGGCGAAGGAACTGGCGGATGCGGAAGGGCTGCAGGTGCGCTTCGAGTACCGCGATGAGTTCCCGATGACCCGCAACCACGACTCGAGCTACGAAAAGCTGCGGAAGGCTGTCGAGGCCTGCGGCTATCCCTTCTACGAGGTGCCGGAGCCCCGGCGCGGCAGCGAAGACATGGGCCATTTCCTGAAGGCGACCAAGGGCTGCCACTATTACTGCAGCTTCGGCCTGGACTACCCCGCCATCCACACGGAGACCTACGATTTCCGGGACGACGGCATCGAGACGATCGTCAACGTCAACATGGCGCTGATCGCGGGAGAGTAGCGCGGAGAACCGTGCATAAGTTTATAGAACAAAACATGTTGAAATAAACCACTGTAAACGTCGAAATGTCGGGGCTTATACGACAAAGAGTGTTGATTTGAACTGCTGCAAACGTTGAAACTTCAATATTTGTGGCAGTTGTATTTTGTTTTAAACAAGATGCAGGATGGATAAAAACGTTGATAAAAACGCTGAGACGTCTTGAAATTTCAAGGCATCTCAGCAAGTTTTCTTATTTAAATCATACGAGGATAACACACGGTTTTGGGACTTAGGGCCACCCCTAGACGCATCCGTACCGGGGTATCGTAAGATCAAAAAACGCGGCAGAAGAAGATGTATCGTTTTTTGGATTTTATGTTGGATTTAGATACATCTTGCGACTCTCGCGTCGATCTGTTAGGTTAAACCGATACTCATGACACCCTTTTTTCAGAATGAACTCGTCATGGTGTATCGATTATTGGCAATATCAACGGTTTTCGATACAAGTTTACATAAACCTGCACAGACAAAACGCGAGAACATCTGCAACATGTATCGATAAACAACAAAATTGTGCAAAAACGATACATTCGCTAAATCCGCGAAATATTCATTGCTTGTTTAGGAAAAGGTTGCGGCGAATCGTTTCGATTGTTTCTATATAGAATGGCACAGCTTTGTGGTCAAATATAAACTGGAAAACTAATTCCAGGTTGTCAGCTGGATTTCCCTTAAAATAAAAACACAGATCTGCATATAGTTATTCGAAGAATAACGACTTCTGCAGGCACACATCCCTCTGTAGAGGCTGCAGCAATGCAGCCTCCCTTTTGACCAATGAATAGTTGCAAAATTGCAACTGATATGCTATTGTATTCTTGCGGGAGCTGGCAACGGCATGAGTACGATCGAAAAACTGAAAAAGCGACTATTGAGCAGACCTAAAGACTTTTCGATGGAGGAGTTGGATAGGCTTTTGTTGGGTTTGGGCTATGTTCGCCTTAAACATGGAAAAACAACAGGCTCTAAAGTAGGGTATATGGATCCTGAAAACGGGAGGGTGTTCTCTTTGCACAAACCACATCCGGGAAATGTGCTGAAGCCTTATGTGGTTCGCGAGTTGATTGCGCATCTGGAAAAAGACGGGAGGCGGTAGTGATGAATAATATCATGAAATACAAGGGATATCGGGCCAGTGCTTCCTACAGCGAAGAAGATGGTTGTTTTATCGGTAAAGTCCTTGGCATAGGAGACACGCTGATATTCGACGGCGATACAGTATCGGAATTAAAGCAGATGTTCCACGAATCCATCGATGATTACCTCGAGATGTGCAAGGAAACAGGCAAGCAGCCGGAACGGGAATACCGGGGCACATTTAATGTGCGGGTCACGCCGCAGGCCCACGGCGCAGCGGTGCGGCGTGCCGAAGAGATGGGCATCAGCCTGAATCAGTTCGTGGCGGAGGCGATCCAGGAGAAATTGGACCAGGCACCGGCGCGGTACGAAATTACAAAGCCGCAGACTGCCGTCGTGGCTGAATCTGCCGCCAAATACGGTGACCCGGAGAGCGACCTGCAGGTGCTTGCCAATGCCGAACATGTGCTGGCGAAGTATATCGAGAAGATGACAAAAGAGCGCTAGTTCAAATCAAAACCCGGCCGTCCGGTCGGGTTTTACTATGCTACTTTTTCTTCGCACCCGGATCGGAAAGCTCCGGGATGGCTCCGCCTGCAACGGCCCAGAAGTATAAAGACGCAACGCTGCCGTAGGGCGAAAGACGCCGGCGATATTTCTCAAACAGCTTTTTATCGATCTTGCGGTGACGGTACACCATGCGCATACCACGCAGGATAGCCAGATCGCCGTAGCTCAACACGTCCGGTCTCTGCAGACAGAACAGAAGCAGCATCTCCGCGGTCCAGACGCCGATTCCTTTCAGCGAGACGAGTGCGGCGATCGCCTCTTCGTCGCTCATGTGCTGTACGGTGTCCAGATCGAAGGACCCGTCTAGGACCTTACGGGCGAAATCCTGCATGTAGCCGACTTTCCGGAACGTAAGACCCAGCCGCTGCAGGTCTTCCGGAGCGGCGCCGGCGATCGTCTGCGGGGTCACCGCGCCCAGCGCGGCCTGCATGCGGGCCCAGATGGTCTTCTGCGCCTTCGTGGAGATCTGCTGGCCAACGATCTGATGTACGACGGATTCGAACAGATTTGTATCGACCGGCCGGTACAGCGGTCCGATGCGGTCGATGACCGCCCCCAGCTTTCTGTCTTTTTTCTTCAGATATTCGATCGCATCCTCGGAATATACAAAATAGGGTTCCGGCTTTCTTACAACAGTCCCGGGCTGCCACACCCGGAACAGCCCGTCCCAGTCTCCCCGGAGCATCTTTTCGAGCAGCAGCACAGAGCCCGGCACGTGGGCCCAGGGCACGTCCAGAAAGGCAGCATCTTCTGCCGCAACGGCCTCGTACTGCGCTGTATGGGTGTCGTATACGCCGGCATCCACGATGTCGACGCCCCGGAACAGCTCTTTCCAGCGCGCATGGATCTCTTCCGCCACTTCCGCCGGCTTGTCCGCTGTGTAGCGGTCGAACAGCGCTTTAAAGGAAGCCTCCTTGGGGTCGGGGTCTTTCAGATACAGATGGGTATCGTCCTTGCGGTTGAATTGCTCGCGATCATCGGTCGTTAACAGCAGGGAGATGCAGTCGTCCACTGCCGGGGTCACGAGGCGAAGCCGCCCGCAGGGCACGGCATCCCAGGAGCCACCACAATATCCCATGGCCACGAGAACGGTAGAGATGTCTTCCGGCATGGCCTCCAGAGCCTCTAAAACCGCCTCTCGCATGCGTTTGGGGTCCATGTGGAGCTTCCGGTCCAAATAGAATACCGGAAAGGCTGTTCCGGCTCTTTTTTGCGCTTCCGCCAGAAAGCCCGCCAGCGATGTGCAGCAGAGCACGGCGGTTTTGGCGGGGTCTAACGTTACTTTCATAAAACCCCGCCTTTCTAGCCTTCCGCCCGTTTGCCCAGGCCGTATTCCCGGATCTTTCTCATGATGGAGGACTGGCTGACCCCCAGCAGCTCCGCGGCTTTGCGGGTGGTGCCGCCCTTTTCCAGGGCCCGCTCCACCAGGGTCCGTTCCACTTCTTCCACGGCTTTGTTCAATGGCGGAAGGCCGTTGACCACGACGCCCTCTTCCTGTGCCGCTTCGGAGGCTTCCTCCGCCGTTTCCTTCAGCTCCCCGGACCAGATCCGGTAGAAATGCTCCGGCCCGATCTCGTCGTCCACGCTCATGATGATAAGGCGCTTTACGAGATTCTTCAGCTCGCGCACGTTGCCCGGCCAGTCGTAGTCCTGCAGCAAGCGGATGAGATCTTCGGAAAAGCGCTTATTCGTGCCGTAATTCTGGTTGTAGATATACAGGAAATGCAGCAGCAGCGGTGCTACGTCCTCTTTGCGGTCGCGCAGGGCCGGCATATGGATGGGGATGACGTTGAGCCGGTAGTACAGGTCGCGGCGGAATGTGCCCTGCTCCACCATGGCCTGCAGATCGCGGTTCGTGGCTGCGACGATGCGGGCGTTGGTCTTGATGGGTTCCACCCCGCCCACTTTATAGAACTCGCCATCCTGCAGCACCCGCAGCAGTTTCGCCTGGGATTCCAGCGGCATGTCGCCGATCTCGTCCAGGAAGATCGTGCCTTTGGATGCGACTTCGAAGAAGCCGGGTTTTCCCTTGGCGGAGGCACCGGTAAAGGCGCCGGGCTCGTAGCCGAACAGTTCGGCTTCCAACAGGTTCGTGGAAATAGCGCTGCAGTTGAGGGTAACGTAGGGTTCGTAGCGGCGCTGGCTGGAGGAGTGGACGATGGAGGCGAAGATCTCCTTGCCTGTGCCGGATTCGCCCAAAAGCAGCACGGGCACGTCGTAATGGGCCACGCGGATGGAATCCTGCAGCACCTGGCGCACCGCGGTGCTCTCCGCGATGATGTCCACCGGGGATTCCTGTACGAAGCTCAGGACGTTCCGCTTGTTCCGTGCGCTCGCCTGGGTCCGGAACGTGCCTTCGATCGCCCGCATGGCCTTTTCTTCCAGCTGGTTGACGCAGATCAGCACGCAGTAGGGCTTGCCCGCCGCATCATAGATGGGCGTGCCGGAGATGATGCCGTAGCGGCCGCCGGCGAAGCTCTGCAGCACTGTATATTCCTTGTTGATGCGGAGAATGACCGGGGTCACCAGGGGCATGTACATGCCCTGATTGTGCAGGGTAAAGATGGTCTGACCCACCGCATCCTCCCGGCGGATGCCGGTGATCTGCTCGTAACGGGAGTTGATGAACATGGACACGCCGTCCGCCCGAGTGACGTAGATGCCGGTGCCGTAGTCTTCGAACATGTCCGCCGTAACGCTGTCCGCGCCGGCGTTTTTGCTGAGGGTGTAGAGGACCGAGGAGAGGGAGACCTGGTCCTGCAGCACGGCGATGTAGGCGCCGTCCCACTTGTCCAGGATCTTCGCCTGGGCTGCGCTGCGTACGGCCGAGACCGGCACGAGGCGCAGGGTGTAGCTGGTGTGGTTGAGCAGGATAGTGGTGGCCAGGTTGGCGTTGTTGAGCTCGAGGCTCTGGACGTGAGCCTGGAAATTCTGGGGATCGATGCCGGCCAGGAATTCCTCCGAAGCGGCGTCGCAGGGGATGAGATCCCCGGCCTGGTCGATGAGGAAAGAGTACTGCAGGTGCTTCATGGGTGCGTTCCTTTCTGTCTGAGTCGCAACTTTAGTATAGCATAGAACCGGTATCGGTTCAATTGAACCACGTATGCGGTTCATATGTTAGCAACCGCTAACTAAAAACGCCTTCAACCCTTCAAAAATCAGGGCAGCCGGGGCTCTCCGGGTCAAAAAAACCTCAAAAAAATTTTCCTTTTTCTTCCGCCGTCTTTGGCACGCTTCTTGCAATTAAATATCAGTGCTGAAAATCGATTCACCAAATCACTGATATTTTTAACGGAGGAGAAACCCCTATGGCATTAATGACCGGAGCAGAGTACATCGAATCTCTGCGTAAACTGAACACCAAAGTCTACATGTTCGGCGAAAGGATCGAGAACTGGGTGGATCACCCCATGATCCGTCCGTCCATCAACTGCGTGGCAGCCACCTACGATGCCGCCGCAGAAGCCGCGGAAAACGGCCTGATGGTCGCTACCAGCAACCTCACCGGCCACAAGATCAACCGCTTTTCCAACATCCACATGAGCACCGACGACCTGTGCAAGAAGGTCAAGATGCAGAGAATGCTGGGCCAGAAGACCGCTTCCTGCTTCCAGCGCTGCGTCGGCATGGACTCGTTCAACGCCGTCTATTCCACCACCTTCGAGATCGACGAAAAGTACGGCACGAATTATCACGAACGCTTTAAGAAGTTCCTCATCATGGTTCAGGACAACGACCTCACCGTGGACGGCGCCATGACCGACCCCAAGGGTGACCGCTCCAAGAGCCCCAGCCAGCAGACCAATCCCGACGTCTACGTGCACGTCAAGGAAGTCCGGGAAGACGGCATCGTCGTAAGAGGCGCCAAGGCCCACCAGACCGGCTCTGTCAACTCCCACTGGCACATCTTTATGCCCACCATCTCCATGAAGCCCGAAGACAAGGATTTCGCCCTGTGCTTCGCCTGCCCCTCCGATGCGGACGGCCTCTTCATGGTCTACGGCAGACAGTCCTGCGATACCCGCAAGCTGGAAGACGGCGCGGACATCGACCTGGGCAATAAGAAATACGGCGGCCAGGAAGCCCTCGTTATCCTGGACGACGTCTTCATTCCCAACGAATACATCTTCATGAACGGTGAGACCGAATTCGCCGGCATGCTGGTCGAACGTTTCGCCGGTTATCACAGACAGAGCTACGGCGGCTGCAAGGTCGGCGTAGGCGACGTCATCATCGGTGCTGCTGCGCTGGCTGCGGAATACAACGGCTGCGAGAAGGCTTCCGCCGTCAAGGATAAGCTGGTCGAGATGACCCACCTCAACGAGACCATGTACTGCTGCGGCATCGCCTGCTCCGCGGACGGCCACGCGACGAAGGCCGGAAACTACGAGATCAACCTGCTGGAAGCCAACGTCTGCAAGCAGAACGTCACCAGATTCCCCTACGAGATCGCAAGACTTGCGGAAGACATCGCGGGCGGTCTGATGGTCACCATGCCCTCCGAAAAGGACTTCAAGTCCGATCTGGTCGTGGGCAAGAACGGCGAGACCCTCGGCGAATTCTGCACCTCTCTGCTGGGCACCAAGGACGATGTGGACACCATGGACCGCATGCGCATCCTGCGCTTCCTGGAGAACATCTGCCTGGGTTCCTCCGCAGTCGGTTACAGAACGGAATCCCTGCACGGTGCCGGTTCTCCCCAGGCCCAGCGCATCATGATCGCGCGCCAGGGCAACATCGAAGCCAAGAAGAAGCTGGCTAAAAAGATCGCCGGCATCGAAGAATAGGAAGTTATCATAGGTCATATAAGGAGGCAATATGAGAAATTTCATGTCTGAAAAGAGTGCCAACACCCCGAGATCGGTCATCCGTGAGTTCGTCGGCATGAGCTACAAGTACGACAAAGTGCTGTCCTTCGGTTTCGGCCAGCCCGACTTCGTAACGCCGAAGCACATCACCGACGCCATGAAGGAATCCCTCGACAGAGGCGAATCCTTCTACGCCCCCAATACCGGCATTCTCCCCCTGAGAGAAGCCATCTCCAAGTCCTATGCGGACAGAGGCCTGTCCTACGGCATCGACGAGATGGTCGTCACCATCGGCGGCACCTCCGCTCTGCTGCTGGCCCTGGAAGCTTCCCTGGACATCGGTGACGAAGTCATCATCTCCGACCCCTGCTACGCTGCCTACGACGGCATGATCATCATGCTGGGCTGCAAGCCTGTACGGGTAAAGATCTTCGAGGAAGATGGCTTTATGTTCAACCCCGAAGCTGTTCGGGCAGCCATCACCCCGAAGACCAAGCTGATGCTCATCAACTTCCCCTCCAACCCCACCGGCGGCGTTGCCGACTACGACAACATGAAGGCTCTGGCGGAGATCTGCGTGGAGAACGACATCTTCTGCATCACCGACGAAATGTACAGAGAACTGAACTGGACCGGCAAGCCCTTCGTATCCATCGCGTCCTTCCCCGGCATGAAGGAAAGGACCATCATCGTGGACGGCTTCTCCAAGACCTATGCGATGACCGGTGCAAGACTGGGCTACGCCGCGGGACCCAAGGAAATGATCGCCAAGATGATCATGCTGCTGGAGAACGTATTCTCCTCCGTCTTCACCGCAGTGCAGTGGGGCGGCGTTGCAGCCCTCACCTCCAGCCAGCAGTGCGTGGAGGACATGAAGGCCCTGTACAGACACAGAAAGGCTCTGCTGGTCGAAGGCATCAACAAGATCCCCGGCATCTCCTGCAAGGATCCCGCCGGTGCGTTCTACCTGATGGCCAACATCAAGCAGACCGGTCTCGACTCCAGAACCTTCGCGGCTAAGCTGCTGGATCAGGAACACATGCTCGTCATCCCCGGCGTCGGCTTCGGCGAAGGCGGCGAAGGCTTCGTCCGCTTCTGCTATGCCACCAACGACGAGAACATCGCCGATGGTATGGACAGACTCGAACGCTTCATGAAGACCATTTAAATTTGATTGACGCTTCGACAGGCTCAGCGTCCGTAATGATCCCTGAGCCTGTCGAAGGGACATAAACAAGGCTCAGCGTCCGTAACGGTCCCTGAGCTTGTCGAAGGGACATAAACAAGGCTCCAATTATCTAACACATAAATCATATAAGGAGAAAAGAATGGCTAAAAAATTCGACGTAATGGACGGAAATACCGCGGCGGCGTACATATCCTACGCATTTTCCGAAGTCGCCGGTATCTTCCCGATCACGCCCAGCTCCCCCATGGCAGAAATGGTGGACGAATGGGCGGCCAAAGGCCGTAAGAATATCTTCGGCCAGAAGGTCCAGGTGGTCGAGATGCAGTCCGAAGCCGGTGCAGCCGGTGCGGTCCACGGTTCCCTGCAGGGAGGCGCGCTGACCTCTACCTACACCGCTTCCCAGGGTCTGCTGCTCATGATCCCCAACATGTACAAGATCGCAGGCGAACTGCTCCCCGGCGTATTCCACGTATCCGCCCGTTCCCTGTCTGTCCACGGCCTGTCCATCTTCGGAGACCACTCCGACGTTATGGCCTGCCGCCAGACCGGTTTTGCGATGCTGGCTTCCGCCAATCCCCAGGAAGTTATGGACATGGGCGCTGTCGCCCACCTGTCCGCCATCAAGTCCAGAGTGCCCTTCCTGCACTACTTCGACGGTTTCCGGACCTCCCACGAGATCCAGAAGATCGAATGCCTGGACTACGACGACATGAAGAAGCTCGTGGACATGGATGCGGTCAACGCGTTCCGCAAGAACGCCCTCAACCCCGAACATCCCTGCATCCGCGGCACCACCATCAACCCCGACCTCTACTTCCAGGGCAGAGAAGCGCAGAACCGCTTCTACGACGCTGTTCCCGAGATCGTAGAGAACTACATGAACGAGATCAATAAGCTGACCGGCCGCAATTACACGCTGTTCAACTACTACGGCGCACCCGATGCGACCGAAGTCGTCATCGCGAACGGTTCCGTCTGCGACACGCTGGAAAAGGTCTGCGATTACCTGAACGCCAATGGCCGCAAGGTCGGCATGATCAACGTCCACCTGTACAGACCCTTCTCCATGAAGCACTTCCTGGCTGCCGTGCCCGAGACCTGCAAGAAGATCGCAGTCCTCGACATGACCAAGGAACCCGGCTCCATCGGCGAACCCATGTATCTGGATGTGGTCAACGCATACCACATGTCCGGCAAGCCCGCTCCCATTATCGTGGGCGGCCGCTACGGCCTGTCCTCCAAGGATACCACCCCCGCGCACATCGTATCCGTTTACGACAACCTGGCGAAGGACTGCCCGCAGGACAACTTCACGATCTCCATCGTGGACGACGTTACGCACCTGTCCCTGCCGCTGGGTGACCCCATCGACATCACCCCCGCAGACTGCACGTCCTGCAAGATCTGGGGTCTGGGTGCAGACGGTACCGTCGGCGCAAACAAGAACTCCATCAAGATCATCGGCAACAACACCGATATGTATGCACAGGCTTACTTCGCATATGACGCCAAGAAGAGCGGCGGCCTCACCCAGTCCCACCTGCGTTTCGGCCACTCTCCCATTAAGCAGCCGTACTATGTAAGCAATGCGGACCTGGTCGCGGTTCACAACCAGACCTACGTCCACAAGTACAACCTGACCAAAGACCTGAAGGACGGCGGCGTCTTCCTCCTCAACTGCCAGTGGAAGCCCGAGGAACTGGAAGACAGACTCCCCGCAGACCTGAAGAAGGGCCTGGCCGAGAAGCACGCCCAGTTCTACATCATCGACGCGGTCGACCTGGCTGCCGAGATCGGTCTGGGCAACAGAACCAACTCCATCCTGCAGTCCGCTTTCTTCAAGCTGATGGACATCATCCCCATGGAAGAAGCGCTCGGCTACATGAAGGATGCCATTAAGAAGACCTACCTCAAGAAGGGTATGGACGTCGTCGAAAAGAACTACAAAGCAGTCGACATGGGTGTGGACGGCCTCGTAAAGGTCGAAGTTCCCGCCGCATGGGCCGATCTCGAAGTGGTTCCCGCAGACAACAGCCACCTGCCCCAGTTCGTACAGGAAGTCGTCATCCCCGTCAACCGTCAGGAAGGCGACGATATCCCCGTTTCCATGTACGACAAGTTCAACATGCCGGACGGCACCTTCCCCAGCGCCCTCACCAAGTACGAGAAGCGCGGTGTGGCGGTCAACCTGCCCGAATGGGATGCCGCCAAGTGCCTGCAGTGCAACCGCTGCGCACTGGTCTGCCCGCATGCTGCCATCCGTCCCATCCTGCTTAACGACGAAGAAATGGCCAAGAAGCCCGCTGCCTTCGAGACCGTACCCGCCAAGGGCAAGGAACTCGAGAAGTACCAGTACAGAATGCAGGTATCCCTGTACGACTGCACCGGCTGCGGCAGCTGCGTCAACGTATGCCCGGCTTCCAAGATGGATCCGGCTCCGCTCAAGATGATGCCCTTCGACAGCCAGGCTGCCCAGGCCGAGAACTGGGAGTTCGGTGTAGAAGAAGTCACCATCAAGAAGGACGCTGTCTCCAACAAGAACACCAAGTTCAGCCAGTTCGCTCAGCCCCTGTTCGAGTTCTCCGGCGCCTGCGCAGGCTGCGGCGAGACCCCGTACATCAAGCTGGTCACGCAGCTGTTCGGTGATCATATGACCGTAGGAAACGCCTCCGGATGCTCCACCGCTTACGGCGGATCGCCCCCGGGAGTTCCCTACTCCAAGAACAAGGCTGGCGAAGGTCCCGCATGGGCCATGTCCCTGTTCGAAGATGCAGCCGAATACTCCTTCGGTATGCTGCTCGGCTCCACCAAGGTAAACGAGACCATCAAGGGCTATGCGGAGAACTTCCGCGGCACCGAGGTCGAACCCGCTCTAGACGCCTACCTGGCGGACCGCGAGGATGACGCCAAGAGCAAGGAAGTTTCCAAGGCCTTCGCAGATGCTGTTGCGGCGTTTGAACCCAAGAGCGACATCCAGAAGGAAGCCAAGGAATTCATCCTGGCCAACACGGATTACCTGCGCAAGAGAAGCTACTGGGCCTTCGGCGGCGACGGCTGGGCTTATGATATCGGCTATGGCGGTCTGGACCACGTCCTGGCCTCCGGCAAGAACATCAACTGCCTCGTCCTCGATACCGAAGTTTACTCCAACACCGGCGGTCAGTCCTCCAAGTCCACCGCAGCCGGCGCGGTCGCCAAGTTCGCAGCCGACGGCAAGAAAACCAAGAAGAAGGACCTCGGCATGATGGCCATGAGCTATGGCTACGTCTACGTGGCACAGGTCGCGATGGGCTATGACCCCGAGCAGACCCTGAAGGCCATCCGCGAAGCGGAAGAGTACGACGGACCGTCCCTCATCATCTGCTACTGCCCGTGCATCGAGCACGGCCCGAAGTGCGGTATGGGCAAGTCCCAACTGGAAGAGAAGGCAGCCGTCGAAGCAGGCTACTGGCACTGCTACCGCTACGACCCGCGCCGCAAGGAGCAGGGCCTCAATCCGTTCCAGCTCGACAGCAAGGAGCCCACGGGCGACCTCAAGACCTTCCTGCGCGGCGAGAACCGCTATGCGTCCCTGGAGATCACCTTCCCCGAGATCGCGAAGGAGCTCTTCGAGAAGGCAGAGCGCGACGCCAAGGAAAGACTGGAAAGCTACAAGGCGCTGGCCAGCAAATAAGCAAATTCTCCTCAATACACACTGAATCGATAGAAAACAAGAAGACCGCAGCCCTCCGGGGCTGCGGTCTTCGCTTTACGCTGTCAGCGCTTATTTCATGTAGTTCGAGAAGATCGTGGCGATCT
This sequence comes from Bacillota bacterium, assembly GCA_017626845.1. Taxonomy (GTDB): domain Bacteria; phylum Bacillota; class Clostridia; order Peptostreptococcales; family Anaerovoracaceae; genus RUG11894. The sequence goes on from JAGAHX010000042.1 coordinate 15,929, forward strand.
CGGCTCTCGTTGCGGTGCCCTGCGGGTCCGCCAGATTGCCGGGTTTGCCTCCGATAAGGCCTTCCTTCTTAGCCCACAGCATTGCGTTGACCGCATAGGAGGAGACCTTGTCCGCGTCTGCGAAACTCAGTTCTCCGGACTGTTCGGGCGCGCCTTCGAAGGCCCACAGGATCGTGGCCAGCTGCTCGCGGGTCACGGGGTCGTTGCCGTGGAAGTCACCGTCGGGATAGCCCGCGACGATGCCCTTGTCCATGGCCCAGGTCGCCGGGACGCCGAACCAGCCTTCGACCTTCACGTCTTCGACTTCGGGCTGTCCCGCGATGTTGTACAGGATCTGTACGATCTGACCGCGGGTCGCGGTGCCCTGCGGGCTGAAGAGGTTCGGGGATGTGCCGTTCATCAGGCCCAGCTTCGATACGTTCTGCACGTAATCATAGAACCAGTCGCCCGTGCGCACATCTTCGAAATCGAGCGGAATGTAACCGTCGATCTCGTTTGCGCTCATGACCAGGCTTGCGAACAGCACGCCTGTGGTGCCGCCCGGGGTCTTGTTCGCCGGGTGGGATACGCCGAACTTGGCGCCGTCTACGACCGTGTCGTTGCCGACGAGCAGGTACTTCTCGTTTTCATAGCCGGACACCTTGCCGTCCTTGCCCTTCACGATCGGATCGTCCCACGTGCAGTCCGTGCCGTACCAGGTGCCGTCGATCTTGATGCTCATCCACATGTGGAGTTCGCTGTGCGAACCGATGCTGGCGACGCCGGTCTCGAGGACGACGGGGATGCCCAGGCGGTCACAGATCGTCTTGAAGCCTCTGGAGTAACCGTCGCACACCGGACCGTTGATGCCGAAGTTGCCCGTCAGGGACTTCAGCGAGCGGTGCGGGGTATAACCGATGCTGTTCAGGTCTGCGCTTCTGTTGTACTCGTTGTTGAGCGTGAACCACTTGTTCAGGTTCACGACTTTTTCTCTGTCGCTGGCGTCAGCAGGGATCTGCGCGATGATGGCTGCGACCGCCGCGTCTCTCTGCTTGATGCCCGCTTCGATGGATCCTGCCGCGGCATACTCTGCGATGCGCATCGTGAAGCCCTTGTCGTCGACGAGGGTCATGAAGATGAACGAGGTCTGCTCGCTTCCCAGCGTGACCGTCAGAACGCGCAGCTTGACGGAGCCGTTCAGCCAGAACACCTCGGGGTGGTCGAGCTCAAAAGCGCGGAAAGAGGCGATAGTATCGCTCTTCAGCTTGGCCAGGTCGGCGTCGAAGGTGGGATTGTTGCTCTTCTGCAGCTTTGTAACGAACACGCCGTTGAACGAAGTGTTGCTGACGACGTCGCCGGTCTTCAGGTTCGGGTAGTCGATCTTCGTGTCACCGGTGCCGACGCCTACGGTGTAGAAATCGGAGTTGCCGAAGGTGCTCTGGTCGACCTTGCCGTCGCCGTTGGCCAGATAGATCGGCTCGTGATCCTCACAGACCAGGACGGTCTGGACGTCGTAGGGACCATAGTCGGGGTCGACCTCCGGCAGCTTCCAGGTTTCGTCGGAGGCCAGGAAGTGATACGTTCCGAGGTGGGGGTAATACAGCGGTTTGTCTTCCTCTTTGGAGACGGAGTTGTTCGACAGGACCATGTAGATCGTGGCAAGATCCTTCGGCAGGTTGGCGCGGTCGCCCCACTTCCAGAGGAGGTTGGTTATCTTTCCGGAGCCGGGACCCTCTTCAGGCTGGGTAAAGTCGTAGGAGTTCTTCTTGTTGGTATCGCCGCTGCCGCCGGAATTCCGGATGGTAAGGATGCCGTAGGTCTCTCCCGTCAGAAGATACTGATAGTTGGTTGGCAGCCCAGGCGCCGCGAGGGTATAGCCTGCAATGTTGAATTCGTATGTGCCAGGCGTGTTGACGTCCGGCGCAGCACCTGCCACCCAGTCGACCGTCAGCTCGATCTCGTCGGTGCCCTTTAACTCTCCTGCCGTTAACTGATAGAGATGTGTGTCGAGGATCGCGGTCCCCGGCGTTATCGTTGTATTTTTGGCGGCGAGGGTGAGGCCGTCGGCAGGTTGGATCGGCGCACCGATGCCCAAGACTGCACTGTCTAAATATTGTCCGGCAGTGCCTACGATCTTAACGGCGATATCGTAATCACCGGCATTGGTTTCGGTCGGGACCGTTGCAGACCAGGTCGTTCCGCCGTCCCTGCTGTACTGCACTTCGCCCTGATCCGTCGCAGCCGCGATGATCTCCTGAGCCTGTCCGTTGTAGGTGGGGGCGAGCGGAGTGGGATTCTGCGTGTAATCCGCGGTGGGCAGGGGAGAGACGGTGAGAGTTCCGGTCACGGCTGCGATCGGACCGGTGTAGTTCCCGTCTACACTTCCGTCGTAGGTTGCGTTTACGGTATAGTCGTAATCTTCCGCGGTGTTTGTATCCAGCGGAGTAGCCCAGGTGACGGTCGGCGTGATGGAATCGGTACCCTGCAGGCCGGTATAGGTATACAGGCTGCCCTCATTGATGGTGCTGCCGTAACCGATCGTCGGATTGGTCGCGGTCAGCACGGGTGCCGGGGCCTGATCGATGGTTACGGATACCGGGCCTGCCGGAGTTGTATCGAAATGGCTGTCATCGCCCTGGACCATATACCAGACATCGTAGGTGGCAGCATCTTTCTCTGCAGGAATATCTGCAGACCAAGGACCGGTATTGCCTACTGTGCTGTAGACAGCTGTTCCGCCGGTCACCGCTGCTGCTTCGACCAATTCTTGATCTTCACCGTTATAAGTGAGGATCTTTGCTGCCGGAGCCGTGTCGACGGCGGCGTCGGTGGAGGGCGTTACCTGGTATGTCAACTCAGCCGTATCTACGGATATGACATTGACCGCAACATCTTTGCCATCGATCGTGCAGGTCATCCCCGTGCCAAACTCATCCGTTCCGGTGGTCGCAATCTGAAGTGTGATTTCATAGGTGTGTCCGGCTTCCCATAGATCCGTCGTAGCGATCGTGTCGAGGTCGACCGCAGTGCCGCCATCAATGGAGAGCGCCTTGTCGAGGATATCGAGATTAATGGATCCATTTCCGGTAACAAGGATCGTATCGCGGTAGATATAGATCAAATCTCCTACTCTTGCTTTGTAAGAGATGCCGCCGATCTCCAAAGTTGTAATCGTGGCTGCATGCACCTGCACCGGCAGATAGGCCAGGCATAGGGCCAGAACCAAAAAGATAGATAGGAATCGTTTTCGCATAGGAAGACCTCCAATCTGTAGAAGAGCAATATTTGAAGTGAGATAAGATTACAATGGTACAATTTTATTATAGCAGATACAAAAATAAAATCGGACACAATCATAAAAAAGTGGGGCAGAACTTTGCGGCCGAGGAAAATAAAAGCCGGAGAGCTTTCGCTCTCCGGTCCTTTGCATCTTTAGATCACTATTTTCCGATCGCTTCCAGGATGTTGCTGACGAATACGGAGGCTTGGGAACGGGTCACCAGTTCGTCCGCACGGAAGGTGCCGTCGGGGAACCCGCCGACGATGTTGGCCTTAGCCAGCCGCTCGATCTCCGCCTTATACGGATTGTCCGCAATGTCGCTCAGGGAGATGGTCTGCTTATTCTTGTAGGAGCTCTTGGTGAGTGTATTCGCGAAGTAGTAAGACATCTCTCCGCGGGTCACGGGCTTATCCAGAACCGCATCGAAGCGGTCGTCGATGACGCCCTCCTTCTTGAGGTAATCGCGGAAGGACGCGGCCCAGTGGTCTCCGGAAACCGGCGTGCTTGTAAAATTGTCGCCCTTCTGTCTGCTGTGCAGGTTGGCGACCATGACCATGATCTGCGCATGGGTGAGCTGCCCGGCGGGACCGTAGGTGGTGGCGGTCATGCCGCCGACGATCTTCTTGCTGTTGGCGGCCTTCACGTAATCGAAGAACCAGTCGGCCAGCCGCACGTCGGTAAAGGGCAGAACGAGGTAATCGTCGATCTCCTTGGGATTGACTTCGAGACCTGCGAACAGCACGCCTGTGGTGCCGCCGGCGGTCTTGTTGCTGGGGTGGGACACGCTGAACTTCTTGCCGTCCACCACGGTATCGTCGCCTACCAGCATGTATTTTTCGTTCTCATAGCCGGAGATCTTACCGTTCTTGCCGGATACGATGGGGTCATCCCAGGTGCAGTCCATGCCGTACCAGGTGCCGTCCACCTGCACCCGCATCCACATGTGCAGCTCGCTGTGGCTTCCGATGCTGGCCATGCCGGTATCCAGAACAACGGGGATGCCCAGCTTGTCGCAGATCACCTTAAAGCCGCGGGAGTAGCCGTCGCAGACGGGACCGTTCGCGCCTTCATTGCCCACCAGGGACTTAAGGGCGCGGTGCGGCGTGTAGCCGATGCTGTTCAGATCGGTGCTGCGGTTATATTCGTTGTGGAGGGTGAACCACTTATTGAGGTTCGCGATCTTCTGCCGCACGGTGGCTTCCGCCGGGATCTGGGCGAGGATGGCGTTGACCGCCGCATCTCTCTGGCCGATTGCCGTCTCGATGGCGCCGGCTGCTGCATATTCGGAGATACGCATGGAGAAGCCGCCGTCATCCACCAGGGTCATGAAGATGTAGGAAGTCTGCACGCCGCTGATGGTCACGGTGAGCACGCGGAGCTTGATGGAACCGGTGAGCCAGAAGACTTCCGGGTGGTCCAGTTCGAAGGCGCGGAAGGATGCGATGCAGTCGCTCTTGAGTTTGGCCAGATCCGCGTCGTAAGTGGCATTGCCGCTCTTCTGGAGCTTGGTGATGTAGACGCCGTTGAACTTGGTGTTGCTCACCACGTCGCCGGTCGTCAGCTTCGGATAGTCGATCTTGGTGTCGCCGGTGCCGACGCCTACGACGTAGAAGTCGGATTTGCCGAACGTGCTCTCGTCGACCTTGCCGTCGCCGTTTGCGAAGTAGTCGGGCTCGTAGTCCTCGCAGACCAGCGCTTCGTCCACTTTATAGGTCGGGCCGGCGGGATCTGCTGCGGGAAGTCCCCAGGTGTTGTCCTTCGCCAGGAAGTTGCTGATGCTGTGGCCGGACTTGCCGCCGGGGATCGCCGGGGTGGCTTCGCCTGCGGGCACGGAGTTCTCAACCAGGACTTTGTAGAAGTCGGCGACCTCTACGGGCAGGTTCGCCCGCTCGCCCCAGGTCCAGGCGTTCTTGTTCGTTTTGCCTGCGCCGATGCCGCTGGAGGGCTGCTCGAAGTCGTAGGAGAAGTCTTCTTCCTCGACGGTCAGCGTACCTGTTTCGAAGGTGACGGACGTAGCCGCGTAATTGTTCTCAATATCGGTCGGGATGCTCAGGCCGCTCAGGACGATCTGATAGGTGCCGGGTCCTTCCTCTCTGGGGTCTGCGACCGTGTTGGTGCCATCCGTATAGGTGTAGACCGCCGTGCCTTCGAGCGTGTCGCTTCCCTTGAGCCCTGTGACCGGGTAGGAGTTCGTCGGAAGATCGTCGTTCACGGCGATGGTCTGGTTTTTGGGCGTTGCCACGATGTCGTCCGTGCAGGCGTCGATCGTGACCATAAGAGGCGTGGGCTCTTCGTAATCGAAATGGCTGTCGTCGCCTTGGATCCGCCACAGGATCTCATAGGTGCCGGAATTCTTTGCCGTGGGAATGGTGCTGCTCCACTCCGTGGCGGACGCCAGCTTATACTGCATGGTGCCGTCGTTCGTGGAACCTGCGTTCAGCAGCGCCTGGTTGGAACCGTTGTAGGTGAGGCCGGTCTTTGCGGTCGGTTCCGTGGCAGCCGATGCGTCCGTCGCAGCATAGATGCGGTAATTCAGCGTTGCGCCGTTCGATCCGATATTGGACAGCGTTACCGTTTCCCCGTCGACCGTGCAGACCACGTTGGAACTGAGTTCGTCTGTGTCCGTCGCCAGGGGAAGGATGAGCGTGTATTCGCTGCCGGTTTCCCAGGTGAGGGAAGTGTCCCAGGGATAGTAATACGTTGTGCCGTCGATGACGAGCTGTTTGTCGTCGGTCATGACAGCGCCTTCTCCATTGCCGGCTGCGTAGATCCCGCCCAGGTCGACGGAGATGAGGTCACCGGCGCGGTATTTGCTGGTCAGACCGGTGATCGTGATCTCGGTCACCTCCGCGGCGTGCACCTGCACCGGCATGTACGCCAGGCACAGAGCCAGCACCAGAAGTATAGATAATATCCGGTTTCGCATAGTCGTCCTCCTTCGCAAAAGAACAGGTAAGCGCAATAACTTACAATTATACATATACAGTATAACAGATTTTCTTCCATTGCAGATAAAAAGAAAACACAGGGAGGAAGAAACGCGCGTTTCCCTTATCCCTGTGTTTTTGTCTGCGGATCCGGTATGACCCGCTTATTTCTTTCTTACGGTCAGCTTTCCGTCCTCCAGATCCACGATCAGCGTGTCGCCTAAGGACAGTTCGCTGGACAGGATGGTGTGGGCGATGAGGGTCTCGACGTGGCTCTGCACGAAACGCTTCATGGGACGCGCACCGTAGAGCGGATCGAAGCTGCTGTCCGCGATGAACTTACGGGCCTCGTAAGTGACTTCCAGGTTCAGCGAACGCTCCTTCAGCCGTCTCGTCAGGTCCTGCAGCTGCAGATCGAGGATCTTGCAGATGTTCTCCTTCGTCAGAGGCTTGTAGAAGACGATCTCGTCCAGACGGTTGAGGAATTCCGGACGGAAGGTGCCCCGCAGCAGCTGGGTCACGCCGTTCTTCGCCTCCTGGGAAATGGTGCCGTCCTCCTGGATGCCCTCCAGCAGGTACTGGCTGCCGATGTTAGAGGTCAAAATGATGATCGTGTTCTTGAAGTCCACGGTGCGACCCTGCGAATCGGTGATCCGGCCATCGTCCAACACCTGAAGCAGGATGTTGAACACGTCCGGATGGGCCTTTTCGACCTCATCGAACAGCACGACGGAGTAGGGCTTGCGCCGTACAGCCTCCGTCAGCTGGCCGCCTTCGTCGTAGCCGACGTATCCTGGAGGCGCTCCGATCAGCCGGGACACGGAGAACTTCTCCATGTACTCCGTCATGTCGATACGCACCATGTTCTTTTCATCGTCAAACAGCGATGCGGCCAGGGATTTCGCCAGTTCCGTCTTGCCCACGCCCGTGGGGCCCAGGAAGAGGAAGGATCCGATGGGTCTGTTGGGGTCAGCGATGCCGGCCCGGCTTCTCTGGATGGCCTCCACGACCTTCTGTACGGCTTCGTCCTGGCCCACGACCCGCTCGTGCAGGATCTCGTCCAGGCGCAGGATCTTCTCCCGCTCGCCTTCCATCAATTTCGCCACGGGGATGCCGGTCCAGCGGGCCACGATGGCGGCGATCTCCTCGTCCGTTACCGTGTCGCGCACCAGGCTCTGGCTACGGCCTTCTTCCACCGCGGCGTTGGCGTCCGCCAGGCGCTTCTCCAGGCGGGGCAGTTCGCTGTACTGCAGACGGCTTGCGGTCTCGTAGTCGGCCTGCAGCTGGGCGGCCTCGATGCGGCCGTTGACCCGCTCAATGTCCGCCTTGATCTTCTTGATATCTTCCGCGGCTTTCTTGTCGCGTTCCCAGACGGCTTTCTGGCCGTCGAACTTCTCGTGGAGTTCCTTCAGCTCCTCCAACAGCTTGGCGTGGCGTTCCTTGGACAGGTTGTCCTTCTCCTTCTTGAGCGCCGTCTCTTCGATCTCCAGCTGCATGATCTTTCTTCTCAGCGCATCCAGCTCCTCCGGCATGGAATCCATCTCCGTGCGGATCGAAGCGCAGGCTTCGTCCACCAGGTCGATGGCCTTATCCGGCAGGAAGCGGTCGGAGATGTAGCGGTTGGAGAGGGTGGCAGCGGCCACCAGAGCGTTGTCGTGGATGGTGACCCCATGATAGATCTCATATCTCTCTTTAAGGCCTCTCAGGATGGAGATCGTGTCTTCCACGGTCGGCTCGTCCACCATGACGGGCTGGAAACGCCGCTCCAGCGCGGCATCGGTCTCGATGTATTTGCGGTATTCGTCCAGGGTCGTGGCACCGATGCAGTGCAGTTCGCCTCTGGCCAGCATGGGCTTCAGCAGGTTGCCCGCATCCATGGAGCCTTCGGTCTTGCCGGCGCCGACGATGGTGTGGAGCTCATCGATAAACAGGATGATCTTGCCTTCGCTCTCCTTCACCTGGTTCAGCACGCCCTTCAGACGCTCCTCGAATTCGCCCCGGTACATGGCCCCTGCGATCAGGGCGCCCATGTCCAGCGACACGACGGTCTTCTGCTTTAGGCCTTCCGGCACATCGCCGCGCATGATCCGCTGCGCCAGCCCTTCCGCGATGGCGGTCTTGCCGACGCCCGGTTCGCCAATGAGCACCGGGTTGTTCTTCGTTTTTCTGCTTAAGATCCGGATGACGTTGCGGATCTCCTCGTCCGGCCGATGACCGGGTCCATTTTCTGTTCTTTCGCCCTTGCGACCAGGTCCTGAC
>JAGAHX010000043.1 GCA_017626845.1 Bacillota bacterium
GAGCACCGGTACCCAGAAGCAGGACGATCAGGGGCATGCCCCAGACAAATCCGTTCAGGGTATCAATAACGTCCATGAAACCCATTATTTCACCTCCAATGAAATAAGAATATGGAAATATAATTACACATAAAATATACCTGCTTTTTGCGTTGTTAAAAACTGGGAATTGTGTTACAATGGATTTCGGGGTATACTAAATCCATTGGAGGTCTTTATGAAAGAACATTTTATCAATCAGTTAAGAATAGATGAAGAATTCACCGATTTCTTCCTGGTCAAAGCTATCGCCATCCGCATCGGATCCAACCGCAAGCAGTATCTGGATGTGACCCTGGCAGACAACTCCGGGGAGATCAACGGCAAGAAGTGGGACGTAAACGACGAGGAGGCCATCAATCTCGGCAAGATCAAAGAGGGCGACCTCGTAAAGATCCGGGCTTCCGTCAGCGAGTGGAACAACGTAAAGCAGCTGCGCATCGCCCGCATCCGCAAAGGGCAGAAGGAGGACGGCTGCGCCATGGTGGATTTCATCAAGGCGGCGCCGGAAGACCCGGAGGAGATGTACGCCTACATCCACGGCAGGGCGGAGAGCATCGGAGACGAAGGCCTGCGGGCCATGGCTCTGCTGTTCCTGGACCGGGAGAAAGAGAGGCTGCTTTATTATCCCGCTGCCATGCGCAATCACCATGCGGAGATGGCGGGTCTGCTGTACCACATCAAGCGGATGCTCATCATGGGAGAAAAGGCCTGCGAAGTCTACCGGCAGCTGGACCGGGATTGGGTCGTCTGCGGGGTCATCCTGCACGACATGGAAAAGCTCAACGAGATCCAGTCCAACGAACTGGGCATCTCCGGCGGCTACACCTTCGAGGGGCAGATGCTGGGTCACCTGGTGCTCGGCGCGGCCAAGGTCGCGGAAATGGCCAAAGAAGTGGGCCTCTCCGAGGAAAAGACCGTGCTGCTGCAGCACATGATGGTGTCGCACCACTACGAGCCGGACTTCGGCAGCCCGAAGAAGCCCATGTTTATCGAGGCGGAGATGCTGCACTATCTCGACATGGTAGACGCCAAGATGTTCGACTTCGAGGCGGCGCTCGCCGGCGTTGACCCCGGCCAGTTCTCCGAACGCGTGCGCACGCTGGACGGCCGCATGCTCTACAAACCCACCTTTAAAGACTGAGAAAAGCGATGAAGGAAGTCAAGGAAGGCCGCATCGCCGAACTGATCTTTCATAACGAAGAGAATTTCTATACCATAGCGGTGTTCGAGACGGACACCGAACAGTTTTATGCCGTCGGCTACCTGCCGCGGCCCGCGAAAGGCAGACGCTACACGCTTACGGGGGAGTGGAAGAACCATCCCCGGTACGGCGAACAGTTTGCCTTCTCCTCCTTCGAGGAGCCGGAGCCTGCGACGTCCGACGGCATCCTGTCGTTTTTGTCCAGCGGCATTGTAAAGGGCGTCGGACCTTCCACGGCAGCCGCCATCGTAAAGAAGTTCGGAGACGAGGCGCTGAAGATCATCGGGGAAGACCCGGACCGGCTGACGGAGGTCTCCGGCATCGGCAAGGTGAAGGCGAAGACCATCGCGGAAAGCTACGCGGAGCATAAAGAGTACGCCAACACCGTCATGGCGCTGTCCGCCCTGGACATCTCGCCTGCAGCCTGCATGAAGCTCTACAAGGCCTACGGCGCTGCCGCGGCGGATGTCGTCCGGGAGAATCCGTACCAGCTGATCGCGGACGTCTGGGGCATCGGTTTCCGCAAGGCGGACAAGATCGCGGAGAATCTGGGCTTCGACCGGGAGAGTCCCTTTCGTATCCGGGCCGGCTTTCTGTTCTGCATGGAGACTCTGGCGGCGGAAGGCGATACGTACGCCCCCAAAAAGGAATTTATCGAACGCTGCGCCGCCTTTCTGGACGTCTCCCGAGAGAAGGTGGAAGAGGCCATGGTGGAACTGGCTATCGACGGCCGGGTGTTCGCGGAGGTTCTGGACGGCGAAGAGATCCTGCAGCTCTGGCGTTTCCGCCGGGCGGAACAGAAAGTCGCCGCGAAACTCTATCTGCTCTGCAATACGCCGCTTTCCCACATCACGGCGGACGCGGAGAAACTCATCCGGGCCAGCGAAATGGAGAGCGGCATCGAATTGTCTGCGCTGCAAAAAACTGCGGTGCTCACATCGCTGCAGAGCGGCGTATCCGTCATCACCGGCGGCCCCGGCACAGGCAAGACCACCATCATCAATACGATCTTAAAGATCCTGAATGCCTCCGGCGTCAAGACCGCGCTGGCAGCGCCCACGGGCCGGGCGGCCAAGCGCATGACCGAGACCACGGGCGAAGAAGCCAGTACCATCCACCGGCTTTTGGAATACTACTATTCCGAAGAGGGGGACGAGATGTGCTTCGGCAAAACGGAGGAGGATCCTCTGGATTACGACTGCGTCATCATCGACGAGATGTCCATGGTGGACATTCTGCTGATGGAAGGCCTGCTGGCTGCCATCCGTCCCGGCACCCGCCTCATCCTGGTGGGTGACGCCGACCAGCTTCCCAGCGTCGGCGCAGGCAATGTGCTGCGGGATATTCTGGCTTCCGAAACAGTGCAGGCGGTGCGGCTGAAGGATATCTTCCGGCAGGCGGCGGAGAGCCTCATCGTCGTGAACGCCCACCGGATCGACCGGGGCGAATATCCGAGCTACAACGAAAAGGGGAAGGATTTCTTCTTCCTGGAGCGCTACCGCGAGTCCGAGATCCGGGATACGGTCCGCGACCTCCTGACGACCCGTCTGCCCGCCTATTATACGGACTGCGATCCGCAGACGGATATCCAGGTGCTTACGCCCACAAAGAAGGGCATGCTGGGCAGCGTGGAGCTCAACAAGCTGCTGCAGGCGGTGCTGAATCCGCCCGGGCCCGGCAAAAACGAAAAGCGCTACGGCGACCGCATCTACCGGGAAGGGGACAAAGTGATGCAGAACAAGAACGACTATCTGCTCACCTGGAAGGATCTGCGGGATTTTACGGAAAGCAGCGGCGTGTTCAACGGGGATCTGGGGGTCATCCGGACGGTGGATAACGACATGGGCACTGTAAGCGTCGTCTTCGACGGATACCGGCTGGCGACCTACGATTTCTCCAATCTGGACGAGATCGAAACGGCTTTCGCCATGACGGTGCACAAGAGTCAGGGGTCGGAATTTCCTGTGGTGGTCATGCCGGCTGCGCGGTTTGCTCCCATGCTGGCGACCCGCAACTTGCTCTATACGGCTGTGACCCGGGCAAAGAAGGGGGCCGTTCTGGTGGGCATTCCCCAGGCGGTGAATGCCATGGTGGACAACAACGCCATCGCCGTGCGCCATTCCGGGCTGAAAGCGCGGCTCGTGAGGATCTGGGGGTTCGAGGATGGGCTGGAATAGTTTTTGGATCGATTCGGGAAAGGCTGCGCTCTCTGCGGTCTTTCCCGAAAACATATACTGCATCTGCTGCGGCGACGTAACGGATCCGGAGAGCAAAAGCGGCCTCTGCGCACGCTGCGCGGAAAAGCTGCCCTGGGCCTTTGAGAATCCGTTCCGCTCCTACATGGACGAATTCGCCTTCGACGATGTCTGGCCCTGCGTGCGCTACGGTTCCTATGCCCGCAAGATCATGAACGGGCTGAAAAACGGCGGGCAGAGCTACATGGCGGAAAACGTGGGGCAGATGCTGGCGGAACGGGTGCAGCTGGAATGGGAGATGCCGGACCTGTTCGCCGCCGTGCCGTCCCACCGGAGCAAACTGCAGAAGCGCGGCTACAATCAGGCGGAGCTGCTGGCAGAAGCAGCCGCGAAGCGTCTGAAGCTGCCCTATCAGAAGGGGCTGCTGGAAAAGGTGCGGGCCACGGGTTCCATGCGCATGGCGGATGGACAGACGCGGCGCAGCATGCTCGAGGACAGCTTTGCCGTTTCTTCACAATACCGTTCTATCCTACAGGGGAAGACCGTCTGCCTGGTGGACGACGTTGCGACAACGGGCAGCACGGCGGATGCCTGCGCGCGGGTCCTGAAAGCGGCAGGGGCCGCAAAGGTTGTCCTGCTGGTGTTCGGCGCCAGCAGCGGGTATAAAAAAGTGGAAGAAAATGGTGCACCGGAGGCATAAAAGTGCACATCGGACCGCTACATATGGTATAATATAAAGTCAGAAAAGTGTTCCGGGTCTGCGGTTGCAAGTCCAGGCCAGCTATGGGCAAAGGGATCCACGTAAGCCGTCAGCAAAGATCTGCGGTGATCATGGCATAGCTTAGAAGTAAGTCCTCGGGAAAATCCCGGTAAAGGCAAGTGTGGGGTCAAAGACCGGGTCAGCCGGAGATGCTTTTCTGAATCTGGTTGGAAAAAGGGGGAATCATGCAGGATAGGATAATGAGCATCATATCGGTCTTGGAGTTTTCCGATGTGATCGACGTACTCATCGTGGCGGTCATCGCCTATTACGTCATTCGCTACGTCCGTTCCACGCGGGCGGCGCAGCTGGTGTACGGTCTTGCCGTCGTGCTGGGCGTTTACCTGCTCTCCGACGTGGCAAACCTGTATACGCTCAACTGGCTGCTCAAGAACCTGCTCAGCGTCGGACTCATCGCGCTGGTGGTCGTGTTCCAGCCGGAGCTTCGCCGCGCCTTGGAATTCCTTGGCCGCGGCAAATTTACGACCCGCGGTTTCTCTCTGGAAAAGGAAAAATACAATTCGAATATCGATATTCTCCTCCGTGCCATCGACTATTTCGCTGCCCGCAAGGAAGGCGCCCTGATCGTCGTGGAGCACGAAACAGCGCTGCAGGACGTGGCGGATACCGGCACCATGCTGGACGCCCAACTGACGGAGCCTCTGCTGGAGAATATATTCTATAAGGGGTCGCCCCTCCACGACGGCGCCGTCATCCTGCGGGGCAACCGCATTTTGGCAGCCGGCTGCGTGCTTCCCCTTACCGAGAACCCGAATCTCAGCAAGGACCTGGGCACCCGGCACAGAGCGGGGATCGGCATGACGGAGGTCTCTGATGCACTGGTGCTGATCGTCTCCGAAGAGACCGGCATCATCTCCATGGCGAAGGACGGCAATCTGTCGCGTTTCCTGGATCTGAAGGCCGTGGAAAAAGCTCTCCTCAATCTGTATATCAGCAGCAAACCGGACCTGAGCGCGGTGCCCAGAGCCGGCTTCAGCTTCCTGCGGAAAGGAGGCAGCGATGAACAGAAATGAGATCATCAACCGGGTCGCCGCCATCGTACTGGCGATCGTTCTATGGGTCTACGTCATCAGCGTGGTCAACCCGCCGACGACGGTAACGGTGCGGCAGGTGCCGGTGACCCTGCTCAACCAGGAATATCTGGACGAATCGAAACTGGCGATCGCTGGAGACGGCAATTATACGGTGGACGTGGATCTGTCCGGCAAGAGAAAGGATCTTATCCTTTCGCCTTCGGATCTGAACGCCACCGCCGACCTCAGCGGCCTTACGCCGGGTCAGAATTACATCACGGTAAAGGTCACCTCCCCCAGCAATACGACGGTGGAGAGCATCCGCACCGAGAAGATCCAGGTCTATGTGGATAACCTCGTAAGTGTGGATAAACCCATTTATCTGGACGTCGCCAACGTACCCTCCGGTACGGAGTTTACGGTGCTGGATCTGGAACGGGATCTCATTCCGGTCTCCGGCGCAAAGAGTCTTGTGGACATGGTAGACCATCTCACCGTGCACGTGGACGCATCCGGCCTTGCCGTGGACGAGACGACGGAGCAGCAGTATGCCATTACGCCCATGGATGCGGGAGGCAACGTCGTAAAGGCGGTAAAGCTGGACAGCACGTTCGTTTCGCTGTCTTCTACCCTTTATACCGTCAAGAGCGTTCCCCTGTATACGCGGGTGGACGGCGCGCCCGGCTACGGACTGGAACTGGTCAGCTCCAGCATTCCCGCTACGGTAAGCATTAAGGGAACGCTGCTGAACCTGGCAAAGATCAACTATATCGATGCCCAGCCGCTGGATATTACGGATATTACGACAAATACGGAACTGCCGGTCGTGCCCATCCTTCCGGACGGCATCGAACTGGCAGCCGATAACGGCGCTCTCATCGCCAGCTTTACTCTCTCCGACCAGGCCAGCCTGCAGATGGAAGCAGACAGTTCCCAGGTCGTGCTGGAAAATCTGCCGGAAGGCTTTACGGCGGCTGCCGAGGGAGAACCGTTCACCATGCAGGTCACCGTCAAGGGGCCTGTGGAGACGATCGCGAACCTTACGGCGGATATGTTCTCCTATTACGTGGATCTGTCCGCGATCGAAGAGGCGGGCGAATACGACCTTGCCATCTACACAGGAACGACGATAGGAGAGGCGCTGGAAGTGGTCATAGAACCGGCAGAACTGCACGTTCTCGTGGAGTCGGTCTCGCCGGATGAGGATGAATAGATCTCAGAAAGGAAGCATTATGGGAAAGTATTTTGGAACAGATGGATTCAGAGGAAATGCCAATGTAGATCTGACCGCAGTCCATGCGTTCAAGATCGGACTTTTCCTGGGGTGGTATTATGCGAAAGACCCGAAGATGAAGCATGCCGAAGGGTATAAGGCGAACATCGTTCTGGGCAAGGATACCCGCCTTTCCAGCTATATGTTTGAGGATGCGCTGTCTGCCGGCCTCTCTGCCGCAGGAGCAGATGTCTATATGCTGCACGTAACGTCGACGCCCAGCGTGGCTTACGTTACCCGGACCGGCGATTTTGACTGCGGCATCATGATCTCCGCCAGCCACAACCCGTTCCAGGACAACGGCATCAAGCTGATCAACGAGAACGGCGAGAAGATGCCGGACGACGTGATCGACGATGTGGAAGCTTACCTGGACGGCGTGTATAAGCCGCAGGGCTTCGAAGGGGATACCTGGGACGTGCCCCTTGCGACAGGCGATCAGATCGGCCGGGTCATCGATTATTCCGCAGGCCGTAACCGCTACATCGGTTATCTGATCTCTCTGGCCACCACTTCTTATAAGGATAAATGGATCGGCCTGGACTGCTCCAACGGCAGCACCTGGCAGATCGCCCGCAGCGTGTTCGACGCGCTGGGCGCCAAGACTTTCGTCATCAACGACAGACCGGACGGCACGAACATCAACATGGGCTGCGGTTCCACCCATATCGAAGGGCTGCAGAAACTCGTCAAGGAGAATCGCCTGGACTGCGGCTTCGCCTTCGACGGTGACGCCGACAGATGCCTCGCCGTGGACGAGAACGGCGATGTCGTAAACGGCGACGAGATCATGTACATGTGCGCAAAATACATGCAGAAGAAGGGCTCCTTAGGCGACACGAAGGTCGTAACGACCGTCATGTCCAATTTCGGACTGTATAAGGCATTGGATGAACTTGGCATCGGCTACGAGCAGACGGCGGTAGGCGACAAATACGTCTACGAGAACATGGTGGAAAACGATCATCTGATCGGCGGCGAGCAGTCCGGCCATATCATCTTCCGCAAGTATGCCACCACCGGCGACGGCATGATCACGGCCATCAAGGTGATGCAGTGCATGCTGGAGCAGAAGATGACGTTGTCCGAGCTGCATAAGGACGTCAAGATGATGCCCCAGGTCTTAAAGAACGTGGAAGTGACTGACAAGGACGACACACTGGCCGATCCTGCGGTCAAGGCCTCCGTCGAAGCGGAAACGGCCCGCCTGGGCAAGACCGGCCGGGTGCTCCTCAGAAAGAGCGGCACCGAACCCGTTCTGCGGGTCATGGCCGAAGCGGCCACGACGGAAGAGGCGGAAAAGAGCGTGGACAATATGATCGCCGCCATGAAAGAGTGCGGCAAGCTGGTTAAGGTAAGGGCAAAATAGGAGTATAGGATATGGCAGACAAGAAGGTTCCGAAGATCGCGGATCTGTACGATCTGGAGCATACCATCGCCGCAGCGCTGTTCGAGGGGAAAGAGTACCCCTGGGAGGTGCTGGACGGCATCAAGGACTTTATTCTGGCGTTAGGACCTACGCTTGACCCGGAGGAATACGCAAATCCTGCGGAAGGTGTCTGGGTCGCAAAGGATGCGACGGTGTTCCCCAGCGCATACCTGGGAAGCCCCTGCATCATCGACCACGGCGCGGAAGTGCGCCACTGCGCCTTTATCCGCGGCTCCGCCATCGTGGGCAAGAATGCGGTCGTGGGCAATTCCGTGGAACTGAAGAACGTGGTGCTGTTCGATAACGTGCAGACGCCTCACTATAATTATGTAGGCGACTCCATTCTGGGCTATAAGGCGCATATGGGCGCCGGTTCCATCACCAGCAACGTTAAAAGCGACAAGACGCTGGTCGTCGTCAAGGCGGAAGAGGAGCAGATCGAGACCAAACGCAAGAAAGTCGGCGCCATGCTGGGCGACTGCGTAGAGGTGGGGTGCAACAGCGTGCTCAACCCCGGCACGGTCATCGGCCGCCATTCCAACGTCTATCCCACGTCCAGCGTGCGGGGCGTCGTTCCGGCGGAAAGTATCTATAAAGATTCCGGCCGCATCGTATCCAAGCGCTGACCGGTGCATTACTATTACTATATAAGGAGACAAATCATGAGAGTTGTTATTCAGGAAAACTACGACAAGATGTGCAAATGGGCGGCGGATTATATCGCTGCGAAGATCAAGGCTCACAATGCAGGTCCCGAAAAGGATCGACCCTTTGTGCTCGGCCTTCCCACCGGATCCAGCCCCATCGGCGTCTATAAGGAACTCGCACGTCAGAACAAGGCGGGAGAACTCTCCTTTGCCAACGTCGTTACCTTTAATATGGATGAATATCTGGGCCTGCCCAGAGAACACGACCAGTCCTACTGGTATTTCATGCACGACAATTTCTTCGATCATCTGGTCGACATGAAGCCGGAGAACATCAATATCCTCAACGGCATGACCGACGATCCGGAGAAGGAATGCGCTAACTATGAAGCGAAGATCGCCAGCTACGGCGGCATCGATCTGTTCATGGGCGGCATCGGCGTAGACGGCCACATCGCCTTCAACGAACCCTTTACGTCCCTCAGCTCCCGCACCGGCGTGCGCGATCTCACCACGGATACCCGCATCGTCAACTCCCGCTTCTTCGGCAACGATCCCGAGGCGGTTCCCTCCCAGGCTCTGTCTGTCGGCGTAGGCACCGTTACGGACAGCAAGGAAGTCCTCATCCTGATCAACGGCCACAACAAGGCCCGCGCTCTGGCGGCAACGGTAGAGGGCAGCGTTTCCAGCAAGTGGACCTGCAGCGCGCTGCAGATGCACAACGGCGCCATCATCGCCTGCGACGAAGCAGCCTGCGGCGAACTCACCGTGGATACCTACAAATACTTCCTCGATATCGAGAAAAAAGAGAGACTGTAGCTGTTTCGCTTCTGAATTTGTGTGTGAACCCCACAGAATCGCACGGTTTTGTGGGGTTTTTCAATGAATTTAATAATTTTGAAAAAAGTCGTTGACATTGAGGCTCAGAAGCGTATAATAACACCTGCGCGTCAGCCGAAAGAGCTGCAAAGCTCCTGAAAAAACTTCGAAAAACTTTTAAAAAGTTGTTGACAAGTGAGCATCTGGTGCGTATAATCTTAAATGTTCCGCGTCAAACGGAACACGAACCTTGAAAACAACATAGTGTAGAAATTGAGTCGAAGAGATCATTAAGTTGATCTCCCAAAATTCAAAGAAGAAGTACAAAGAATACAATCTGCAATCTGGTAGATAACATTCTCGTACAATTCCGAAAAACAATAATTTCGCAAAGCGAAAAAGAACGCAAGACGTTCAAAATGAGTTTAAAGCTCAAACTTGATTTTAACCGGAAACGGTTGAGATAACATTTTTTTTAA
>JAGAHX010000044.1 GCA_017626845.1 Bacillota bacterium
GGTTGGAGTTGCACAGGATGACCTGATAGCCTTCCTCCTTGAGCGCCAGGCAGGCCTGGGTGCCTGCGTAGTCGAATTCCGCCGCCTGTCCGATGACGATGGGGCCGGATCCGATGATGAGTACTTTTTTGATGTCTGTTCTCTTAGCCATGTTGTTCCTCCGAGTCTATTGAAAAGTATAAACTGTGTTTCCGTTATATCGTGTTTCGATGCATCTGCCGAAGACCTTCCAGCCCTTGAAGGGAGTGGCCTTTCCCTTGGACAGGAAATCGTTCGGGTCGATGGCGTATTCTTCTTCCAGATTCCAGATGCTTTGGCCCAGGTCGCCCTGGATGCCGAAGCGCTTTCTGGGGTTGTCCGAGAGCAGGTTGACCAGCTGATCGAGGGTCAGCACGCCGTCCCGGACCAGATAGGTGTACAGCAGCGGGAAGGCCGTTTCGATGCCGACGATGCCAAAGGCGCTCTTCTCCAGGCCTTTGCTCTTTTCTTCGGCGCTGTGGGGCGCGTGGTCGGTGGCCACGATCTCGATCGTGCCGTCGCAGATGCCCTCCAGCAGTGCGTCCCGGTCGCTCTTGTCTCTCACCGGCGGGTTCATCTTGAACCAGCCGTCCTCCTGCAGCTGGGAATCGTCCATCAGCAGGTAGTGGGGCGCCGTTTCGCAGGATACGTCGATGCCGTCCTTCTTGCCCTGGCGGACAAGTTCGGCGCTCTCCTTCGTGGAGATGTGGCAGACGTGGTAGCCGCAGCCGGTCTGGTACGCGAGGTCGATGTCCCGCTCCACCTGCCGCCATTCGCTTTCGCTGCAGATGCCCCGGTGGCCGTGCTCCTTTGCGTAGCTGCCGTCGTGGATGTAGCCGCCGTGCAGCAGCTCATTGACTTCGCAGTGGGCGACGATCAGTTTGCCGAGGGCTTTTGCCCGGGTCATCGCCTCTTTCATGAGGCCGGCGTCCTGCACGCCCTTGCCGTCGTCGGAAAAGGCGCAGACGTAGGGCGCCATGGATTCGAGGTCCGCGATCTCCTTGCCCTGCTCTCCGACGGAGATGCTTCCGTAGGGATGGACGGCGATCATAGCCGTCTTTTCGATGATCTCGAGCTGTTCCTCGAGATGGGGCAGACTGTCGGGCACAGGCGTGAGATTCGGCATGGTGCAGACGGCGGTATAGCCTCCCCGGGCTGCCGCTGCCGTGCCGGACGCGATGGTCTCTTTATAAGAAAAACCCGGCTCGCGGAAGTGCACGTGCACGTCGCAAAAGCCGGGAAGGACAGTAAACCCACTGTCCGTCTGCGCGAAAGATCTGCCGTTGTTCTTAACGTTGAAAGTCATAATTTCTCCGTAATCTGCAGAAAACCCCGCCGGAAGACCGGCAGGGTGAACGAACATAGCAGGAGAGGGGCCTGTGCCTTCGCACCTGCCCGGACTTTCTATGACTCGATCTTGCCGACCTCACGGGATCGTTCTTAAAGATCAATTATCTTAGATATTATGCGCCGGTTGGGGATGGGTGTCAAGGAAAAGCGGAGAATTTCCTGTCCGAAAAAAAATTTTTTAAAAAATTTCAAAAAAGTGCGTGATAAAACGGCTTCCAAAAAGTCTTTTATATAGAGGGGTAAATTGGGGAGTGTAGCATAAGGAGGAAACGATGACTACCAAGAAAAAAGAGTATCGCGTCTGCTGTGAAGAACTGATCTGTGAGGAAGGAACTTATTTGACGTACGGCATGGCCCGCGAAACGGATGTGATCCGCGACATTTCAACAGACCGGATCTTCGTGGAAATGATCACGGAGCTGGTAAACCGCCTGCAGCTGGATCCGCAGCGTGCAAAAGCGCTGATCGAGCAGCTTCTGCCATAGCGGTCCGGATGGAACGCAAAACCGGCAGCCTTTTCGGCTGCCGGTGCTTTTTTGCAGCATTTTCTGGTGTGCGCTACTCGATGTCCAATTCGATCGGCGCATCGATCTCTTCGCCCACGTACTTCCCGTTTTTCTTACGCTGTTTGACGCACTCGGTGAGCAGATATTCGATCTGTCCGTTCACCGAGCGGAAGTCATCCTCCGCCCAGGCCGCGATGGCGGCGTAGAGCTTCGGCGACAGGCGCAGCGGGATCTGTTTTTTCGTATTCTTAGAATCTTCCATGGTTTAATATAAGCTGCCGGAGTTTACGATGGGCTGGGCATCTTTGCTTCCGCAGAGCACGACGAGGAGATTGCTCACCATGGCGGCCTTGCGCTCTTCGTCCAGTTCTACGGTATTGTTTTCCGCCAGTCTGTCCAGCGCCATCTCCACCATGCCGACAGCGCCATCCACGATCATCTTGCGCGCGTCGATGATGGCGGATGCCTGCTGTCTCTGCAGCATCACGGCTGCGATCTCCGGTGCGTAGGCCAGATAGGTGATGCGGGCTTCCAGGATCTCGAGGCCTGCGTCGGTCACCTTGCTCTGGATCTCATCCTTGATGCGGCGGGCGACCAGTTCGGAAGAGCCCCGCAGGCTGCCTTCATCCGCGATGCCGTCGCCAGTGGTGTCCACGCCGGGCGCCACGTCGTAGGGATAGATGCGCACGATCTCCCGCAGGGCGCTGTCGCACTGCAGGGACAGGTATTCTTTATAGTTGTCCACGTTGAAGACGGCCTTCGCCGTATCCGTGACCCGCCACATAACGGCGATGCCGATCTCCACCGGGTTGCCCAGGCAGTCGTTGATCTTCTGGCGGGAGTTGGAGAGGGTCATGACCTTGAGGGAGATCTTCTTGCTGCTGATTTCGCCTGTTTGCTTGCCGCTGGTTGCCAGGGTCGTAAGCAGAGACGTTTTGTCGCCGCTGTCCACGTCGCCGCTCTGGGAAAGGCGGGTCCTCGCTGCGGGGTTCACCGCCACGCAGAAGGGGTTGACCCAATAGAAGCCTTCTTCTTTCAGGGTCCCCACGTATTTGCCGAACAGAGTGAGCACCAGCGCTTCCTGGGGCCGGATGACCTTCAGTCCGAGATACAGGAACCAGCCGACGCAGAACCAGATCACAGAGATCGCCATGACGAGGCCGCGCAGGGCACCGCGGATGGGCAGTTCGTAACTGGCTGCACCGACAAACAACACGATGGAAGCCAGGTACAGAAGGCAGATCAGGATGAACATCCCCATGCCGTTCTTTCTTTTGCTTAAGATGATTTCGTTCATATGTGATATACCGTCCTTTTGAAAAACGTCACCAATATGTGATATCAAAATAATATCACTCCGATAGCATATGTCAAGAGATTTTTCAAAATGATATAATGTGTCAATGGGGACGGTTCTTTTTGGGACAAAAGAAAGGCGGGAAAGCATGAAGACCATCGGATTGATCGGCGGCATGAGCTGGGAAAGTACGGTGCCGTATTATACGATCATAAACGAGTATGTAAAAAAGACGCTGGGCGGGCTGCATTCCGCTAAAGTAGCGCTGTACAGCGTGGAGTTTGACGAGATCGAGCGCTGCCAGAGCGAAGGACGGTGGGACGATGCGGCGAAGATCCTGGCGGAGGCGGCGGCCGGACTGGAAAAATGCGGAGCGGACTTCATCCTCATCTGCACGAATACGATGCACAAGGTGTTCGACGCGGTGCAGGCGGCGGTGACTGTGCCGCTGCTGCATATCGCCGACGCGACAGGCGATGTGCTGCGGGAAGCCGGGATCCGCAAAGTCGGCCTGCTGGGCACCCGCTACACCATGCAGCAGGATTTCTACAAGGGCCGCCTGGCGGAGGCCGGTTTTGAGGTGGCGGTACCGTCCGAACCTTATATCGCGGAGCTCAACCGCATCATCTTCGAGGAATTGTGCGTCGGCGAGATCCGGGAGGCATCCAGGCAGTACTTCGCCCGGGCGATCGACGATCTGAAAGAGCAGGGCTGCGAAGCTGTTATCCTGGGCTGCACGGAGATCGGGCTGCTCGTGCGCCCGGAGGACAGCGCGCTTCCCGTTTTCGATACGACCGTCATCCATGCGGAGGCGGCGGCAAAGCGGGCGCTGGCGTGATACCTTCGTCCGATCAAAAAAATTTTTCAGCGGGCTTGTAACGAAAAGCCCGTTTTCTGCATTAACGGTATGAAAAGGGGAAAGGAGGGGAAGAGATGCAGTCCATGGAAGAGATCTACCGGCAGCACGCGCAGACGGTCTACCGCTATCTGTGTTCACTCACGGGCGACGAAGACCTGTCCGAAGAGCTGACGCAGGAGACGTTCGCGCAGGCCGTAAGCAGCATCGGACGCTTCGACGGCAGCTGCAAGGTATCGACCTGGCTGTGCGCCATCGCGAAAAACCAGCTGATGGCCTACCGGCGCAGACATCCGCTGCAGGACAGTCTGGATGAACTGGCGGAGACCGGTGCCTCGCCGGTCGGGACGGCTCCTTCACCCGAAGAGGAAACGGTGGCGGGGGAACGCAAAAGGCGCCTGTACGCCGCGATCCACGAAAGCCCGGAGCCTGCCCGCGAAGTGCTGTACCTGAGGCTCCTTGGAGGCCTGTCTTTCCGGGAGATCGGAGACGTTTTAGGACAGAGCGAGAACTGGGCGCGGGTCACCTTTTACAGAGGGAAAGAGAAATTGAAGGGGAAGGTAAGAGACGATGAAGAATGATCTGACTTGCGCGGTGGTAAGAGATCTGCTGCCGAGCTACATCGAAAAACTGACGAGCGAAGAGACGAACGAGGCGGTCGAACGGCATCTGGGGGGATGCGAGGACTGCCGCCGTGCGCTGGCCGCCATGCAGGGCGGGGATGACCCTGCCGAAGAGCAGGCCGTCGAAACGAAAGAGATCGACTACCTGAAAAAGGTCCGCACCGGCACATGGAAGCGGGTCGCCGCAGGCGTTCTGGCTGCTGCCGTTCTGCTGGGTGCAGGATTCTGGTACAAGACCTACCGCTACGGCAGCTACGTGGATCCGAGCGCGGTGAACATTACGAGCGTTGTCCAGGATGAAAGCGGTATCTCCATTTCCGGCAATCTCAAGGATAAAAGCCTCGGCGTGACCCACGCAGACCTGCTGCAGCGCACAGACGGAACCATGGAGATCGGTTTTCGCGCAGCGAAGAAGGGCGGCAAGGATAACGACTTCTATTACGCGGTAGGCGCGGAAGGGTCTGCGGGTGAAGCCTATCAGAACGTCCAGGAGATCTGGCTGGGCGACCGCATCGTCTGGTATCAGGGTCTGCTGATCGACGAACAGACAGCGGAAGTCTGGAATGCGCGGCATGCCTATGTGGGCGATATGCCAGCCAATGCTGCGCTGGCCGATGCGCTGGGCATCCGGGATGTGATCGGACCCTATGAAAACGAGCTCTCCACGGCGGAAGAGCCCTATGGCTGGACTATTGTGCTGCAGACCGACATCAACAGCCAGATCCTGGCCGGGATGCGGAAAGACATGCGGCGGTTTGCCGCTGTGCTGATCGCCTGCGTGGATAACCTGGACTGGGTGGAATATCGATATACGAGCGCCGGTGATCCTCAGAGCCTGCGGGTCTCCGCCGCACACGCTACGACCCTGCGGAATGCGGACATCAAAGAAGAGGCATCCGACCCTGCGCGCCTGCAGCTTCTGATGCAGGAATGGCCGGAACCTATCTATTATGTGGAAACAGTAGAAAACGGAGCGGAATAAAAACATCGGGGACGGTTCCGTGTCCCAGCCCCTTTGACAAGCTCAGGGAGCGTGGGATAAGGATCCATCCCCGTTTTTATGTCGTCTATTCTTTCAAAACCTTCGAGAACTGAGTCTCGTAGAGTTCTTTGTAAATGCCGCCTTTGGCCAGCAGCTCTTCGTGGCTGCCGGACTCGGCGATCACGCCGCCGTCCACCACGAGGATCTTGTCCGCAGACAGGATCGTGGACAGCCGGTGCGCGATGACGATGGACGTGCGTCCCTCCATCACCTTGTCCAACGCATCCTGGATGGCGTTTTCGGAGATGGAGTCCAGAGCGGACGTCGCTTCATCCAAGATCAGGATCCTGGGATCTTTCAACACCACGCGTGCCAGAGAGATCCTTTGCTTTTCTCCGCCGGATAGTTTTAAACCCCGGTTGCCGACTTCGGTATCGTAGCCTTTTTCGAGACCTGCGATCATGTCGTGGATGTTCGCGATCTTGCAGGCGGCTTCGATCTCCTCCTGGGTGGCGTCGGGCTTCGCATACAGCAGGTTTTCCCGGATCGTCCCGTTGAACAGGTAGCTCTCCTGGCTCACCATGCCCACGGCCTGGCGCAGCATCTTCAACTTAATGGACCGCACGTCCAGCCCCGCCACCTTCACGTGGCCTCCGTTCACGTCGTACAGTCTCGGGATCAGATTCACCACCGTGGATTTTCCGCTTCCCGAGCGCCCCACGATGGCGTACATCTGTCCGCCGGGCACGAAGAAGTTGATATCCGTCAGGATGGGCTTATCCGGCGTATAGGAGAACGCCACATGCTGGAATTCCACAGAGGGGTTCGAAAGGTCCGGCGCCGTTCCCAGCAGCGGATCCTTGATGTTGTTCGTCTTGTCGAAGTAGTCGAAAATTCTCGTGAACAGCGCCAGCGAGCGGGTAAAATCTACCTGGATGTTCAGCAGGCTCTGCACCGGGCGGTACAGCCGGTTGATGAGGGCCACTGTCGCCGTAATCGTTCCGACCGTCAGGTTTGGGTCGCCCTTGGCGATGATCAGATAGCCGCCGGCGAAATAGATCAGCAGGGGGCCGACCTGGGTGAACATGCCCATCATCACCCGGAACCACTGGCCGGAGCGCTGTTCCTTGATGTTGTAGCGGGTCACCTCTTCGTTGACCTTCACAAACCGCTCGTACTCCACCTCTTCCTTCGTAAACAGCTTTACGAGCAGCGAGCCGGAGACCGACAGCGTCTCGTCCACCATTTGGTTCATCTCGTCCGCTTTGGCCCGGGCTTCCGTCAGAAGCTTGAAGCGGGTCACGCCCACCTTTTTCGTGGGGATCACCAAAAGCGGCACGATGGCGATGCCGACGATGGCAAGGCGCGGGCTCATGGCGAAGAGGGCGATGACCGTGGTCACGACCGTCGCGACGTTGGAAACGACCGACGTGAGCGTGCCGGAGATGACGCTGGACACGCCGTCGATGTCGGAATTCATGCGGGTGATGATGTCGCCCTGCTTCTCCGTCGTAAAGAACGAATGGGGCATGCTCTGCAGGTGGGCGTACATCTGGTTCTTCATGTCGAAGATGATGCGGGCGCTGATCCACGCGTTGATGTAGCTTTCCAGCACGCTGATGATCTGCGAAAGCGCCATGGTGGCAAAGGCAGCGATGAGCAGTTTGACTAGAAGATCGAGATTTTTCCCCACCAGCGCCTGGTCCACGATGCGCCCCGTGATGATCGAGGGCAGCAGGCCGATGGCCGCCGAGAGCAGGATGGTGATGAACACCAGAGCGAATTGAAATTTATAGGGTTTCAGATAGGAGGCGATGCGCAGGAGCAAGCCCTTCGTGACTTTGGGCACCTGCTGCTTTTCCTCGTCTGTCATAAAATGGACGGGTCCGTGCCCGCCCGGTCTTGGTGCCATAGGTTCCTCCTTGATTTACCTGAGCTGCAACTATAAAATGATTATAGTATTTATTTTCGGATTTCGCCACTTGGCTAGGAGGCAGCATGAAGAAAGTTTATTACAACGCAAACGTGATCACAATGGAAAAAGACGCCATGCACGCGCAGGCGTTCGTGGTGGAGGACGGCCGCTTCAAGGCGGTCGGCAGCAACGAAGAGATCCTGGGATCCGTCGGCGCAGTCGAAGCCGAAGATATGAAAGGCAAGACCATACTCCCCGCCTTTTTCGAGACCCATATGCACAACCTGTCCGAAGGACTCATCCTCCGCGACATGAACCATAACGAGTGCACGTCCATTGCGGGGCTCATCGAATATTCCCGCAATTTCCTGGCGACCCACGACATCCCCGAGGGACGCTGGGTGCGGGGCCGCGGCTGGAACCAGGACAATTTCTCCGACGAGAAGCGCTTTATTACCCGGGATGACCTGGACAAGATCTCGACGACCGTGCCCCTGGCCTTTACCCGGACCTGCGGCCACGTGATCGTCTGCAACACTGCTGCCCTCAACATCATGGGCATGAGCGAACACGCGGACGACGTGGAAGGCGGCGTCATTGACAGAGACGAGACCGGACGGCCGCTGGGCATCTTCCGCGAGAACGCCCGGGCCTGCGTGCTCAACGCGATCCCCGAGGAGACGCTAGAAGGGGTGAAGGAACTCATCCTCCTGTCCCAGGAAAAGGCCTTAAAGTGCGGTATCGTGGAGATCCATTCCGACGACTTTAAGGACGTGCCGGGCAACTACAAGAAGGTGATGCAGGCCTACGACGAACTCATCAAGGAAGGCAAGATGAAGATCCGCGTCTACGAGCAGTGCAACCTGCCTGTGCGCGAATGGCAGGCCGACTTCTTTGCAAACGGCTACGGCACCGGCTGGCAGAACACCGAAAAGTACACGCTGGGACCGTACAAGGTGCTGATCGACGGCGCACTGGGCGCCCGCACCGCCCTGATGCGTGACCCGTACAAGGACGGCGACGGTAAGAACTGCGGCGTTGCGATGCTGACCCAGGACGAACTGGATTTCCTGGTGGACAACGCGTATAAGCACAACTGCCAGATCGCGATCCACGCCATCGGCGACAAGGGCATGGACATGGTGATGGAAGCCATCGAAAAGGCCAGAAAGAACAATCCGGGCTGCGGCAAGGGCAGAGACGGCATCATCCACTGCCAGATCATGAATCCGGACCAGTACGAAAAGATGAAGGAGATGGACCTGATCGGCTACATCCAGCCCATCTTCCTGAATTACGACTATAAGATCCTGGTGGACAGAGTCGGAGAAGAGAAGGCCGCGACGAGTTACGGCTGGAAGACCATGTTCGACATGGGCATCCGTGCCTGCGGCGGATCCGACTGCCCGGTGGAGGACATGAACATCCTGCAGAACATCCACTGCGCGGTCACCCGCAAGGGCAACGACCTGAATCCTCCCGGAGGCTGGCAGCCTGAGCAGGATCTGACGGTGGAGCAGGCGGTCTCCCTGTTTACGACCCAGGCAGCTTATGCGGCCTGGAGAGAGGATTGGGCCGGCAGCATCAAGGCCGGCAAATCCGCGGACTTCGTCGTCATCGACAAGGATATCTTTGCCATCGAACCGGACGACATTCTGAAGACCAACGTAGAGCGCACGTACGTCAAGGGAACCTGCGAGTACTGCGCGGAATAGGAAAGATAAGAAAAAACATGCATTCAGAGAAACTGAAAAAACTTTGCTGCATGGCGCTGACCGCTTGTTTGGCGGTCAGCGTTTGCGGCTGTAAAGCCTCGGTGGACCCCGCCCAGGCGGAGGCTGCCCAGGCGGCCAAGGAAGCGCAGCAGGCGGCGGAAAACGGCACCTCGGCGGAGGAAGCGGCCGAAGAGGAAACCATCGAGGGAATGTACGAATCATCCGGCCTTACTCCGGTTCCGGAGGACGATCCTCTCTGGGAAGACGCGAAGTTCGAACTGCCCGCCATCGCGCAGCTTCTGGCCTATAAGGCGACGTTCACGGAGACCTTCGACGAAAACGAACCCTCCGCGGACGACTTTTGGACCGTTACGGCGATGGGCGTCGTGGCGATCCCGCCGGAAAACGCCACGGATCCGTTTAAGATCGTCCACGTGAAGGAGGCGCTGGTGCTGGATTATTCCGCGGCGCTGCTGCCCGGTTACGAGGCGGGAGAAGCCGCTCCGAAGCTGGAGAACGTATACGGCATCTCCGGCAATCCCCGCTCGGACATCATCGACATCGATTCGCTCAGCATCAACGTGGAGCCTTCCATCCTGCTGCTGGGAACGGATGAAAAGAGCGGCGCAGTTGTGATGCGGGTGCATATCGAGGACAAGGAAGGCCTCATCACCCAGACCGACTGGGACGTGCTGGTGGAACCCTGGAGCGACGGTGCAGAGCATGCGCTGCCGCTGAAAGTGCTGCAATTCTACAACGTGATTTAAAGGTGGAACCATGAGAAAGAAAAAGATCCTGATCTCCAACTGCCTGCTGGGCATTCCTTGCCGCTACGACGGAAGCTGCAAGAAGATGGACCGTCTGGAGGAACTGGAGGATAGATACAACCTGATCGGCGTCTGCCCTGAGGAGCTGGGCGGCCTGGAAACGCCTCGGGAACCCTCCGAGATCTTCCTGGGCCGGGTGCTCACGAAGAGCGGCCGGGACGTCACCTACGAGTACGATTACGGCGCCGAGCTGACCCTGAGCATCGTCAAGGGCCATGCCATTACCAAGGCCGTGATGCAGGACAGAAGCCCCTCCTGCGGCTGCGGGGTCATCCATAACGGAAAATTCGACGGCGGCTTGGTGGAAGGCGACGGTGTAACCGTTAAACTGCTGAAGGCTAACGGCGTGGAAGTGATCCCTGCCAGCGAAGTCGGAAAACTGCTGGACGAGTAAGACAGCATTCCCATGACCTGTGAAGAACCGTCCCCAGCTGGCCAGGAACAGTGGGGACGGTCCTTTTCTGTTTAAAATGTATAAATATTCAGCGTTGTATAAATATGCTAATTGAGATATAATAGGGTCATCCAAAGAACAGCTTGCATCGAACCTGAAAGGAGAACCCTATGAAGAACAAGAGAATCGACCTTATTGGCGCCAAGATCGACCAGGGCGCCTCCAAGCGCGGCGTCTGCATCGGTCCGGAAGCCATCCGCTTCGCCGGCATCTGCCAAGGGATCGAAGCCCTCGGCTACGAACTGAACGACAAAGGCAATCTCGTGCAGCTCGACAGCGGCCGCACCAGCGAAAAACTGCGCAATTACGATCAGGTGATCGATATGAATAAGCGCCTGTACGAAAGCACGAAACAGAGCCTGGAAGAGGGCGCGTTCCCCATCATGCTGGGGGGCGACCACTCCGCAGCGGCAGGTACCGCCTCCGCCGTCGCGAAAGCTCACAACGGCAACATCGGCATCATCTGGGTGGACGCCCATGGCGACTGGAACAACGACGAATCCTCCGAGACCGGCAATATGCACGGCATGCCCTTCTCCGCCCTGTGCGGCTGGGGTCCGGACTGTATGGTGGATTATGGTCAAGGTCCCGCTTTTGTTGACCCGAAGCACTGCGTCCAGATCGCAGGCCGCGATATCGACATGGAAGAACGCAAGCGCATGAAGGAGGCCGGCGTTACTGTCTTCTCCATCGACGCCATCGACCGTCTCGGCATGCGGGAAGTCATCAAGCGCGCCATCGAGATCGCAAGCACCGGCACCGACGGGTTCCACATTTCCTTCGATATCGACTGTGTATCCCCCGAGTATGCGCCGGGCACCGGTACGACGGTCCACGACGGTCTTACCGCCCGGGAAGCCTTCCTGTGCATGGAGATGTTCGCCGAATGCGATAACGTGCTCTCGCTGGACATGGTGGAGGTCAACCCCATCCTGGACGAGGTGAACCGCACAGCAACGCTGGCCAGCGAACTCGTGTTGTCCTGCCTGGGGAAGACGGTATTTTAAAGCAGACAAAACCCAAAGAGGCGCCCGCGGGCGTCTCTTTTTGCGTGGATGGCAGGTGGTTTCGCTTGTGCTATAATAAACGCAGTACCAAAGGAGGTGCCTATGCTGAAGATCTCGAGAGATTTTGTGACCGGCGACCACAGCCCGGACAATAAACCCGTCGCATTCTGCGAGAGCGGCGAGATCGTAGAATTCGACTGCCGGAACTGCTACGACGACCGGCTGCACGCGGACGGGTCCGTAGACCACGAAGAACTGACTATCGACAACCCTGCCACCGGACCGCTCTACGTAAACGGCGCGGAGCCCGGCGATGTGCTAAAGGTTGAAATCCTAAAGATCCAACTCAATGGGAAGGGCTACATGCGCCAATCCCTGGTGGGCGGCGCCTTCTATCAGCGCCCCGGCGTTACGGAACGCGTCGTCCGGGAGTTCGACGTGTCCGGAGACACGGTCAAATTCAACGATAAGCTGGAGTTCCCCATCGAGACGATGATCGGGGTCATCGGAACAGCGCCCGTTCCCGGCAGTCTGCCCGGCGTCTGGCCGAATGAAACGCCCGGCCGCTGGTCCACGGAACTGCCCGGCGACCACGGCGGCAACATGGACTGCAACAAGATCGTGGAAGGGTCCACGCTGTACCTGCCGGTGAACGTGCCCGGCGCGCTGCTCTCCATGGGCGACATGCACGCCCTGATGGGAGACGGCGAAGTGATGATCTGCGGTTTGGAATCCGCGGGCAAGGCCACGGTGCGGGTCTCCGTCGTCAAGGGCTGGCAGCTGCCCACGCCCTGCCTGCTGCATAAGGGCGGCAAGCGCTTTTCCACCATCCAGAGCGATCCAGATCTGATGGCCTCCGCCAAGAAGGCCTGCAACGCCATGCTGGACTTCCTGCTGCGCTACACCGATCTGGGCGAATACGACGGCGGCAAGCTGCTGTCCTTAAAGGGTGACCTGGCCATCTGCCATATCATCAACGACCTGCTGACGGTCCGCATGGAGATCGATACGTATATCCTGGACCAGTACGGGATCAAACTGCCTTAAGATTTACAGAGCAATATAAATGGGGACGGTTCACAAAGAACCGTCCCCGTTCACTTTTTAACCGTCTATTTACGCTTCGCCTCTCTTCAGCGCGTGGTAGAGTTCGGCGTTAGTCGCTTCCATGTAGGGTGCTACGTGGAACACCATGCCGATGCCCAGGGTAATGACCCCGAAGAAGAGCCACAGGATCCAGCTTAGATCCAGCACAAAGGTCTTCCACTTGTTGCCGTTCATCATCTGACGGGAACGGGTGATGGCGTCCTTGCCGGACAGCTCGGGTTCTTCCGCCAGAATGTAGGGCACCATGCGGTAGGAGTAGCCCTTGATGATGCCGGGAATGATGAAGAGCATGCTCCACAGGATCAGATAGATATCGGCGCGTAGCATCGTGCCGACCACACGGCCGTAGCCGCTCTTGAATCCATAGCCGATCTCGCCCAGTTCTGCAGGCGCTGCGCTGTTCTCCGCGAAGAAACGGTTGCAGCCGACCTTGAGCGGATTGATGACCAGAATGCTGATCACAAAACCGACTGCGAATAACGTAAGGAGAATGCCGGCCAGCGCGACTGCGATCGCTTTCACGATCTTTTCTCCGCCTTCTTCCGAACGGATATCGTTCAACAGGTTGTTGAACTCGTTCATAAAGCTTTCCACGTCCTGCGGCTCTCCGTTCACATTCATCGTGATGGCGCCGTCCAGGAATTCCTGGGTCACCGTGGTCTCGTCCTGCACGAGCTGCGGGGCGTTGTTGATCGTCACATTGCGGCGGGCCGCGCCGCCGGCCGCTCCGCCTGCTGCGCCGCCGATCAGCCCGATGATGAGCGCCACCAGCACGCAGCGCCAGAAATTCGCCTTAAACGCTGCTTTGCCTTTTGCTTTTAATTCTTTTCTTGTCCACATAATTTTCGATCTC
This sequence comes from Bacillota bacterium, assembly GCA_017626845.1. Taxonomy (GTDB): domain Bacteria; phylum Bacillota; class Clostridia; order Peptostreptococcales; family Anaerovoracaceae; genus RUG11894. Next base: position 13,511 of record JAGAHX010000044.1, read on the forward strand.
CTTTTTCCAATACACAACAGGATTCAATTTGATATTATACAACTTATTTATGCTGAATTATAGTATAATTACTCTGTTGATTTATGTCATTCAGAAAGGTCGAAAGCATTGGACGAAAATAAATTGATTCAGGAAAACGAGCCCAAGGATCTGAGCTTTACCGCCATTTACGGCAGTCAGTTCCGGGATTATCAGGAAAAGGTGCAGGAGGGGGAGGAACCCGCCGCAAAGACGCTGCCCAGCAGCATATCCGAGGAGGATATGCAGGCTTTGCAGCGCTCCAAAGAACAGGTCCTCATCGGCCGCACCGCGAAGCGCAAGCTGGAGGAAGAGCAACGCAGAAAGAGCCGGGTGCGGGCGCCGAAAGAACCGAAGCCGGAAAAACCGGTGCGGGAGAAAGCGCCGAAGCCCAAAAAAGAACGCACGGAGGAACCCGTCGGAAAGCTGGGTGCCGGCCGCATCGTGGGCCGTGTTCTTACTGTTGTGCTCACGACGGTGTTGGCTGTCGTGCTGGCTCTCGTGGTCATCGTGGCATCCATCATTCATGGTCCCTCCGAATCCGCCCGCGACACCTTCGTTACTACGGTGCTGGAGTCCGGCAACCTGAAGTTCCTCGCTACGATGTTCCTGTCGGAGGATGAGATCAACGAGATCGTCAGCCGCACGTCCATGGGCGAAATGGAGACGGATATCGACGAGGGGATGATCGCCACAGACACGCCGGTGGAAGGCAACTTCGATGAGCACGGCGTGGAGATCGTGCAGGTGAACGGCCGGAGCTTCTTCGGCACCCTGATGATCGTGGCGGATCCCTCCCAGGTCTTCGTGGGAACTACCTATCCCTGGGGCGAATACGGCAAGGAACTGGGGCAGCTGTGCGACATGCATCAGGCGGTCGGCGGGGTCAACGGCGGTCTGTACGCCGCGGACATGAACAAAGGCGGCCGTCCCTACGGCGTCTGCGTCTCGAACGGCGAGATCCTGCTGAACGATCCCAGCGGCTGGACGGGTCTGTATATGATCGGCCTGGACAGCAAGAACATCCTGCGCATCGAGTCGATCTCCGGCTGGACGCCCAACCAATTCAAGAGTTTTGTCGAGGAGCAGGGCATCCGGGACGCGGTGGCGTTCCAGGATGAGGCTTCCGATTCCAATAACCATTTCGTTCCGCTCATCATCAACGGCGAAGCCCGCCAGCTCAACGGCGCGGGCTCCGGCGCCAATCCCCGGACCGTCATCGGCCAGAGGGCGGACGGTGCGATCCTTCTGCTGGTCACCGACGGCCGCGGCGCATCGGGCCACCTCGGCGCGACGGCCCAGGACCTCATCAACGTGATGCAGCAGTACGGCGCAGTGAACGCCGCCAATCTGGACGGCGGCAGCTCCTCGTCGCTGTATTACGACGGCGAATATCTGATGACCAGCGTAACGCTGTATTACGCGAACTCCTCGTGGCGGCTGCCTACGTCCTTCCTTGTGAAGAGCGCAGCCGGGGAAGGAGGGAACTAAGATGAAGAGCAAGTTCTGGAGGATCTATCTTGTTTACGTTGCTGTCATCCTGGCGCTGCTGGCGGGCCTGCACTTCTACGTGAAAGGCATCATGGTGCGCTACGAGAACCAGGACCCGGTGAAATATGTGGGCGAACTGCTGCAGAATTCGTCCGAAAAGGACGGCGGTCTCGGTGAATTCCTGGAGAAGAACGCGTTCAACGGCCCTGCGGGGGCGATGACCGCCACCAAGGATCGCTTCTACGGCGTGCTGCAGTCTCTGAAGGGGACCGACGCGGCGCAGATCGAACTGACCGAAGATCCGGCGCACATCGGCAGCACCGATCCGGTGGTCAACGTAACGGCCAACGGTAAGCCTTTCCTGCGGGTGGGCCTGCACGAGGCGAATAAGATCACGAAACTGATGATCATGACGATCTCCGACTGGGACATCTCGTCTGCGGTGCTCCTGGATCCGGACCGGGATGCAGCAACGCAGCTGCCCTTTGGCGAAAACGGTCTGCTGAGCTATTCCGTCGAGATCCCGGAGGGGTTTACGCTGCTGTTGGACGGCACGCCCGTATCGGCAGACGTGAACTTCGCCGAAGCGGCGCTGCCGGAATTTGAGTATGTGGCGCCGTACGCGGAGGTCCCCGCGGGACTTCTGTACGACCTGAAGGGGCTGGCGTTTGAACCGAAGATCTCTGCCCTCAACAATGCGGGTCAGGAGGTCGCAGCGGTCATGACCGCTCCCGGCGTCTATTCCGTGCCCTCCAACTTCGCCGAGACCCAGGAAGCCATGAACAGGATGGCCGAGATCGCGGATCCCCTGTACATCGGCGAACTGTGGTCGCAGTTCATGACGGACGACGTGGCGGGGTCGTATCACGGCTTCTATACCGTCGTGCGCGAATGCAAGTTGCTCGAGGGCTCCAACCTGTACGATCTGGCCGAACGCTGGGCGGATTCCGTGGACATCACGTTCGTGAGCAACCACGTGATCACGGCCTGGAATAAGGAGAGCATCAGCAATTACATTCAATACAGCGAGAATCTGCTGTCCTGCGACGTATATTTCGAGAAGGAAATGCGGGTCGCCGGCCAGCAGCGGGTGGACGTGTTCGACAACCGCATGTACTTTGTAAACATCGACGGCAGCTGGTATCTGGCAGACATGCTGTCCCTGGCAGGCACGCATTAAGGGAAACGACCATGAAAGTAGTACTGGATCATCTGACAAAAATTTTCCCCAACCGCAATAAAAAAGGCTCGGATGTGGTGGCGGTATCCGACTTTACGTTCGAGATCCCGGACGGCAAGCTGATCGGCCTGCTGGGCCCTTCGGGCTGCGGCAAGAGCACCACGCTCAACCTGATCTCCGGCCTGGAGACGCCTACGTCCGGCCGCATCTATTTCGGGGAGGATGACGTAACGGACCTGCCGCCGGAGAACCGGGGCATCGGTCTGGTCTTTCAGAATTACGCTCTCTATCCCCACATGACGGTGCGGCAGAACATCCTGTTCCCCTTGCAGAACCTGAAGGGGGATGCCCGCCTTTCCAAAGAGGTGATGGAGGAGAAGGCTCTGGAAGCCGCAAAACTGGTGCAGATCCAGGACTATATGGAACGCAAGCCCGCGGAGCTTTCCGGGGGTCAGCAGCAGCGGGTGGCCATCGCCCGGGCGTTGGTGAAGATGCCCCGGGTGCTGCTTTTGGATGAGCCGCTGTCGAATCTCGATGCCCGGCTGCGTCTGCAGACCCGGGAGGAGATCCGCCGCATCCAGCGGGAGACGGGCATTACGACGATCTTCGTGACCCACGATCAGGAGGAAGCCATGTCCATCACCGACATGATCGTGGTGATGAGCGCCGGCGTCGTGCAGCAGATCGGCAAGCCCCAGGACGTCTATGACGATCCGGTGAACCTGTTCGTGGCGAAGTTCCTCGGCACGCCGGCCATCAACGTGTTCGAAGGCCGGGTGAAGGACGGAAAACTTTACATCGGCGAAGACGACGTGCTGGACCTGGCAGGTTCGGACATCTTCTCCGAAGAACTGCAGAAGGCGGACCGCCCCGTCTGGGTGGGCATCCGTCCCGAAGGCTTTATTCCCGACGAAGCCGGCATGATGAACTGTGGCCTGACCGCCGTGGAAGTCATGGGCCGCGATACGTCCGTGGTGTGCACCCACAGCGCCGCTCCCGGACAGTCCATCCGCGCCATCATCGGTGCGGAATACAAGGTGGACGAGTCCAAACCCACCGTAAACTTCCGATTAAGACCTAATAAAGTCTATTTGTTCGATAAAGAGACAGAGAAACGTATTTATTAGTTATTGTCATTAGCCGGAGGATGCATGCTGTTCGAGGACACTCGGGGAACCCGGTTCTTAGCGATTGGCGAGCCATAGGCGAAGCCAGAGCTTAGAACCGCTGGGAGGGGCCCCCGGTAGCGAGAGCGTGTCCGAGGACGGCATGCATCTCCGGTGCTTATTACAAAACTATGGACAAGCAAAACAACAAAGCCTGGCTCTATCTGCTGCCCGCCATCGTCTTCCTGGGGATCTTTATGGTCTATCCCCTGGTGGACGTCCTCGTCTATTCCTTCGAGGAGGACTACAATTTCGCTTCTCAGACCTATTCCGGCACCGGAGGGTACAACTATGCCTACGTCCTGCGCGATCCCTATTTCCTGCAGGCGCTCAAGAATACTCTCATCCTGGTGGCGATCACCGTGCCACTGTCCACAGGCATCGCCCTGCTCATCTCCCTTGCCCTGAATTCCATCAAAAAATTGAAGGAACTCTTCCAGACCGTCTACTTCCTGCCCTACGTAACGAATACGCTGGCGGTGGGCCTCGTTTTCATGATCCTCTTCAAGAAGACCGCCTACACCGACGGCCTCGTGAACCTGGTCATCACCTGGTTCGGCGGGTCCGCCGTCGACTTCATCGACGGCCCCTACTGGGCGAAGATGTTCGTGCTTTGCTTCTACACGATCTGGGTCGTTATGCCCTTCAAGATCCTCATCCTTACCAGCGCGCTGGCTTCGGTCAACCAGGATTACTACAACGCGGCGAAGATCGACGGCACCAGCAAGCTGCGCACCTTTACCCGGATCACCCTGCCGATGATCTCCCCCATGATCTTCTATCTGGTCATCACCGGCTTTATCGGGGCGTTCAAGGCCTATTCCGACGCGGTGGCCATCTTCGGCACCGATCTCAACGCCGCCGGCATGAACACCATCGTGGGCTATATCTACGACATGCTCTACGGCAACAGCGGCGGCTATCCGAGCTTCGCCTCGGCAGCGGCACTCATCCTGTTTGCCATCGTTCTCACCATCACCTGCATCAACCTGATGATCTCGGGGCGCAGGGTGCACTATTAGGAGGCGGCCATGAATCACGATTACCAAGCGATCGAAAAAAAGGCCCGCACCCGCCGGACGGTCCTCCGGACCATCACCTACCTCTTCCTGGTCTTCTGGGGGCTGGTGGTGCTGTTCCCGTTCTACTGGATGATCCTCACATCCCTCAAGAGCTACGGAGCCTACAACTCCGAGTACATCCCGAAATTCTGGACGTCTTCCCCGACGCTGCAGAACTACGCCGACGCCTTTACGGCGGTGCCCCTGGCCCGCTATTTCGGCAACACCATCGTGTTTACCGTCGCGACGACCGCGATCATGCTCGTGGTCATCACCCTGGCGGCTTTCGCCTTCGCGCGGCTGCAATTTAAGGGCAAAAACCTGGCCTTTACGCTGTTCCTGTCCCTGATGATGATCCCCACAGAGCTCGTAGTCATCACGAATTTCGTCACGATCACGAACTGGGGCATGCGCAACACGTTCTGGGGCCTCATCCTGCCGTCGGTCACCTCCGTGTTCTATATCTACCTGCTGAAGGAGAACTTCGAAGGCATCCCCGACGAACTGTACTACGCGGCGAAGGTGGATGGCTGCAGCGATTTCCGCTACCTCACCCGGGTGATGCTCCCCATCTGCCAGCCGACGATCGTCACCATCACGATCCTGAAGGTCATTGAATGCTGGAATTCCTACGTGTGGCCGCGGCTCATCACCGACGATGCGGCCTATTTCCTCGTGTCCAACGGCATCCAGGAGATCCGCGAAAACGGCTTTGGCCGGGAGAACATCCCCGCCATGATGGCTGCTGTCGTGGTCATCTCCGTGCCGCTCATCGTGCTGTTCCTGCTCTTCCACAAGAAGATCATGGCCGGCGTTTCGAGAGGGGGTACGAAGGGATGAAGAGACTGCTGCCCCTGCTTTTGCTGGTGACCCTCCTATTGACCGCCTGCCACGGCTCCCAGGGCATGGCGGAGTTTGCGGTGCCGGAGGAATTCGACGCCTCCCGGGACTACGAGATCACCTTCTGGGCGAAGAACGATACGAACCGCACCCAGGTGGATATCTACGAGAAGGCGATCGCGGATTTCGAAGCGCTGTATCCGAACATCCACGTCAACATGCGGTTGTACACCGACTACGCCCGCATCTACAACGACGTCATTACGAATATCTCCACCGGCACGACGCCCAACGTGTGCGTCTCCTATCCGGACCACATCGCCACGTATCTGACGGGGCAGGGCACGGTGGTGCCCCTGGACGGCCTGTTTGCGGACGAACAGTACGGGCTGGGCGGGTCATCGCTGTTATACGATGGGCCCTCGATGGACGAGATGGTGCCCCAGTTCCTGGAGGAGTGCCGCATCGGCGAATCGCACTATGCCATTCCCTACATGCGTTCGACGGAAGCCTGCTTCATCAACAAGACCTATGTGGAGAAGCTGGGCTATGAGGTGCCGGAGGAGCTCACCTGGGATTTCCTGTGGGAGGTGTCCGAGGCCGCGCTGGCGAAGAATCCGGACGGTACCTTCGCGGTGAACGGCCAGAACGTCCTCATCCCCTTCATCTATAAGTCCACGGACAATATGATGATCCAGATGCTGAAGCAGCTGGATGCGCCCTATTCTACGCCGGAAGGGGAGATCCAGATCTTCAACGATACCACGAAGGATCTGCTGTTTACGATCTCGCCCCACGCGGCCAGTCAAGCGTTCTCGACCTTTAAGATCTCCAGCTATCCCGCGAATTTCCTGAACGCGGGCCAGTGCCTCTTCGCCATCGACTCCACGGCGGGCTCCACCTGGATGGGGACCGATGCGCCGCTGTGCGACATCGCGCCGGACAAGATCGTGCGGTTCGAGACGGTGGTGCGGGCCATTCCTCAGTTTGACCCGGGTCATCCCCAGATGATCTCCCAGGGTCCGTCCGTGTGCATCTTCAATAAGCGCGACCCCCAGGAAGTGCTGGCCTCCTGGCTGTTTGCCCAGTTCCTGCTGACGAACGATGTGCAGATCGCTTATTCGGAGACGGAAGGGTACGTGCCCGTAACGACGAAGGCGCAGAACGACCCGGCCTATGTCGACTATCTGAGCCGGGGCGGAGAGGATAACAAGGAACATTATTTCGCGAAGATCGAGGCGGTGCAGCTGCTGCTGGATCACACCGGAGACACCTTCGTAACGCCTGTCTTTAACGGCTCCGCCTCCCTGCGGGATGCCGCCGGCCAGATGATCGAGGAAGTCTGCAAATCCCGGCGCCGCGGACAGACTGTGGACGAAGCATATATGGAAGGGCTGTTCGAGAAGATCAACTCCCTGTACCGGCTGGACCAGACCGCAGCGTCGGTAGGCGGCCCGGGAAGTGCAGACGATCTGGGACCGCTGCCGGCCATGTCCAAAGGGCTGCTCATCGTGCTCGCCCTCACCTGGTGCGGCATCGCCGTCTGGTGGCTGCGGTCACGGAAGAAAGAGTAACTTGCATTTTCTGTCTGCTCGCATATAATAGTTGTGTTGCCTTCTCGATCGGAGGAGGCTTATAGGAGGAAAGAAAACATGAAAAAGATTTTTGCGGTTCTGCTGGCTCTGAGCATGGTCTTCGCGCTGGCAGCTTGCACCAGCGGTTCCAACGAACCCGCTGCCGAACCCGAAGTTGACATCTTCGCCAAGGGCGAAGGCGTCATGACCTATGCGGAATATGCCGCTGCAGATCTGGACACCGAAGTTACCGTCGAGACCTTCGTCCAGGCGACCCAGTCCTGGTGGGACAACACCATCACCGCTTACACCCAGGACAACGAAGGCGCGTACTTCCTGTACAACATGGCCTGCTCCGAAGAGGATGCTGCCAAGCTGGTCCCGGGCACCAAGATCAAGGTGACCGGATTTAAGTCCGAATGGTCCGGCGAAGTCGAGATCGTAGACGCTACCTTCGAGATCGAAGAAGGCGAATACATCGCGGAAGCTACTGACGTTACTGCACTGCTGGGCACCGACGAGATGATCGAGCACCAGAACCAGTTCGTAGCCTTCAAGGGCATGACCGTTGAGAGCGAAGCCATCTACAAGTGGGACGGCTCCGGCGCAGACGGCGACGACCTGTACTTCCAGGTCTCCAAGGACGGCCAGACCTACACCTTCACCGTCGAGTCCTATCTCTGCGGCGCAGGCACCGAAGTCTACGAAGCCGTCAAGGGCCTCAAGGCCGGCGACACCGTGGATCTGGAAGGCTTCTGCTATTGGTACGAAGGCCTCAATCCCCACATCACCAGCGTAACGGTGCTGTAAGGGTCACTGCCAGACACAAAATGTCCGAAAACCGCTCCGAAAGGGGCGGTTTTTCTGTTACAATAGGGCGTAGACCGATAATAAAAAAGAGAGGAACAACGAAATGAAAAAGACCGTTTTAAGAGAATACGCGAAACTGATCGCCCGCATGGGCGCCAACGTGCAGAAAGGGCAAGAAGTCTACATCTTCTCCGGCCTGGAACAGCCTGAATTCACCGCCATGGTGGCGGAGGAATGCTATCGCTTAAAGGCGAAGAAGGTCGTGGTGGACTGGGACTACCAGCCCCTGGACAAGCTGGCCTACCGCTATCAGACGGCGACCACCCTGGGCACCGTCCCCGACTACGTCGAGACCCGCTGGAAGCACTACGTGGACAATCTGCCCATGTGCCGCATCTATCTGGAGAGCGACGACCCGGATGGCCTGAAGGGCGTCAATGCAGCGAAGATGTCCAAGGCCATGCAGATGCGCAGCAAGGTCATCAAGCCCTACCGCGACCAGATGGAGGGCAAGCACCAGTGGACCATCGCGGCGGTGCCCGGCAAGAAGTGGGCGAAGAAGCTGTTCCCGGAGCTTCGCACGAGCCAGGCAGTGGAAAAGCTTTGGGAGGAGATCTTAAAGGCGTCCCGGGCGCTGGGTGACCCCGTCCAGGCCTGGGAGGATCACAACCGCGACCTGCGGGAGCGCTGCGCCTATCTCAACAACCTCGGCATCGAAAAACTGATCTACAAAGCGGGAAACGGCACGGACTTTTCCGTGGGGCTCATCCCCGAGGGGATCTTCGCCGGCGGCAGCGAGACGAGCCTGCAGGGCATCGAATTCAATCCCAACATGCCCACGGAGGAGTGCTTTACGTCGCCCCGCAGAGACAGCGCGGAAGGCGTCGTCTACGCCTGCAAGCCGTTGTGCTATAACGGCCAGCTGATCGAAAACTTTTGGATCCGCTTCCACGAAGGCAAGGCGGTGGAGTGGCACGCAGAGAAGAATGAGGCGCTGCTGGGCGAGATCATCAACATGGACGAAGGCTCCTGCTATCTGGGCGAGGCGGCCCTCGTGCCCTATGCCTCTCCGATCTCCCAGAGCGGCATCCTGTTCTATAACACGCTGTTCGACGAGAACGCGGCCTGCCATCTGGCGCTGGGTGCCGGTTTCCCGGACTGCGTCGAAGGCGGCCTGGAAATGGGGCTGGATAAAGTACATGAGCTGGGCGTCAACGATTCCGCGGTCCACGAAGACTTTATGATCGGCACGCCGGACATGTCCATCGACGCAGTCTGCCGCGACGGCCGCATCGTACCCGTCTTCCGCAATGGTAACTGGGCGTTTTAACCATGAGAGAGTATCCGAAAGTCATTTGCAATGAAAAAGCCGCGCGGCTGCTGCGCGCGGGTCACCCCTGGGTATACGGGGAAGAGACGAGAGGACCGGAAGGGCCCTACGCCAACGGCGATATCGTGGACGTGTACACGGAAAAAGACCGCTGGATGGGCGCCGGATTCATCAACGATAACTCCAAGATCCGCGTGCGCCTCATCTCCCGCAATACCAACGACCGCTTCGATGAGGCCTTCTGGCGGCGGCGCATCGAACACGCTGTGGCCTACCGGCGCACAGTGATGGGGGAAACGGATTTCCGCTGCTGCCGGCTCATCTTCGGGGAGGCGGACAGCTTCCCCGGGCTTACGGTGGACCGCTTTGAGGACGTGCTGGTGACGGAGGTGCTGTCCTTGGGCATCGAAGTCCGCAAAGACATGCTCTACCGCCTGCTGCGGGAGGTGCTGGCGGCGTACGGGGTGCAGGTGCGCTGCATCTACGAACGCAACGAGGCTCCGATTCGGACGAAAGAAGGGATGGAGACGGGCAAGGGCTGCGCCTATGGCGATCCGGGGGACGGCCACGTGACCATCACAGAGAACGGGCTGCTTTACGACGTGGATTTTGTGAACGGCCAGAAGACCGGCTTTTTCCTGGATCAGAAATACAACCGGCAGGCGGCGGCGAAGCTGGCGGAAGGGAATACGGTGCTGGACTGCTTCACCCACACCGGCGCTTTCGGCATGAACTGCGCGGCGGCAGGGGCGGCGAAGGTCGTCTCCGTGGACATCTCCAGGGACGCCTGCGAGCAGAGCCGAAAGAACATCGCACTCAACGGCCTGCAGGACAGACAGAGCGTGCTGCAGGCGGACGTGTTCGACCTTTTGACGGCGCTTGCAAATGGCGAACGGCCGGAGGGGATCCCGGCGGGGAAACACCCCTTCGATTACATCATCCTGGATCCGCCGGCCTTTACGAAGAGCCGGGAGACGGCGAAGGCAGCGTTCCGGGGGTATAAGGAGATCAACCTGAAAGCCATGAAACTGCTGCCCAGAGGCGGCTATCTCGCCACCTGCAGCTGCTCGCACTTCATGGGTCCCCAGGCCTTCGAGAAGATGCTGCGGGAAGCGGCAGCGGATGCCGGAGTCGCGCTGCGGCAGATCGAAGAACGGCGGCAGGCCGCCGACCATCCCATCCTCTGGGGCGTTCCGGAGACCGAATATCTGAAGTTCTACCTGTTCCAGGTGGTATAGAAAAAGGGGGTCCATTGTAGACCTCCTTTTTCCTATAGGTTATTGCGTTGTTTTCTATTTGATGCCGTTCTTGTAGGGAACGTAGCCGGGATGCTTCGGCAGGAAGTCCCGGTTCCAGATCTCGTCCGCAACGGGAGCCCACTTGGCCGCGGTCTCCACGCACTTCGCGCACTGGGCGTCCACGTCTTCGGGCGCCGTGTAATCCGTGGAGTGTGCGCCGCTCTCGTGGACCATCATCCGCAGCTTTTCCGGATTGTCCAGCAGCGGGCAGGGCCGCAGCAGGTTGTCGTTAAACGGCTGGTTGTTCCGGTACGCCATAAAGAGCGGGGACTGGAAGGCCTCCAGCAGCGTCTTTTCCCGGATGTTGGAGTCGGAATAGTGGATAAAGGTGCAGGGCTCGATGTCGCCCGCCGCGTTGATGTGCAGATATCTTCTGCCGCCTGCGATGCAGCCGCCCACGTATTCGCCGTCGTTCCAGAAGTCGATGGTAAAGATGGGCTTGGTCTTGCGGAACGCGCGCACCTGGTCGTACATCCAGCTTCTCTGCTCCGCCGTCGCCATCAGTTCGGGCACGGCGTCCACGCCAACGGGCATATAAGTGAAGAACCAGCAGAACTTGGCGCCCCATTCGATCATCTGATCGAAATAGGCTTCGCTTCCGATCACGTCGCAATTCTTGCTGGTGTAGCAGCAGGAGATGCCGAAGGGCAGCTTGCGGTCTCTTAAGCGCTTCATGGCGGCTACGACCTTGCCGTAGGTGCCTTCGCCTCTGCGGAAGTCGGTGCTTTCCTCAAAGCCTTCCACGGAGATGGCAGGGATAAAGTTCTTGACCCGCAGCATCTCGTCGGCAAACTTGTCGTCGATGAGGGTGGCGTTGGTGAAGGACAGGAACATGGCGTCGTTGTGCTTTTCGCACAGCTTGATGATGTCGTCCTTTCTGATGAGGGGTTCTCCGCCGGTGTAGATGTACATCATGACGCCCAGTTCCTTGCCCTGGCGGATGATGTCGTCCAGTTCATCGTAAGTCAGATTGAGCTTATTGCCGTATTCCGCCGCCCAGCAGCCGGTGCAGTGCAGGTTGCAGGCGGACGTCGGATCCATCAGGATCGCCCAGGGAATGTTGCAGCCGTACTTCTCTCTGGCTGCGATGGCCTTGGGATTCGCCTTGACGTTGGCATTGTACACGAAGTTCACGAGGATCTTCTTTAAAACGTCCCGGTCGATCGTCTCGAACATGTCCAGAACGTACTTGTGCCATACGTTGTCCGGATCCTTTGCGACCGCTTCGATCGTCGGTTTCTGATTGTGAAGACCGTCTTTCTTATCCAGTTTAAAGACCAGGTCCACTACTTTCTGGATCGCCGCTTCCGGGTCCTTGTCGATCTCATGGAAAACCAGATCGATCGCCTTTTCTGCGGCAAATTCTTTCAGGTCCATTTTTATGCTTTCTCCTTTCGCGCGAACGATAGAGTTGCGGATTTTGCTATACTCACTTGTGTATTATTTCACAGTTGTGTTATAATGGCTATGGTCAAAAATACCTTGCCACATGGTATTTGCCACAAAATGCAAGAAAATTGTGTAATTACTCAGGCCCTGTAACAGGAAACGTCAATCATGCAAAAAAAGGAAGACAGACGCGTCATTCGCACAAAAAAAGCGATCCGCAGCGCCTTTGCGGAGCTGCTTTCGGAAAAGGACTATAACGACATTACGGTCACGGACATCGCGGACCGGGCGGACATCAACCGCAAGACGTTTTACAACTACTACAGAAATACGGAGGATCTGGTAAAGGATATCGAGAACGAGGCGATCTGCACCTTCGATACGATCATGAACGATCTGAAGGCTCACAACATTCTGGACGATCCGGCGCTCATCGTGACCCGCATCAGCGACGCAGTCAGCAGCAATCTGGACTATTTCCGGGATTTTCTCATCATGAGCCAGAATGCGGCGCTGTTTTCCCGCATCGCGGGCAGTTTAAAGCAGCAGATCAAGCACATGCTGGCGGAGCAGGATATCATGGATCCCCTGAAGGCGGAGATCCTCAGCATCTACATCACGTCCGGCACGCTCTCTGTCTACCGGGAGTGGATCTTCAACGGCGAAAAGGAACCCCGGGAGATGCTGGACGAGTATCTGACCCGCCTGACCATCGCCTGCGTGGGAGAGGCGCTGAAATAAAGCAGATATTTGCAGGAATGGCAGGGCGGCCCTTTGAGCCGCCTGTTTTTGTTGTCTTTTTTGAAGAAATGCGGAGAATACACGGTCAGAGTTAAGGTTCTCCTAAATGCTTCCCGAATTGATATGTCTGTAACAATCTTGAATTCTTTCTGGTATAATAGTTAATATGGAAAATGTTTTTCGTTTTCAGGTTCTGGATTCCACTAATACAAAAGCAATTTCAATCGCAAAGGAAGGGCTGTCCGAAGCGGTCGTCATCGCAAAGCGGCAGACCGGCGGCAGAGGCCGGATGGGGCGCAGCTTCGCGTCTCCGGAAGGCGGCCTCTATTTGTCGTATCTGACGGACCGGCTGGCGCCCGGCGCGTCCGTACTGGCGCTGACCCCCGCGGCGGCCCTGGCGGTCCGCCGCGCCATCACCCGCACATTCGGGCTGTCCTGTGCCATCAAGTATCCCAACGACCTCATCCTGCAGGACCGAAAGGTCTGCGGCATCCTCTGCGAGAGCGTGGCGATGGAAGGCCGGTTCTGCGTTGTCGTCGGTGTCGGGATCAACGTGAGCACGGACATCTGTCTGGATGACATGGACCAGACTTCGGACTATCCCCCCGGAGCGTTGAAAGATTTCTGTAAAAAAGCAGAAGATCCGTCCTCACTGACGGAACTGGAGTCCGCTCTGATCGAAGAACTGGATGCGCTCGCCCGCCATTTTGCCTCCGGCGGCAGCCTGGACGAGACCGAATACCGTAAACATTGCATCAACTGTCCGGATATTATCGTTCAATACTAATTCGTTTTATCATATTTTGTTTTTGCGGGTGGTGCCCAAAGAGGCTCATCGAGCGATTGAGCGTGCGCCGCGACAACCGAGTTTGCTCCCGTCGCGGCCAAGCGAATGAGCGAAGATGAGGATGTGTTGGGCGACAGGACCCGCAAAAACTACCAAAACAGGAGAAACGCCTATGATCCGATTCACAGAAACCGTCCTGCGGGATGCCCAGCAGTCGCTGATGGCGACCAGGCTCCCCTACAGCAAATTCGAAGACATCCTGCCCAAACTGGACGCCGCCGGCTATTATTCTGCGGAAGTCTGGGGCGGGGCGACCTTCGACGTCTGCCTGCGCTATCTGGGCGAAGACCCCTGGGAGCGCCTGCGCAAGATCCGCAAAGCCATGCCCAACACCCGCCTGCAGATGCTGCTGCGGGGTCAGAACATCCTGGGCTATTCCCATTATCCTAACGACGTCGTGCGCCGTTTCGTGCGGGCTGCCGTGCGCAACGGCATCGACATCATCCGCATCTTCGATGCGCTCAACGACGTCGATAATCTGCGCGTGGCCATCGAGGAGACCGTGGCCTGCGGGGCCCACGCATCCGGCGCCATCTCCTACACCACCAGCCCCGTCCACACCCGGGAAGCCTACGTAAAGCTGGCGAAGGAAATGGCGGCCATGGGCGCATCCTCCATCTGCATCAAGGATATGGCCGGCATCATGACCCCGGCAGCCGCCTACGATCTGACGGCAGCGTTAAAGGATGCCCTGGATCTGCCTGTGGTCATCCATACCCACTGCACCGCCGGCATGGCGTTCCTGTCCTGCCTGAAGGCCGCGGAAGCCGGTGCCGACGTGCTCGACACCGCCATTTCCCCGCTGTCCGGCGGCACGTCCCAGCCCGCGACGGAGACGCTGTACTACGCGCTCAAGGAGATGGGCATGGACGCCGGACTGGACGGCCAGGTGCTGCTGGAAGTCGCGGATTACTTCAAAAAGGTGCGGGACGATTTCCTGGAGGACGGCACCCTCAATCCGTTGTCCCTGACGACTGATACTCAGTGTCTCACCTATCAGATGCCCGGCGGCATGATCTCCAACCTGTTGTCCCAGCTGAAGGGACTCGGCGCCGAGGACAAGTTCCAGGATGCCCTGAAAGAGACGCCGTTGGTGCGCAAAGACATGGGCTATCCGCCCCTCGTAACGCCGACGTCGCAGATCGTCGGGTCGCAGGCCGTGCTCAACGTGATGGCAGGCGAAAGATACAAGACAGTATCCAAGGAAGTCAAGGCCTACTGCCGCGGCGAATACGGAAAGACGCCGGCCCCCATCGACGAAGCCGTGCGGGCGAAGGTGCTCGGCGGTGAACCGCCCATCGTAGCGCCCCTGGACGAAGAAGCCTTTGCGAAGGCGGAAGCGCACCTTGGCAGCAAGGCCCGCTGCGAGGAAGACGTGCTCAGCTACATCGCGTTCCCCGCGGTGGCGGAGAAGTTCTTCGAAGACAGAGAAGCAAAGGAACAAAACATGTGCAGCTACAGCATAGAAAGGATGGACGAATGAGCATAGGAACCGGAGCCGTCTATTCTCTGCTGGGCATCTGCGTGGTGTTCGCCGCCCTGGCGCTGCTGATGGCTGTCGTTGTCATCCTGTACCGGGTGACGACGCCGAAAGCATCCGCACAGGCCCCCGCGGCAGAGCCGCAGACAGAAGAGATCGCGGAGTACGGCATCCCCGAAGCGCCCGGAAGCGCCGGCGGGATAAAACTTTACAATACGGATCCCAGAGACGCCGCCATGGTGATGGCCATCGTCGCGGATACGCTGGGAAAACCCCTGAATGAATTACGATTTCTCTCCATTAAACGCATAGATGAGGAAGCAGGTGGCGGCAATGAAATATAAGGTGAACCTTGGAAAAAAGGTCTACGAAGTGGAAGTGGAAGAGGGCAAGGCCATGCTTCTGGACGAATACGAGGCGAAGGCGCCCCTGCCTCCCGCTGCTCCCATCGTCACCGCCGCGTCCCAGACGCCGGAGACGGTGCATTCCGCCATTCCTCTGCCGATGACCCCGGGAACGCAGGTGAAATCCCCGCTTCCCGGCACCGTACTGAAGGTGAACGTAGCGGTCGGCGATGCTGTCAAGGCCGGCGACGTGCTGATGATCGTGGAAGCCATGAAGATGGAGAACGAGATCGCAGCGCCTTCCGACGGCACGGTCAAGCAGATCGCGAAGGAAAAAGGCGCCAGCGTTGCCACCGGCGACGTGCTGCTGGTGATCTAGGAGGCGTCTATGGATGGAATCTCTGCAATCTTAGGCAGACTGTGGGCCACCTCAGGTTTTATGCAGCTGGTGGACGTGCGGCAGATCATCATGATCGCCCTGGCCTGCGTATTGCTTTACATGGGCATCGTAAAAAAGTACGAGCCTCTTCTTCTGGTCGGCATCGCCTTTGGTATGCTGCTGACGAACCTGCCCGGCGCCAGCCTGTATCATCCCGAACTCTGGGATGCCTACATCGAGGGCACGCTGGGGCTGGGGGAGGTCATCCATGAGGGCGGCCTGCTGGATATCCTGTATATCGGCGTAAAGATCGGCCTGTATCCGTCCCTCATTTTCCTGGGGGTCGGCGCCATGACGGACTTCGGCCCGCTGTTGGCGAATCCGAAGTCTCTGCTCCTGGGTGCAGCCGCGCAGTTTGGCATCTTTACCGCATTTCTGATGGCGCTCATCCTGAAGTTCCCCGCAAACGTGGCGGCGGCTATCGGCATCATCGGCGGCGCGGACGGCCCGACCGCTATCTGGCTCACGAGCCTGCTCGCACCGGACTATCTGGCGCCCATCGCCATCGCGGCCTATTCCTACATGGCGCTCATCCCGCTCATCCAGCCGCCCATCATGCGGGCGCTTACGACGGAGAAGGAGCGGACGACGGTGATGGAACAGCTGCGGCCCGTTTCGCAGAAACAGAAGATCCTGTTCCCCATCGTGGTGACGATCTTCGTCTGCCTGCTGCTGCCTTCTGTGGCACCTCTGCTGGGCTGCCTCATGCTGGGCAACCTGCTGAAGGAGACCGGCGTTACGAACCGTCTGGCGGATACGGCGCAGAACGGCCTGATGAACACGGTCACCATCTTCCTGTCGGTGTCCGTCGGTGCGACGGCCCGCTACGACCGCTTCCTCAACCTGCAGACGCTGGCGATCATCGGTCTGGGTCTGTTGGCCTTCATCTTCGCCACGATCGGCGGACTGCTGATCGGTAAACTGATGTACAAGCTGTCCGGCGGCAAGATCAACCCGCTCATCGGTTCCGCCGGCGTTTCCGCCGTACCGATGGCGGCCCGCGTCTCCCAGATGGAAGGCCAGAAGGCGAATCCCTCCAACTTCCTGCTGATGCACGCCATGGGTCCGAACGTTGCGGGGGTCATCGGCTCTGCCGTTGCGGCCGGTTTGCTGCTGGCGCTGTTCGGCTGATCTATCGGGGACGGTTCTTTTTAGATCATTTTGCACTGTTGGGGGACGGTTCTCAACAGTGCATTTTGGGTAAGAGGCTGTTATGTCGGGTAAGAGAGTTATGACGATACAGAAAATTGAATTGAAGATTGGGCTTGGTTCACCGATCCGCATCCTTCAGGTGTCGGATGCGCATCTCAGCGGATGCTGCGAAGAAGACAGCGAAAAGTCGAAGGTGAAATCCAGGAAAAAAACGGCTGCTTTCCTTGAGGAATCCGGCGGGGTTCCCCAGGCGCAGCGTCTGAAGGAGGCTCTGGAACTGGCGGAAGACTGCGATGCGCTGATCTTTACCGGCGATATTGCCGACAGTCCTTCCCGGGTGAATCTGGAGCTGCTGGAGAGTATGCTGGAAGGCCGCCGCTATTTGTACACGTTCGGTAACCACGACTACTACAGCTATGACAGCGACCGCGGATGCGCGGAGGACCGGGAGCGGTATCTCGACGACTTCCTGCGGTTTCTCCCCTGTGACCCGACCATGGATTCGATGCAGGTCGGCGGCGTAAACTTTGTGGCACTGGACGATTCCCTGGCGCAGTTTAGTTGGCTGCAATTGGATTTTTTAAAGGCTGAAGTTAAAAAAGGTTTGCCTATCCTGCTGTTCCTGCATCTGCCGGTCTATTCTCCATCGTTTGTGCCGAAGGCATATGAATGGTGGGATTCTTCCATGTGTGTGGGAACGCCCCCGGAAGTGCTGGCGGCTCACGGCGAGACGGATCCGAAGATGCCGGAAGAGGAGGCAACACTTACCATGCTGGAACTGATCCGCACCGAACCGCTGATCAAGGCGATTTTCGCCTCGCATCTGCATTTTGCGGATGAGTCGGTGGTGCTGGGAAAACCGCAGTTCGTGAACGAACCTTGTTACATGGGATCTGTCAGAGAAATAGTTTTGCGGTGATGCACTGAGGGGGACGGTTCTGTTTAGATCATTTTGATCTAAA